>NZ_VMLZ01000002.1:328-223657 GCF_013276955.1 Streptococcus sp. 1453
AGCTATCGATAACATCAATCCTCAGCCTGCTCCTCGTCCAAATCCAACTCCACGTCCTGACGACAGTGCTAACACCAACAGCGGTACTAATGCCGATAACGGTGCTAACACGAACAACGGCGGTACTACCACCCCTGCTGACAGCAATATCAACAGTGTGACACCAGGTAACAGTGGCAACACTCCAGCCCCTGGTGTGACGACAGACGATAGTAGCAACACCACCCCTGCTACTCCATCATCTACTGTTGGACAGGCTCAAGCAAGTACTCCAGCTCAAGAAACACCAGTTTCTACATCTACTTCAAACAATTCAGGCAATACGGTGACTCCTAGCGAGACTGGTCCTGTTGACAAGTCTGAACTTGCTCGATTGGTTGAAGAACTGGAAACTCGTTTGAAAGACTTGGATGGTATTGATCAATCTGTCATTGACGCTGCGAAGGTCATTCTCGGAGAGGGTCAAGAAGCCCTTAGAAATGCTGACTTGACAGAGGCAGGCTTGAGAGAGGTTACTGCTAAGGTCAAAGAAGCACTCGAATCCTTGAAAGGCAAGCAAGCAACTAAGGATGAAGAAGAAAGGAAAGAAACAAGGAAAGAGCAAGGTCATCTTCCATATGGTACGATGATTGGTAGCCTTCTCGCTCTTCTTGGTCTCCTTCTCTTCCTCATCGCGAGTCGTAAGAAAGAGTCAGAACTCAAGAAATTGACCAAGGAATTAACTAAGGTTCTGCAAGAAAACGACCTTACAAATGTAGATGCGAAAGTCCTCGACCAAGCACGAGAAGCTCTCGCTCAAGCAGTTGCCTTCCTAGCCAATGAGAAAGAGTCTGACCACACAGAAGATGAGTTGATTGAGAAACTCAAAGCTATTCTTGCTCAGTTAAGATAAGTCAAGCTTAGACGAGTCGGAAACCAGCTAGAATAGTACTTGAAAGAGCAACGGTGAAAGCCGTTGCTCTTTTTGATTCTTTTTTCGTATTTCATAAACATTTCATATTTGGGTTTTATAATAGTCTTACAAATATGGAGGTGACAAATGAATCCAATCCAAAGAGCTTGGGCTTATGTCAGCAGAAAGCGACTGAGAAGTTTTATTTTATTTCTGATTTTATTGATCCTGTTGGCTGGAATTTCAGCCTGTTTGACTCTGATGAAGTCCAACAAAACGGTGGAAACCAATCTTTACAAATCACTCAATACCTCTTTTTCTATTAAGAAGATAGAGAACGGTCAGACTTTCAAGTTGTCAGACCTAGCATCTGTAAGCAAGATTAAGGGACTGGAAAATGTTTCTCCTGAACTGGAGACGGTCGCAAAACTAAAAGACAAGGAAGCGGTGAGTGGCGAGCAGAGCGTGGAGCGTGATGATTTTTCCGCTGCGGATAAGAATTTGGTTAGCTTAACGGCTCTTGAAGATTCATCAAAGGATGTTACCTTTACCAGCTCGGCTTTCAATCTAAAAGAAGGGCGACACCTTCAAAAAGGGGATTCCAATAAAATTCTGATCCACGAAGAGTTGGCTAAGAAGAACGGTCTTTCGCTTTATGACAAGCTTCGCTTGGATGTTGGACAGTCAGAATCTGGAAAAGGGCAAACAGTAGATTTTGAAATTGTCGGCATCTTTTCTGGTAAAAAACAAGAGAAATTCACAGGCTTGTCTTCTGACTTCAGTGAAAATCAAGTCTTTACAGACTATGACAGTAGCCAAACTCTTTTGGGAAATAGTGAACCGCAAGTCAGTGCAGCGCGCTTCTATGTAGAAAATCCTAAGGAAATGGACGGACTCGTGAAGCAGGTAGAAAACTTGGCCTTGGAAAATCAAGGATACCAAGTCGAGAAGGAAAACAAGGCCTTTGAACAAATCAAAGACTCAGTTGCAACCTTCCAAACCTTTCTGACCATTTTCCTTTATGGAATGTTGATAGCTGGAGCCGGAGCCTTAATTCTGGTCTTATCTCTCTGGTTGAGAGAACGGGTCTATGAGGTGGGAATTTTACTTGCACTTGGAAAAGGCAAGAGCTCGATTTTCCTACAGTTCTGTTTAGAGGTAGTTTTGGTATCTCTCGGTGCCTTGCTTCCAGCATTTGTTGCAGGAAACGCCATCACATCTTACCTACTCCAAACACTACTAGCAAGTGGAGATCAGGCAGCCCTACAAGACACACTAGCTAAAGCAAGCAGTTTATCAACCAGTATCCTATCTTTTGCAGAATCCTATGTTTTTCTAGTTCTGCTTAGTTGCTTGTCTGTAGCCCTTTGTTTCCTATTCTTATTTAGAAAATCGCCTAAAGAAATTTTATCATCTATTAGTTAATACTCTTCGAAAATCTCTTCAAACCGCGTTAGCTGTATCTGCAACCTCAAAGCTGTGCTTTGAGCAACCTGCTGCTAGATTCCTAGTTTGAACTTTGATTTTCATTGAGTATAAGAAGGAGAAATCATGACTTTATTACAATTACAAGATCTTACCTACCGTTATAAGAACACTGCTGAAGCAGTCCTATATCAGATCAATTATAATTTTGAACCCGGGAAATTTTACAGTATTATTGGTGAGTCAGGAGCGGGGAAATCCACTCTCTTGTCCCTCCTTGCTGGTTTAGATAGTCCTGTTGAAGGTTCTATCCTTTTTCAAGGAGAGGATATTCGTAAGAAGGGCTATTCTTACCATCGCATGCACCATATTTCCCTGGTCTTTCAAAATTATAACTTGATAGATTATCTTTCTCCGCTGGAAAATATCCGCTTGGTCAACAAAAAGGCAAGCAAGGATACACTGCTTGAGCTTGGTTTGGATGAAAGTCAGATCAAGCGGAATGTTCTCCAGTTATCAGGTGGTCAACAACAACGTGTTGCCATTGCTCGTAGTTTGGTATCAGAAGCTCCAGTTATTCTTGCAGATGAGCCAACAGGAAATCTAGACCCTAAAACTGCTGGAGATATTGTCGAACTGCTCAAATCACTTGCCCAGAAAACAGGTAAATGTGTCATCGTCGTAACCCACAGCAAAGAAGTGGCACAAGCGTCAGATATTACACTTGAATTGAAGGACAAGAAACTGACTGAAACTCGCAATACGACGAAATAATATGAGCTTTTTCAGTTATACTCTTCGAAAATCAAATTCAAACCACGTCAGCGTCGCCTTACCGTACTCAAGTACAGCTTACGGCTAGCTTCCTAGTTTGCTTTTTGATTTTCATTGAGTATTAGAACTATAAAATAGAACAACATCTAGAAAGGGAACCTATGTTACACAACGCATTTGCCTATGTTACAAGGAAGTTTTTCAAATCGATTGTCATCTTCCTGATTATTCTCCTCATGGCGAGCTTGAGTTTGGTCGGCTTGTCGATCAAGGGAGCTACTGCCAAGGCTTCTCAGGAGACCTTTAAAAATATCACCAACAGCTTCTCCATGCAAATCAATCGTCGCGTTAATCAAGGAACGCCACGTGGTGCTGGGAATATTAAGGGTGAGGACATCAAAAAAATCACTGAAAACAAGGCCATCGAGTCTTATGTTAAACGCATCAACGCTATCGGAGATTTGACTGGATATGAACTCATCGAAACGCCAGATACCAAGAAAAATCTGACACCTGACCGTGCTAAACATTTTGGAAGTAGCTTGATGATTACTGGTGTCAATGACTCTTCTAAAGAAGATAAGTTTGTTTCCGGTTCTTATAAGCTGGTCGAAGGTGAGCACCTAACCAACGACGACAAGGACAAGATTCTTCTGCACAAGGACTTGGCAGCCAAACACGGCTGGAAAGTAGGAGATAAGGTCAAACTAGACTCTAATATCTACGATGCAGACAATGAAAAAGGTGCCAAGGAAACAGTCCAAGTGACAATCAAGGGACTCTTTGATGGCCACAATAAGTCGGCAGTAACTTACTCACAAGAGCTTTACGAAAACACAGCCATCACAGACATTCACACGGCTGCAAAACTTTATGGTTACACAGAAGACACAGCTATTTATGGGGACGCAACCTTCTTTGTAACAGCGGACAAGAACTTGGATGATGTCATGAAAGAGTTGAATGGTATCAGTGGTATAAATTGGAAGAGCTATACACTCGTTAAGAGCTCATCTAACTACCCAGCTCTTGAGCAATCCATCTCTGGTATGTACAAGATGGCCAATCTCCTCTTCTGGGGTAGCTTGAGCTTCTCAGTTCTTCTCCTTGCCCTCTTGCTCAGCCTTTGGATCAACGCCCGTCGCAAGGAAGTGGGAATTCTCCTCTCTATCGGTCTCAAGCAGGCAAGTATCTTGGGGCAATTCATCACCGAATCCATCTTAATTGCAATTCCTGCTCTCGTTTCTGCTTACTTCCTAGCCAACTACACAGCTCGTGCAATCGGAAATACTGTCCTTGCCAATGTCACTTCAGGTGTTGCCAAGCAAGCTAGCAAGGCGGCTCAAGCCTCTAACCTTGGTGGTGGTGCAGAAGTAGATGGCTTTAACAAGACCTTGTCAAGCCTAGATATTTCCATTCAGACATCAGACTTTATCATCGTCTTTGTCCTAGCCTTGGTTCTAGTGGTTCTCGTTATGGCGCTTGCTTCAAGCAATCTCCTTAGAAAACAACCAAAAGAGCTCTTGCTCGATGGTGAATAATACTGATGCTAGACTGAAAAATGAGGCTAGCAACTGAAAGTTTTAAAATGATACATGAAGCAGAAAGCAATGGTAACAATCATTGCTTTCAGTTGCTTTCTTTGTACTTTAGTACTTAAATATGATATACTAAGGTTATGGAATTTATTGGAAAGGAGTTTCGCAACTTATATATGGAATTGTGCATAAAAATAGATAGATAAATCTGTAGAAGCCTATCCATATCGCAAACATAGGCTAGTAGACCTAGGCAGGGTCTACTTTAGAAAATATAGAATAGTGAGGAAAAATAAACATTATGAGACAAACAAATGTTAGAGGAAGCTTGTCCCTCCGTGGCTTTAGAAAATTAAGAACTGGTGCAATTGTTGCGACAGGTGTCATTTTGCTAGGGCTGGGCTTTTTAGCTCCAACTGTATCAGCCAGTGAACAAGATGGTGTCTGGGTAGCCAGAACAGTTGAGGAAGTGAAAGCTGATATTCAAAATATAGACAATTTATCACACTACACAATTAAGTGGGGAGATACACTGAGTGCTATTAGTGGTGCAACAGGGTTATCTGTTGATAGTTTGGTTGAGATAAATCGTATTGCAAATAGAGATTTGATTTTTGCTAATAATAAATTGTATTTTAGCGAAGAAGCTTTTCTAAAAGATGGAAATACAGAAGTCAAAAGACAGCGAGTGTCGATTGAGAATTCTGGTAGCCGTCAAAGTTATGAAGTTGAAACAAAGACAGATACTGTAACTGGAGAGCAAAGGACTACTGTTAAACAAACGACACCAGTAGCTGTGGAAACACCAGCAGTATCAGCACCGAAATCAGAAGCCTCAGTCTCAGTTACGCCAAAAGCCGAAACAAGATCAGAAACTTTACCTGCTCCATCTGCAGATACTACAAATGAGTCAGGAAACTCAACTGAATCAAGTCCAGTAACAGACAAGGTCCCTTCGAATATAGGGACTACAAATCAACCTGTAGTTTCAAATCCAAGTTCTGAAGCGCCAGCGCCAAAAGCGGAAGAGCCAGTGACTCCAGAAGCGAAAGAAGAGAAGCCAGCGACTCCAGCGCCAAAAGTGGAAGAACCAGCAACACCAGCGCCGAAAGAAGAGAAGCCAGCGACTCCAGCGACAAAAGTGGAAGAGCCAACAGAATCATCTGAACCAAAAACAGAAGCACCGACAACTCCAGAAAATAAAGAAGAACAACCGGGTGCAACAGAAGCAACGGAACCAGAAGTAACAGAGTCAGAGATAGCTAAACCAGCTGAACCAAATGCAGAAGCTCCAGCACCGAAAGTAGAAACGCCAACAGAATCATCTGAACCAAAAGGAACAGAAGCAGAGCCAGAGGTAGCAAAACCAGCAGAACCAAATGCAGAAACTCCAACGCCGAAAGTTGAAGAGCCAACTACTCCAACACCTAAAGAAGATGCAACTGAAGGAAAAGTAGAAGCGTCGAAAGTTGAAGCACCAGAGGCGTCAGCTGAACCAAAAGGAACAGCGCCAGTGGTAGAGGAAGACACTTCAGGAGAACAAGATCAACCAGCAGAAGAAACCCCAGCACCATCAAAACCAGAAACCCCAGCTTCAACAGAAGAAGTAGCAAAGGAAGCTGAAGGAACAGAGCCAGAGGCAGCGAAACCAACTGAACCAAACGCAGAAACTCCAGCAGAATCAACTGAATCAAAAGCAACCGAGCCAGAGGTAGCAAAACCAGCTACACCAAAAGCGGAAGCTCCAGTAGAATCAACTGAATCAAAAGCAACCGAGCCAGAGGTAGCGAAACCAGCTGAATCAAACGCAGAAGCTGCAACAGAATCAACAGAAGCTTCAGGAACTTCAGCAGAAACAACACCTAAAGAAAATGAAACAGAAGGAACTACACCAGGTGCAACAGCAGAAGCAGGGGAAACAACAGGAGAAGAAGGAAAAGAACCTGAGAAAACGTCAGAAACGGCAAATACTCCATCAACAGGTGTTACAGCTAGTGCTAATTCAGATGAATCAGGAAATACAACTGAAGAAAAAGCAGAAATGCCGAAAGTTGAAGAGCCAGCGCCAGCGGTAGAGGGTACAACTGCAGGAGAACAAGGTCAACCAGTAGAAGAAAAACTAGCTCCAAAAGAAACAGGAGAAGAAGGTAAAGCGGAGGATTCAGTTTCTTCAACTGAATCTTCATCAACTGCCTCTGAAGGTGAGTCAACAGTTACACAACCATCTGTAGAATCAGGAACAGATTCTACATCGGAAGCTGAAGGAAAAACATCTGAGGAAGCAGGAACACAAGCTCCAGCAGAATCAGCTACAGCACCAAAAGAAACAGATTCAACTTCAGAAAAAGAAGTTGAAGAATCAGGAGCAACAGGAAAAGAAGCGAAAGAAACTGAAGAAAAACTAGCTCCAAAAGAAGATTCAACATCAGGAGATGAAGGTAACGCCGAAACATCAAATAATCCAACAACAGGCGCTACAACTAGTGCTGATTCAGATGAATCAACTCCTTCAACATTGACCTCTGATGAAACAAAACCAGAAGAGGTAGCAAATGAATCTGAAGGAAAAGAGTCAGCAGAAGAAGGAACATCTGCAACTACTGAAACAGCCACACCAGTGCCAGCAGTAGACTCTACAAATGAGGCGCCTAACGAAGGTGAATCAGAAAATCCAGTAGCAGAAGGAACACCAGTCACAGAAGAACAACCGTCTACAGACAATACGGCTTCATCAAGTGCAACAAGTAATTCAGCTGACTCAAGTTCATCAACTGAATCAACAGCTCCAGAATCAACGACTGCTACAACGGGAAATACTTCAAATTCATCAACAGACGTTACAACTGATGGCAACTCAAACGATTCAACTTCTAATGAAGAAAAACCTCAAGGCGATGAACCAGCTGTGGAACATCAGGGTTCAGAGAAGTCTTTAGAGAAAGAAACTGAAGACAGTAATAAAGCTGCGATTGATGAAGATAGGGCAACAAAAGACAAAGAAATCAATGAGAGCACTCTAAACGAGGAGCAGAAAAAAGAAGCCCGCGAAAAAGTAACAAAACTCACTGAAGAGTACCACAAGAAGCTTGCTACAGAACAAGATACGGAGAAACAGGTTGATATTGTAGAAGAGTACAGAGAAGAACTGGCTAAGATTGAGACTCCAGGTGTAACCTATGACAGCCCTGATTACAATAAACCAATCGAAAGTCATGCTGGTGGAACAACTATAGATGAAAATAGTACAGTAGCAAACAGCGCACTAACTTCTAGCAATCCATCTTCTCAGCCGTCCTCATCTGAAGACTCACCACAAGCAAAACCTGCGGCAACGTCGGACAGTTCTACAACTGGTGACTCAGGCTTCCGAAGTGCAGGAACTTACCAACCTCGAGTAACTCGTCGTCGTAGAAGTATTGAGGAACCTCAAAACACAGTCTCTATTTATTATAATTTTGATGGTATGAAAGATATTCCAGGCTTCTTTGGTGATCCTGGTGAAAAAAATACCGTTACGATTCCTGCTGGAACGAGTGAAGCACAGGCAAAAGAATTAGTAAAAGAAAAAATTCAAGCTAAAGTTCAAGAATTAAATAAACGTGGATATACAGTAAAAGAAGAAATAGTATTTGAGCAAGATACTGATGTGAAAAACTTTAATTACGTAGTCACTTTCACTAAGCAAGCTACAGGAACTACAGGTTTCAGGATGGCTCCAGCAGTTCAACCACGCGCTAGCAGAAATCGTAGAAGTCTAGAACAGCCAGCTCCTCAAAAGGTCAAAGTAAATGTATTTTATAACTTTGATAAAATGAAAGATATTGCAGGTTTCCTAGGATATATCGATGGAACTTCTCTTGAAATCGTGGAAGGTTCAACAAATGAACAACAGGTGAAAGTAGCAGTTCAGAACCAAGTTGAAGCTAAGAAAGAAGAGTTGAGAAAACGTGGCTACACTTTCAAAGAGGACTATGTCTATCAAGCTAATGGGAAAGATTATAACTACGTTGTAACATTTTCAAAAGCAACTAAATAACGTTCATTTCACGGGGAGTGAAATGTGAGCAGAGAGAGCGATAGGCTCTCTTTGTTTTATCTAGTAGTCAGTTACTTAAAGACAAAAGGCCAGCAAGAGACTATAATAGAAAATAGAGTAGGTATTTATTCTAAGAAAAATAAAAAATAGAGAGCAGTTAAAGTATGAAAATTTTAATTGTAGAAGATGAAGAGATGATCCGTGAGGGGATCAGTGACTATTTGACAGATTGTGGTTATGAAACCATTGAGGCTGCAGATGGGCAAGAAGCCTTAGAGCAATTTTCCAGCTATGAGGTGGCCCTGATTTTACTGGATATCCAGATGCCCAAACTCAATGGCTTAGAAGTTCTAGCTGAGATTCGTAAGACTAGTCAGGTCCCTGTCCTGATGTTGACCGCCTTTCAGGATGAGGAATACAAGATGAGTGCTTTTGCTTCGCTAGCAGATGGCTATCTGGAAAAGCCCTTCTCCCTCTCCCTCTTAAAAGTGAGGGTGGACGCGATTTTCAAGCGCTACTACGATACAGGACGAATTTTCTCCTATAAGGATGCCAAGGTGGACTTTGAAAGCTACAGTGCAAGCCTCGCAGGTCAAGAAGTGGCCATCAATGCTAAAGAGTTGGAAATTCTTGATTATTTAGTGAAAAATGAAGGACGAGCCTTGACTCGATCTCAGATAATCGATGCGGTCTGGAAAGCGACAGATGAGGTTCCCTTTGACCGTGTTATTGATGTTTATATTAAGGAACTGCGGAAAAAGCTAGACTTGGATTGTATCCACACTGTGCGCAATGTTGGTTATAAATTGGAGCGAAAATGAAACGAACAGGTTTATTTACAAAGATATTTATCTATACCTTCTCGATTTTTAGTGTTCTGGTTATTTGCCTTCATTTGGCTATTTATTTTCTTTTTCCTTCGACTTATCTGAGCCACCGTCAAGAAACTATTGGTCAGAAAGCGACAGCCATTGCCCGGTCACTCGAAGGAAAGGATAGGCAGAGTATAGAGAAAGTGTTAGACTTGTATTCCCAGACTAGTGATATCAAGGGGGCTGTCAAGGGCGAGATGACCGAGGATAAGTTAGAAGTCAAGGACAATCTTCCTCTGGACACAGACCGCCAGACTACCTCCCTCTTTATCGAGGAGCGGGAGGTGAAAACGCAAGATGGTAGCACCATGACTCTCCAGTTTCTAGCTTCCATGGATTTGCAAAAGGAAGCAGAGCAAATCAGTCTCCAATTTCTTCCCTATACCTTGCTGGCATCCTTTCTGATTTCCCTCTTGGTGGCCTATATCTACGCTCGGACCATTGTTGCCCCGATCTTGGAAATCAAACGGGTGACTCGTCGGATGATGGAACTGGATGTCCAAGTGCGATTGCGCGTGGATTCCAAGGATGAGATTGGTGATCTCAAGGAACAAATCAATAGCCTTTACCAGCATCTTTTGACTGTTATTGCGGACTTGCATGACAAGAATGAAGCCATTCTCCAGCTGGAAAAGATGAAGGTCGAATTCCTACGAGGAGCTTCTCATGAATTGAAAACACCGCTGGCTAGTTTGAAAATCCTAATCGAAAACATTAAAGAAAATATCGGGCGCTATAAGGATAGAGATCACTATCTGGGAGTTGCCTTGGGGATTGTGGATGAGCTCAATCACCATGTTCTCCAGATACTTTCTCTCTCTTCTGTGCAGGAATTACGAGATGATAGGGAAACAATTGATCTTCTCCAGATGACGCAAAGTCTCGTTAAGGATTATGCCTTACTAGCCAAAGAAAGAGAACTCCAGATAGACAATAGTTTGACTCATCAGCAGGCTTATCTAAACCCATCAGTTATGAAGTTAATCCTGTCTAACCTCATCAGTAATGCCATTAAGCACTCTGTTCCAGGTGGCTTAGTTCGAATTGGAGAAAGAAAAGGAGAACTCTTTATTGAGAATAGCTGTAGTCCAGAAGAACAAGAAAAACTAGCCCAGTCTTTTTCTGACAATGCTAGTCGCAAGGCCAAGGGGTCTGGGATGGGACTCTTTGTGGTCAAGAGTCTATTGGAACATGAAAAATTAGCTTATCGTTTTGAGATGAAGGAGAATCGTTTAACCTTCTTTATAGCTTTTCCAAATGTTGCCCAAGACTAGGGAGGGAAAGGGTTTACATAGATGAAGCTAGAAGAAATTCAATCGAAACTACGGGAAAAACTAGATTTTTTTGTCAAAAAGTGATAAAATGAACAATGTAAATGGGATGACCCATAAAAATATACAGGAGGCCTGATAAAATGGCAATCGTTTCAGCAGAAAAATTTGTCCAAGCAGCTCGTGACAACGGTTATGCAGTTGGTGGATTTAACACAAACAACCTTGAGTGGACTCAAGCTATCTTGCGCGCAGCAGAAGCTAAAAAAGCTCCAGTTTTGATCCAAACTTCAATGGGTGCTGCTAAATACATGGGTGGTTACAAAGTTGCTCGCAACTTGATCGCTAACCTTGTTGAATCAATGGGTATCACTGTACCAGTAGCTATCCACCTTGACCACGGTCACTACGAAGATGCACTTGAGTGTATCGAAGTTGGTTACACTTCAATCATGTTTGACGGTTCACACCTTCCAGTTGAAGAAAACCTTAAATTGGCTAAAGAAGTTGTTGAAAAAGCACACGCTAAAGGTATCTCAGTAGAAGCTGAAGTTGGTACTATCGGTGGTGAAGAAGACGGAATCATCGGTAAAGGTGAATTGGCTCCAATCGAAGACGCTAAAGCAATGGTTGAAACTGGTATCGACTTCTTGGCAGCTGGTATCGGTAACATCCACGGTCCTTACCCAGCAAACTGGGAAGGTCTTGACCTTGACCACTTGCAAAAATTGACAGAAGCTCTTCCTGGATTCCCAATCGTATTGCACGGTGGATCAGGTATTCCTGATGAGCAAATCCAAGCAGCTATCAAACTTGGTGTTGCCAAAGTTAACGTTAACACAGAATGCCAAATCGCATTCGCTAACGCAACTCGTAAATTTGCTCGTGACTACGAAGCAAACGAAGCAGAATACGACAAGAAAAAACTCTTCGACCCACGTAAATTCTTGGCTGACGGTGTAAAAGCTATCCAAGCATCAGTTGAAGAACGTATCGACGTATTCGGTTCAGAAGGTAAAGCTTAATCTAGCTGAATAATACAGATGAAACCTGCCCATTGGGTGGGTTTTTTGGTGTTTCAAGCTACTCGTTTTAGTATAGTCAACTGAAACTAGACTAGCACAATGCTGCTTCTATAGCGTTTTGAAACTGGAATAGGACGTCATGACTGCTAAAAGATTTCTATAAATTCATTTGATTTTCCTAATCAATTTGTTCGTATCCTATTTCACTCCACTATAAAACATTCTTATCAATTGATTTGAATGCCAAAATTGTATCGCTCCGGTCTTATTTTATTTGGCTATAAAAAACTCTCCTAGAATTCCCAGGAGAGTATGATTGGTTATTTGAACTTGAATCCTTCGTAAATAAGCTCTGCTTTTGGATTTTGTTTCTTAATCTGTTTGGCAAGTGACTTCATCATAGAAAGAGGACCACACATATAGACGATTGCATGTTCGGGTACTTCTTCTTGATCAAAATTAAGATAGCCGTCTTTCCTACTGTCTACTAGATTGAGTTTAAAATTAGGATTTTTCTGAGCATAGTTACGGAGTAAATCTAGGTAGACTGCATTTTTTTCTCCACGGAAGCTATAGTAGAAGTGAACCTGTTTATCTAAAATAGGATGTTCACGGATGTAAGAGATGAAGGGGGTAATCCCAATACCTCCAGCAATCCAAACCTGATTTTCTCGTCCTTCTTCTATGATCATGTGTCCGTAAGCTCTGTCTACGCTTACTTTGCTACCGACTTGAAGATTGTCATAGATATTCTTGGTATGGTCACCTGAATTTTTGACAGTAAAGTAAAGAGTTTGACCATGACCTCCTGAGATAGAAAAGGGATGCGGAGCACTTTCAAAGCCTTCTTGGAAAATCTTTAGAAAGGCAAATTGTCCTGATTGATAGTTGAAAGGTCTGCTAAGATGGATTTGAATTTCTCTAGTATCGTGATTTAATCGTTTGAGATTGGTGATTTTCCCTAGATAGGGGAAGCCAATCTTTTGATATAGAAAAATGATATAAAAACCAGCTAGCAAGCCTAAAAGAGCATAGCTACCAACAAGAAAACTTAGAAGATTAAATGTGAGAAGACGATTGCCCATCATCATGTAGACGTGAAAGAGTCCAAAAATATAGGCTAGGTAAACTAGACGATGAATCCATCGCCAAGCTTCGTATTGGATGTATTTTCCTAAATAGGCGACAAGGATGATGCTGACAAAGATATAGATTGCAAGATTGCCAAACTGAGCAGCTAAGCGAGTGCCCCACAGACCGCCCATACTAAAGTTATGAAAGATGAGTAGGATGATGGAGAGAAAGGCTGTGAATTTGTGGACGGTGTAGACCTTCTCCAAACCGTGAAACCAGCTTTCTAGTAGGGGGAGACGAGTGGCGAGGATAAAGGTCAGAGATAGGCTTGTTAAAGCTAGTCCTGGAATCATGAATTGGGGAGAAGTGTTCATCCAAGTCAAAATAGTCAAGATAAAACTAGCTATGATAAAGAGTAGTCCTTTGAGTGATTTCATAGAAAATTCCATTTCATTTAGATTCGATTTGTTGTAAATAAATTTGTTACATTTTATCATAGAAAAAGTATGGTGTCAAATTGAGGTCTATAAATATCTACTCTCATCAAAAAACTCTCCAATTGAACTGGAGAGTGGCTGTTTATACTCAATGAAAATCAAAGAGCAAACTAGGAAGCTAGCCGCAGGCTGCTCAAAACACTGTTTTGAGGTTGTGGATAGAACTGACGAAGTCAGTAACATATATACGGCAAGGTGAAGCTGACGTGGTTTGAAGAGATTTTCGAAGAGTATTATTCTGCAGCTTGTTGCCAACGTTTGGCTAGCATATGAGACAGGCTAGAAATGGCTAGGTTAAAGCTGAAGTAGATGAGGGCAATCAGGATATAAAGACTAAACACTTGCTCTGGTTCGAAATAACGGCCCATGAGAATTTGGCTGGCTCCAAAGAGTTCTTGTAGGGCGATAACAGAGTAGAGGAGGCTGGTATCCTTAATCACGGTTACAAACTGAGAAATGATGGCTGGCAGCATTTTACGAATGGCTTGTGGGAGAATGATGTAGTAGAGGATTTGGGATGAAGTGAAGCCTTGTGACATTCCTGCTTCGTACTGCCCCTTGTCTACGGCATTGAGACCACCTCGAATAATCTCAGCTAGGGCCGCTGATGTAAAGAGAGTGAAGGCAGTGATTCCTGCTGGTGTGGATTTCATCTTGAAAACCAAAAAGATGGTGAAAATCCAGAGAAGGTTGGGAACGTTACGCACAAACTCGATGTAAATGCTAGAGATGATACGTAAGACAGGATTTTTCCCATTTCTCATGACGGCTAGCACTGTCCCGATAAGGGTAGCGAGGACGATGGCAATCAGAGAAATATAGAGGGTCAAGCCAAATCCTTTAAAGATAAAGACTAGGTTATCTGGGGTCAAAACTTCTAAAATGGATTCCATAGTAACCTCCTAAAGTGAATAAGCTTTTTTGTTGGCTTGCTCCATCTTGCGACCAAACTGGGCAACAGGGAAGCAAAGAGAAAAGTAGAGAAGGGCAGCACCTAGAAAGGCTGGGATATAGTTTCCGTTAAGAGCCGACCAAGACTTGGTCACAAACATCAAGTCCACTCCAGAGATGATAGCGACTGTCGAGGTGTTTTTGATGAGGTTAACAATTTGGTTGGTCAAAGGAGGGAGAATAATACGGAAGGCCTGAGGCAAGATAATCAAGCGCATGGCGCTGATATAGGTAAAACCTTGCGACAAGGCGGCCTCCATCTGACCGCTAGGAATAGACTGAATACCTGAGCGAATAACCTCAGCGATATAGGCGCCGTGATAAAGTCCGACGCAGAGAACAGCTGTCCAATAAATCGGAATCATGATGATATGGTCACTGATAAGAGGTAGGCCATAAAAAACGATAACAAACTGCACCAAGAGGGGAGTATTTTGGTAAAATTCGACAAAGATGCGAGCTAAAATTCTCAATATTGGACGCTTGCTGGTTGACATGGCTCCAAAGAAGATGCCCAAAACCATGGCTAGGATAAAAGATCCGATAGCTAGTGCAAGAGTGAAGAGGAAACCATTGAAAAATTGTCCAAAATCCTGAAAATAGGCTGTCCAAGATGATAAATCTGTCATGGGGTATCCTCCTTAATCTGCAGTATGGCTAGATGGTTTGAGCTTGTAACGGTCATAAAGTTTCTGCAAACTACCATCCTTGCTCCATTTAGTAACCAAGTTATCAAGATAGTCGTTGAGTTCGGTATTTGATTTCTTGGTAACGATACCGTAGTCAGATGGCTTGAAACTATCATCTAGTAGCACTGTGCGCTTGCTGATGTAGCCAGACAGAATCGAGCGGTCGACGGAAAAGGCGTCGATACGGTAAGCATGCAGGGAAGTAATCAATTCTGGGTAGGAACCAAGTTCGACGAATTTAAACTTCAGACCTTTCTTTTTACCCAGTTCAGTAATCAGGCGTTGGGTGATGGAACCTTGGGCGACTCCGATGGTTTTGCCGTTTAGGTCCTCAATCTTTTTGATTTTGGCAGATTTATTGACCAAAAAGCCAGATGCGTCCGTGTAGTAGGGACTGGTAAAGTTGTAGAGTTTTTTGCGTTCGTCTGTGATGGTAAAGGTTGCGATATCCATATCGACCTGTTCATTGTCCAGAAGGGGGCCACGGGTTTGTGCTGTAACAGGCACATAACGAACCTTGACCTTGAGCTCATCAGCTACCATCTTGGCCAGGTCAGTTTCGATACCAGAAAAGGTCCCTGTCTTGGGATCCTTGTAACCGAAATTGGGAACGTCTTGTTTGACACCAACAACCAGCTCGCCTCTTTTTTGAATATCTGCGACACTGGTATCAGCCTGAACTGGTTTTGTAGCAGCAAGGCCCAAAAGGCTAATCAATAATGCTGATAAAAAGAATTTCTTTTTCATAGGCGCCTCCTTATTTGACTTTGTCACTTTCGTGGTTGATGATTTTGCTGAGGAATTGTTGGGCACGAGGTTCGCTTGGATTGTCGAAAAAGTCATCAACATCTGTCGTATCCACCAACACTTCTCCATCAGCCATAAAGATGATGCGGTCCGCAACTTCACGGGCAAAGCCCATTTCATGGGTAACGACAATCATATTCATACCATCGTGGGCTAATTTTTGCATAACTGCCAGAACATCGCCGATGGTTTCAGGATCAAGAGCAGATGTTGGTTCATCAAAGAGGAGGAGTTCAGGATGCATGGCGAGTCCACGTGCGATGGCAATCCGTTGTTTTTGTCCACCAGATAGCATGGCTGGATAAGAATCTTTTTTGTCCCACATATTAACAAATTCCAGATATTTTTGGGCTGTTTTTTCAGCTTCTTTTTTATCAATTCCTAGAACTTTTATGGGTGCTAGTGTTACGTTTTCTAACACTGTTTTATGCGGATAGAGGTTAAAATGTTGAAAAACCATGCCGACTTCTTTGCGAAGAGGCACCAAATCTTTCTGGCTGGCACCAGCAACTTGGTGACCATTTACTAGAAGGCTTCCCTTGTCAACAGCCTCCAAACCATTGATAGTGCGGATAAGAGTGGATTTGCCAGAACCAGAAGGGCCTAGGAGGACAACAACTTGCCCTTTTTCAAAATGGAGATTGATGTCGCGGAGTGCGTGGTAGTCTCCGTAATATTTTTCGACGTGTTCAAATTCTACTAAAGCCATAAGGAATCTCCTTTGTGTTAGATTTTATAACATGATTCTACACCAAAAAATTTGTCTTGTCAAATCATATCTGAAAAAATTCACTAAAATTTTATAAAAAAGCAATCTGGATAGAGAAAAAGCCTAAATCATGTTATAATGAAGCAATAGAATTCTTAGAAAGAGTGGATGTCTTTTTGATAACACCTACTTATGAATGGCAGTTTGCCTCGCAGGTTGAAGATGCGAATTTTACAAAGATAGCCAAGAAGGCTGGACTGGGTCCTGAGGTGGCTCGGTTATTATTTGAGAGAGGGATTCAGAACCAAGAAAGTCTGAAGAAGTTTTTAGAACCTTCCTTGGAGGACTTGCATGACCCTTATCTACTCCATGATATGGATAAGGCAGTGGAACGGATTCGTCAGGCCATTGAAGAAGGGGAAAATATCCTCGTTTACGGTGATTACGATGCGGATGGAATGACTTCGGCTTCTATTGTTAAGGAAAGTTTGGAACAGCTTGGTGCCGAGTGCCGGGTTTATCTGCCTAATCGTTTTACCGACGGTTATGGACCTAATGCCAGTGTTTACAAATATTTTATCGAGCAAGAAGGAATTTCCTTGATTGTGACAGTGGATAATGGAGTTGCGGGTCACGAGGCTATTGAATTGGCCCAGTCTATGGGAGTAGATGTCATTGTGACCGACCATCATTCCATGCCTGAAACCCTCCCTGATGCCTATGCCATTGTCCATCCTGAACACCCTGATGCGGACTATCCTTTCAAATATTTGGCTGGTTGTGGAGTGGCTTTCAAGTTGGCTTGTGCCCTGTTAGAAGAAGTGCAAGTGGAATTGCTTGATTTGGTCGCTATCGGAACTATTGCAGATATGGTGAGTTTGACGGATGAGAACCGTATCTTGGTTCAATATGGTCTAGAAATGCTGGGGCATACTCAGCGCATTGGTTTACAAGAAATGCTGGACATGGCTGGATTTGCCGCCAACGAAGTAACAGAAGAAACGGTTGGTTTTCAGATTGCCCCTCGTTTGAATGCCTTGGGACGCTTGGATGATCCCAATCCTGCCATTGATTTGTTGACTGGATTTGACGACGAGGAAGCTCACGAGATTGCCCTCATGATTCATCAGAAAAACGAAGAGCGCAAGGAAATCGTCAAGTCTATCTATGAAGAAGCTAAGACCATGGTGGACTCTGAGAAGAAGGTTCAAGTCTTGGCCAAGGAAGGCTGGAACCCTGGGGTTCTGGGAATCGTCGCTGGTCGTTTGTTGGAAGAATTAGGGCAGACAGTCATCGTTCTCAATATAGAGGACGGTCGTGCCAAGGGTAGTGCTCGTAGTGTGGAAGCGGTCGATATTTTTGAAGCTCTGGATCCTCATCGAGACCTCTTCATCGCCTTTGGTGGCCATGCTGGTGCGGCTGGTATGACGCTGGAAGTTGAGAAACTTTCAGATTTATCTCAAGTCTTGGAAGATTATGTTCGTGAAAAAGGTGCAGATGCTGCTGGCAAGAACAAGTTAAATCTAGATGAAGAACTGGATTTGGAGGCACTTAGCTTGGAAACGGTCAAAAGTTTTGAACGTTTGGCACCTTTTGGCATGGACAATCAGAAACCTATCTTTTATATCAAGGATTTTCAGGTCGAAAGTGCTCGTACTATGGGAGCAGGAAATGCCCATCTCAAGCTGAAAATTTCCAAGGGTGAGGCGAGTTTTGAAGTGGTGGCCTTTGGACAAGGTAGATGGGCAACAGAATTTGCTCAAACCAAGAATCTAGAGTTGGCAGTCAAATTGTCTGTCAACCAATGGAATGGCCAAACTGCTCTCCAGTTGATGATGGTGGATGCGCGTGTGGAAGGTGTTCAACTTTTTAACATCCGTGGGAAGAATGCAGTCTTGCCAGAGGGAGTTCCAGTCTTGGATTTTGCTGGAGAACTACCAGATTTAGTAGATAGTGAAGCTGTTGTTGTAAAAACCATTCCTGAGGATATTACTCAGCTGAAGACCATTTTTCAGGAACAGCATTTCTCTGCTGTCTATTTCAAAAATGATATTGACAAGGCTTACTATCTGACAGGTTATGGGACTAGAGAGCAGTTTGCCAAATTGTACAAGACCATCTATCAGTTCCCAGAGTTTGATATTCGCTACAAGCTGAAAGATTTGGCTACTTATCTTAATATCCAACAAATCTTGCTGGTCAAAATGATTCAAATATTTGAAGAACTAGGCTTTGTGACGATCAAAGATGGTGTCATGACAGTGAATAAAGAGGCACCAAAACGGGAGATCGGAGAAAGTCAGATTTACCAAAATCTCAAACAAACCGTCAAAGACCAAGAAATGATGGCGCTGGGTACCGTGCAAGAAATTTATGACTTTTTAATGGAAAAAGAGTAGATCATAGGAAAGAGTTGGGAAACCAGCTCTTTTTTGAAAACAAATCTTCATTTTGAAAATCATCAAAAAAATGGTATAATGGTAGGAAAAGATTCGGCTAACAGTAATAGTGCTTTTAGAATAAAAGGGTAAGCAACCCTATAATCAAGATAAACAAAGCTTTCGGAGGAAAAATGAGTAATATCAGTTTAACAACACTTGGTGGTGTACGTGAAAACGGGAAAAATATGTATATCGCTGAAATCGATGGGTCTATTTTCGTTTTGGATGCAGGTCTGAAATACCCTGAAAATGAACAACTAGGGGTGGACGTAGTTATTCCAAATATGGACTACCTTTTTGAAAATAGCGACCGTATCGCTGGGGTCTTCTTGACCCACGGCCATGCGGATGCCATTGGTGCTCTTCCTTATCTCTTGGCGGAAGCCAAGGTACCTGTATTTGGCTCCGAGTTGACCATTGAGTTGGCCAAACTCTTTGTCAAAGGAAATGATGCGGTTAAGAAATTCAATGATTTCCATGTCATTGATGAGGATACGGAGATTGATTTTGGAGGAACTGTGGTGTCCTTCTTCCGTACGACACACTCTATCCCAGAAAGTTTGGGTGTTGTCTTGAAGACAGCTGAAGGTAGTATCGTTTATACAGGTGACTTTAAATTTGACCAGACAGCTAGTGAATCCTATGCGACAGACTTCGCTCGTTTGGCAGAAATCGGTCGTGATGGAGTTCTAGCTCTTCTTAGCGATTCAGCCAATGCAGACAGTAATATCCAAGTGGCTAGTGAAAGTGAAGTTGGGGACGAAATCACTCAAACCATTGCGGACTGGGAGGGCCGTATCATTGTTGCGGCAGTAGCCAGCAACCTCTCTCGTATCCAGCAGGTGTTTGACGCTGCGGATGCAACAGGTCGTCGTGTGGTTTTGACAGGATTTGATATTGAAAATATCGTCCGTACCGCGATTCGCCTCAAGAAATTGTCTCTAGCTAACGAGAGTCTTTTGATTAAGCCAAAAGATATGTCTCGCTTTGAAGACCATGAGTTGATTATTCTTGAGACAGGTCGTATGGGTGAGCCGATCAACGGTCTTCGCAAGATGTCGATTGGTCGCCACCGTTATGTGGAAATCAAGGACGGTGACCTAGTTTATATCGTAACCACTCCATCTATCGCCAAGGAAGCAGTCATGGCGCGTGTGGAAAATATGATTTACCAAGCTGGCGGTGTTGTCAAACTGATTACTCAAAGTTTGCGTGTGTCAGGTCACGGAAATGCGCGTGACTTGCAGTTGATGATCAATCTCTTGCAACCCAAGTATCTCTTCCCAATTCAAGGGGAGTACCGTGAGTTGGATGCCCACGCTAAGGCTGCTATGGCAGTTGGAATGTTGCCAGAACGCATTTTTATCCCTAAAAAGGGAACCAGCATGGCTTATGAGAATGGGGACTTTGTCCCAGCTGGCGCAGTTTCGGCAGGCGATGTCTTGATTGACGGAAATGCTATCGGTGATGTTGGAAATGTGGTTCTTCGTGACCGCAAGGTCTTGTCAGAGGATGGTATTTTCATCGTAGCAATCACAGTTAACCGTCGTGAGAAGAAAATTGTGGCCAAGGCCCGTGTTCACACGCGTGGATTTGTTTATCTCAAGAAGAGCCGTGATATTCTCCGTGAAAGTTCAGAATTGATTAACCAAACGGTAGAAGATTATCTTCAAGGAGATGACTTTGACTGGGCAGACCTTAAAGGGAAGGTTCGTGATAACCTGACCAAGTATCTCTTTGACCAGACTAAGCGTCGTCCAGCTATTTTACCAGTAGTCATGGAAGCAAAATAATCGTTGAAATAAACAGAGAGAAAGTCGAGTTTCGGCTTTTTCTTATAGAAAAATAGAGGAAAAAATATGGCAGTAATGAAAATCGAGTATTACTCACAAGTCTTGGATATGGAGTGGGGAGTGAATGTCCTCTACCCTGATGCCAATCGAGTGGAAGAACCAGATTGTAAAGACATTCCAGTCTTGTACCTCTTGCACGGGATGTCTGGCAATCATAATAGTTGGCTCAAGCGAACCAATGTAGAACGCTTACTTCGGGGGACTAATCTCATCGTCGTCATGCCCAATACCAGCAACGGTTGGTACACTGATACCCAATATGGTTTTGACTATTACACAGCTCTAGCAGAGGAATTGCCAGAGGTTTTAAAACGCTTCTTCCCTAATATGACTAACAAGCGTGAAAAGACCTTTATCGCTGGTCTCTCTATGGGAGGCTATGGCTGCTTCAAACTAGCTCTTGCAACAAATCGTTTTTCTCATGCAGCTAGTTTTTCAGGTGCCCTTAGTTTTCAAGATTTTTCTCCTGAGAGCCAAAATCTGGGAACGCCGGCTTATTGGAGAGGCGTGTTTGGGGAAATTAAAGACTGGATGGCTAGTTCTTATTCTCTTGAAAGTCTGGCTAAAAAATCGGACAAAAAGACCAAGCTGTGGGCTTGGTGTGGCGAACAGGATTTCTTGTATAAAGCCAATAATCTCGCAGTGAAAAATCTCAAAAAACTGGGATTTGATGTGACCTATAGCCATAGCGCTGGAACTCACGAGTGGTATTACTGGGAAAAACAATTGGAACGGTTCTTGGCAACCCTACCGATTGATTTCAAATTAGAAGAGAGATTGACTTAGTTTGAACTTCAGCATAGGGGGAGTAGAACTAAAATAAAATATGTTTTCACTAGACTTTTCAAACGAAAGTAGTAGAATAGTAATAAGATATTGGAGGAAAGAGAGTAAGAAATGTACCGTTATCAAATTGGCATTCCCACATTAGAATATGATCAGTTTGTCAAAGAACATGAATTAGCTAATGTATTACAAAGCAGTGCTTGGGAAAAAGTGAAATCTGATTGGGATCATGAGAGATTTGGTGTCTATGAAGAGGGGAAGTTACTGGCTGTGGCTAGTATTCTCATAAAATCTCTTCCTTTAGGCTATAAAATGTTTTATATTCCAAGAGGTCCTATATTGGATTACAGGGATATAGAACTTTTAAAGTTTGTCCTGCAGTCTATTAAGTCTTATGCTCGCAGTAAGAGAGCGTTTTTTGTGACTTTCGATCCAAGTATTTGTCTATCTCAACATTTGGTCAATCAAGATAAAAGAGAATATCCTGAAAATCTTGCTATTGTTGAGATTTTAGGGCAATTAGGAGTGAAATGGTCTGGGCGGACAACCGAGATGGATGACACCATTCAGCCTCGTATTCAGGCGAAAATATACAAGGAAAATTTTAAAGAAGATAAACTTTCTAAGTCAACAAAACAGGCTATTCGAACAGCGCAAAATAAGGGAGTAGAGGTTCAATTTGGTGGAACTGAATTATTAGAGCCTTTTTCCTTTTTGATGAAAAAAACCGAGAAGCGAAAAGAGATTCATTTGAGGAATGAAGTCTATTATAAAAAATTGTTAGATAATTTTAAGGACGAGGCTTATATCACCTTGGCAACCTTGGATGTCTCTAAACGTTCGCAAGAATTAGAAGAACAGTTAGCGAAAAACAGAGCCTTGGAAGAGACCTTTACTGAGTCGACTCGAACTTCAAAAGTAGAAGCGCAGAAGAAGGAAAAAGAACGTTTGTTAGAGGAATTGACTTTCCTGCAGGAATATATGGATGCAGGTCAAGCAAGAGTTCCTTTAGCGGCTACTTTGAGTTTGGAATTTGGTAATACCTCTGTCAATCTATATGCTGGTATGGATGATGATTTTAAACGTTACAATGCACCGATTTTAACTTGGTATGAAACGGCTCGCTATGCCTTTGAGCGAGGTATGTTGTGGCAAAATTTAGGTGGTGTTGAAAACTCTCTCAATGGTGGACTTTATCATTTTAAGGAAAAATTTAATCCAACGATTGAAGAATATTTGGGTGAATTTACAATGCCTACCCATCCTCTCTATCCTCTGTTAAGACTTGCTCTTGATTTCCGTAAAACATTAAGAAAAAAACATAGAAAGTAAGTATATGGCACTAATTACACTCACGAAAGAAGAGTTTCAAGCTTATTCTGGTCAGGTTTCTTCTCGTTCCTTTATGCAATCGATCCAGATGGGGGAGTTGTTAGAAAAAAGAGGGGCTCGAATTGTTTATCTTGCTTTGAAACAAGAAGGAGAAATTCAAGTCGCAGCTTTGGTTTATAGTTTACCAATGCTAGGTGGTCTTCATATGGAGCTCAATTCGGGGCCGATTTATACCCAACAAGATGCTCTTCCAGTTTTTTATGAAGAGTTAAAAGAATATGCCAAGCAAAATGGTGTATTAGAGTTGCTTGTAAAACCTTATGAAACTTATCAAACTTTTGATAGCCAAGGTAATCCAATAGATACTGAGAAAAAAAGTATCATTCAAGGTTTAACTGATTTAGGTTATCAATTTGATGGCTTGACAAGAGGTTATCCAGGTGGAGAGCCGGATTGGTTATACTATAAGGATTTGACTGAATTAACTGAAAAGAATTTGCTTAAAAGTTTTAGCAAAAAAGGGAAACCTTTGGTGAAAAAGGCTGAAACCTTTGGCATTCGGTTGAAAAAGTTAAAACGTGAAGAGTTATCAATTTTTAAGAACATCACAAAAGAAACCTCTGAACGTAGAGAATATAGTGATAAAAGTTTAGAATACTATGAGCATTTTTATGATGCTTTTGGAGAACAAGCGGAGTTTCTCATAGCAAGCTTAAATTTTTCGGACTATATGAGCAAATTGCAAGGTGAACAAAGTAAACTAGAAGAAATCTTGGACAAGTTGCGACTTGATTTGAGTAAAAATCCTCATTCTGAGAAAAAACAAAATCAACTGAGAGAATATTCTAGTCAATTTGAAACTTTTGAAGTTCGAAAAGCAGAAGCGCGAGACTTGATTGAAAAATATGGAGAAGAAGATATTGTTTTAGCTGGGAGTTTATTTGTTTATATGCCTCAGGAAACGACTTATCTCTTTAGTGGTTCTTACACTGAATTTAATAAGTTCTATGCCCCTGCGCTACTTCAAAAATATATTATGTTGGAAAGTATAAAACGTGGAATACCTAAATACAACTTCCTAGGGATTCAAGGGATTTTTGATGGTAGTGATGGTGTTTTGCGTTTTAAACAGAATTTTAATGGCTATATTGTACGCAAAGCAGGTACTTTCCGTTATCATCCATCGCCTTTAAAATACAAAGCTATCCAGTTACTCAAAAAAATAGTAGGACGTTAAGATGAAAAAGCCAGTATTTAGCTTTCTTTCAGCTTCTTTTAGTAAAATAATTTTTATTTGCTAGAAAGGTGGAGAGACATGCGCTGGCTTTTTCGTTTGATAGGGGCTTTCTTTTCTTTTGTGTGGCGTTTGTTTTGGCGTCTAGTTTGGATAGCTTTTCTTTTGTGTGCTTTTGCTTTTGGACTTCTTTGGTATCTGAACGGTGATTTTCAAGGAGCGCTAAAGCAAGCAGAGCGGTCAGTAAAAATTGGTCAACAAAGTATCGACCAATGGGAAAAAACAGGGCAACTGCCTCAGTTGAACCAGACAGATAGTCACCAACACTCTGAAGGAAGGTGGCCGCAGGCTTCTGCTCGTATTTACCTAGATCCCCAGATGGATTCACGCTTTCAAGAGGCGTATTTAGAAGCAATTCAGAACTGGAATCAAACTGGTGCTTTTAACTTTGAACTCGTGACTGAGTCTAGTAAGGCGGATATCTTGGCTACTGAGATGAATGACGGAGGCACTCCTGTGGCAGGAGAGGCAGAAAGTCAGACCAACCTCTTAACAGGGCAATTCTTGTCTGTCACGGTACGGTTGAATCACTATTATCTGTCCAATCCTAACTATGGCTATTCCTATGAGCGCCTTGTCCATACTGCAGAACATGAGTTGGGGCATGCGATTGGCTTGGACCATACAGATGAGAAGTCTGTGATGCAACCAGCAGGTTCCTTTTATGGTATCCAGGAAGAGGATGTTGAAAGACTTCGAAAATTATATGAGACTAGTGAGTAGGGGACTATCTTTCCCTACTTTTTTGCTATAATGGAATTATGAACAACTTGATTAAATCAAAACTAGAGCTCTTGCCGACCAGCCCTGGTTGCTACATTCACAAGGATAAAAACGGCACCATTATCTATGTAGGAAAGGCTAAAAATCTGCGTAACCGCGTGAGGTCTTATTTCCGTGGGAGTCACGATACTAAGACAGAGGCCTTGGTGTCTGAAATTGTGGATTTTGAATTTATCGTTACGGAGTCCAATATTGAGGCACTTCTCCTAGAAATCAACTTGATCAAGGAAAACAAGCCCAAATACAATATCATGCTCAAGGATGACAAGTCCTATCCTTTCATCAAGATTACCAATGAACGCTATCCTCGTTTGATTATCACCCGTCAGGTCAAGAAGGACGGCGGTCTCTACTTTGGACCTTATCCAGATGTGGGGGCAGCCAATGAAATCAAGCGACTGCTGGATCGGATATTCCCTTTTCGCAAGTGTACAAACCCACCGTCTAAGGTCTGTTTTTACTACCATATCGGCCAATGTATGGCCCATACCATCTGTAAGAAAGATGAGGCCTATTTCAAGTCCATGGCTCAGGAGGTTTCTGACTTCTTAAAAGGGCAGGATGACAAAATCATTGATGACCTCAAGGGAAAAATGGCAGCGGTAGCCCAGACTATGGAATTTGAACGTGCGGCGGAATACCGTGACCTAATTCAGGCCATTGGAACGCTTCGAACCAAGCAACGGGTCATGGCTAAGGATCTCCAAAATCGGGATGTCTTTGGCTACTATGTGGACAAGGGATGGATGTGTGTTCAGGTTTTCTTTGTTCGTCAGGGAAAACTCATTGAGCGGGATGTCAATCTCTTTCCCTACTACAATGATCCGGATGAGGACTTTTTGACCTATGTGGGACAATTTTATCAAGAAAAATCTCATCTGGTTCCCAATGAGGTACTGATTCCGCAGGATATCGATGAAGAAGCCGTTAAGGCTTTGGTGGATACCAAGATTCTCAAGCCCCAGCGTGGAGAGAAAAAGCAGCTGGTCAATCTAGCCATAAAAAATGCCCGAGTCAGCCTAGAGCAGAAATTTAACCTGCTAGAGAAATCTGTCGAGAAGACCCAAGGGGCTATTGAAAATCTAGGACGCTTGCTCCAAATTCCGACTCCAGTTCGCATCGAGTCCTTCGATAACTCCAATATCATGGGAACCAGTCCTGTTTCAGCTATGGTGGTCTTTGTCAACGGCAAACCAAGCAAGAAGGATTATCGTAAGTACAAGATAAAAACGGTTGTCGGTTCAGATGACTATGCTAGTATGCGTGAGGTTATTCGCAGACGTTATGGTCGAGTACAAAGAGAAGGTTTAACTCCGCCAGATTTGATTGTCATTGATGGGGGACAAGGTCAAGTCAATATCGCCAAGCAAGTCATCCAAGAGGAGCTAGGCTTGGATATCCCCATTGCAGGTTTGCAAAAGAATGATAAGCACCAAACCCATGAATTGCTCTTTGGAGATCCGCTTGAGGTGGTGGAGTTGTCTCGCAATTCTCAGGAATTTTTCCTCCTCCAACGCATTCAGGACGAGGTCCACCGCTTTGCCATCACTTTCCACCGTCAACTGCGCTCCAAAAATTCCTTTTCATCCCAATTGGATGGTATTGATGGTCTAGGACCTAAACGCAAGCAAAATCTCATGAAGCATTTCAAGTCTCTGACAAAAATCAAGGAAGCCAGTGTGGATGAGATTGTCGAAGTTGGAGTACCAAGAGCAGTAGCAGAGGCTGTGCAGAGGAAGTTGAACCCGCAGGAAACAGAAATCTTGCTTCAAGTGGCGGAAGAAAGAGTAGATTACCAAACGGAAGGAAACCACAATGAACCATAAAATCGCAATTTTATCAGATATTCATGGCAATGCAACTGCACTAGAAGCAGTGATTGCAGATGCTAAAAATCAAGGAGTCAGTGAATACTGGCTTCTGGGAGATACTTTTCTTCCTGGTCCAGGCGCAAATGACTTAGTCGCCCTGCTAAAGGACCTTCCTATCACAGCCAGTGTTCGAGGCAATTGGGATGATTGTGTCCTGGAGGTCTTGGATGGGCAATACGGTTTAGAAAATCCGCAAGAAATCCAGCTTATGCGAATGACTCAGTTTTTGATGGAGCGAATGGATCCTGCAACGATTGTCTGGCTACGAAGCTTGCCTTTGCTGGAAAAGAAAGAAGTTGAGGGGCTGCGTTTTTCTCTCTCACATAATTTACCGGACAAAAATTATGGTGGTGACTTGCTAGTTGAGAATGATACAGAGAAATTTGACCAACTCCTAGATGATGAAGTTGACGTGGCAGTCTATGGTCATGTTCACAAGCAGTTGCTTCGTTATGGCAGTCAAGGGCAACAAATCATCAATCCAGGGTCGATTGGCATGCCCTATTTTAATTGGGAGGCGTTAAAAAATCACCGTGCCCAGTATGCCGTGATAGAGGTTGAAGATGGGGAATTGGTAAATATCCTATTTCGTAAAGTCGCTTATGATTATGAAGCGGAGTTAGAATTGGCCAAGTCCAAGGGGCTTCCCTTTATCGAAATGTATGAAGAACTACGTCGTGAAGATAACTATCAGGGACACAATCTGGAACTCTTAGCCAGCTTAATAGAAAAGCATGGGTATGTAGAGGATGTGAAGAAATTTTTTGATTTTTTGTAAGAGTTTCCTAAAATAACCGATGCAAACTAAAAACGATTGACTGGTCCAATCGTTTTTAATATATCTTACTGTAACTGAGATTGATCTGGGAGGTAAGAGCCACCTAGATAGGTATTGCTGAGTTTTTCGAGGGTTCCGTCTTGGTAGAGTTCTTTGAGTGCTTTATCAAATTGTTCTTTAAACTCTTTCTGGTCGCTTGAGAAAATGATATAGTTGCTGGGGCTATCGGCAGAAGGCAAGTCAACCACAGAAAGGTCTAAGCCACGGTCCTTGATAATCTTTTGAACAGAGACCTTGTCAAAAACGAGGAAATCAAATTCACCGTTAGCAAGGTCTAGGATTCGTTTGCCGATATCTTCACCAGAAAAATCTATAGTAGCAGGATTATCAGTGTGTTTTTGATTCCAGTTATTGATGAATTGAGCGTTTGAAGTTCCGGTATCCTCTTGCGTTGTTTTACCAGCAATTTGGTCAAGTGAAGTCAAAAGATTTTTCTTGTTGCTGACGAGGACGAGGGGATTGTTCGAAATCGGAAGTGAGTAGAGGTATTTTTCAGCACGCTCTTTTGTATAACTCAAGTTATTGGCTGCAGCCTGATAGTGACCAGAATCAAGTCCTGGGAAGATACTTTCCCAAGCAGTTCTTTGGAATTGAATCTCGTAGTCGCTGAGTTTTTCATCCACTGCCTTTAGGACTTCAATATCGAAGCCTGTCAGATTACCCTTGTCTTCGTAGTCAAATGGCGGCACATCGCCGGCTGTAGCAACGACGATTGTCTTTTGAGCGCTAGTCTCTTTGGGTGTAGCTTGATTCCCACAGGCAACCAAAAATGGTAGGATAGCTAGTAATAGGCTAAATTTTTTCATAATGTCTCCATTCAAATGTAAAGTACTTGCTAGTTTATCAGAAACTTTCCTGATAAACCAATATATATCTTTTATGTCTGTGATAGAAAAAACTTAATCATGAAAAATCTCTGCAAGCTCTTTCAAAATATGGTAGAATGGAAGCAGTAGAATTAGAAAAGGAAATCGATTATGAAATTTCTTGAATTAAATAAAAAACGTCATGCGACTAAGCATTTCACTGATAAGCCAGTTGATCCAAAAGATGTGCGTACGGCTATCGAAATTGCAACCTTGGCTCCAAGCGCCCACAACAGCCAGCCTTGGAAATTTGTGGTGGTACGTGAGAAAAATGCCGAACTAGCAAAATTGGCTTACGGTTCAAACTTTGAACAGGTATCATCAGCGCCTGTAACTATTGCCTTGTTTACAGACACAGATTTGGCTAAACGTGCCCGCAAGATTGCCCGTGTCGGTGGCGCAAAGAATTTCTCAGAAGAACAACTTCAATATTTCATGAAGAACTTGCCTGCGGAATTTGCCCGTTACAATGAACAACAAGTCAGCGACTACCTAGCCCTCAATGCAGGTTTGGTTGCTATGAACTTGGTTCTGGCTCTTACAGACCAAGGAATCGGATCAAATTTGATCCTTGGATTTGACAAATCAAAAGTCAATGAGGTTTTGGAAATTGAAGACCGTTTCCGCCCAGAACTCTTGATCACAGTGGGTTACACAGACGAAAAATTGGAACCAAGCTACCGCTTGCCAGTAGATGAAATCATCGAGAAAAGATAGAAAGAAGAAAAAATGACAGTAATTGATTTTACAGCAGAAGTAGAAAAACGCAAAGAAGACCTCTTGGCTGACTTGTTTAGCCTTTTGGAAATCAACTCAGAACGTGATGATAGCAAGGTTGATGCTGAGCATCCATTTGGACCTGGTCCAGTAAAAGCCTTGGAAAAATTCCTTGAAATAGCAGATCGTGATGGCTACCCAACTAAAAATGTTGATAACTATGCAGGACACTTCGAGTTTGGTAATGGCGAAGAAGTTCTCGGGATCTTTGCTCACATGGACGTGGTTCCTGCTGGTAGCGGTTGGGACACAGACCCTTACACACCAACTATCAAAGATGGTCGTCTTTATGCGCGTGGGGCTTCTGATGATAAGGGACCTACAACAGCTTGTTACTATGGCTTGAAAATCATCAAAGAATTGGGCCTTCCAACTTCTAAAAAAGTTCGCTTCATCGTCGGAACAGACGAAGAATCAGGCTGGGCAGACATGGACTACTACTTTGAACATGTAGGACTTGCCAAGCCAGACTTTGGTTTCTCTCCAGACGCTGAATTCCCTATCATCAATGGTGAAAAAGGAAATATCACGGAATACCTTCACTTTGCAGGTGAAAATGCAGGTGAAGCTCGTCTTCACAGCTTCACAGGTGGTTTGCGTGAAAACATGGTACCAGAATCAGCAACAGCAGTCGTTTCAGGTGATTTGGCTGACTTGCAAGCTAAACTAGATGCCTTTGTTGCAGAACACAAACTTAGAGGAGAACTCCAAGAAGAAAACGACCAATACAAGGTGACGATCATTGGTAAATCAGCCCACGGTGCTATGCCTGCTTCAGGTGTCAATGGTGCGACTTACCTAGCCCTCTTCCTTAGCCAGTTTGACTTTGCTAGTCCAGCCAAAGACTACCTTGACATCGCTGGTAAGATTCTCTTGAACGATCATGAGGGTGAAAATCTCAAGATTGCTCATGTGGATGAAAAGATGGGTGCCCTTTCTATGAATGCCGGTGTCTTCCGCTTTGATGAAACAAGTGCTGACAATACGATTGCCCTTAACATCCGCTATCCAAAAGGAACAAGTCCAGAACAAATCAAGTCAATCCTTGAAAACTTGCCAGTTGCTTCTGTTAGCCTTTCTGAACACGGTCATACCCCTCACTATGTGCCAATGGAAGATCCACTTGTGCAAACCTTGTTGAATGTCTATGAAAAACAAACTGGACTTAAAGGTCACGAGCAAGTTATCGGTGGTGGAACCTTTGGTCGTTTGCTCGAACGCGGAGTTGCCTACGGTGCCATGTTCCCAGACTCAATTGATACCATGCACCAAGCCAATGAATTTATCGCCTTGGACGATCTCTTCCGAGCAGCAGCAATCTATGCCGAAGCTATTTACGAATTGATCAAATAAAACGATAGAAGTCTGAGATCTTATGCTTAGACTTCTTTTTGGAGGGAAAGTAGATGTCTCAAATCGAAAGAATCAAGAAAGCTATTATGGCGGATCCACAGAATGCTATCTATACAGAACGCGGAATTGAGCCTCTTTTTGCAGCGCCAAAAACTGCTCGCATCAATATCATCGGTCAGGCGCCTGGTCTTAAAACCCAAGAAGCAGGCCTTTACTGGAAGGACAAAAGTGGTGATCGTTTGCGGGACTGGCTCGGTGTGGATGAAGATACCTTTTACAATTCAGGCTATTTTGCTGTCTTGCCTATGGATTTCTACTTTCCAGGACATGGCAAGTCAGGTGACCTGCCACCGAGAACAGGCTTTGCTGAAAAATGGCATCCACAGCTCTTGCAAGAATTACCCGATATCCAGTTGACCCTCTTGATCGGCCAATATGCCCAAGCCTACTATTTACAGGAGAAAGTCAGTGGCAAGGTGACAGAACGGGTAAAATATTATCAGAATTACTTGCCAGAGTATTTTCCTTTAGTTCACCCCTCACCGCGAAATCAAATCTGGATGGCCAAAAATCCTTGGTTTGAGGCAGAAGTGGTGCCGGATTTGAAAAAAAGAATTAAAACTATTTTATAGTCAATGAAAATCAAAGAGCAAACTAGGAAGCTAGCCGCAGGTTGCTCAAAACACTGTTTTGAGGTTGTGGATAGAACTGACGAAGTCAGTAACATACGCACGGTAAGGCGACGCTGACGTGGTTTGAAGAGATTTTCGAAGAGTATTAGGAGAAAAAGAATGAAAGAAATAACCTTTGACGAATTTTATCAGCTTTACCAAAACGACCAACTTTCTCTAGTGGACGTGAGAGAAGTGGATGAGTTTGAAGCTCTTCATTTAGAAGATGCCCATAACCTGCCACTTAGTCAATTAGCTGATACTTATGATCAATTGGACAAGGAACAGTTACATTATGTTATTTGTAAATCTGGAATGAGATCGGCGCGTGCTTGCCAATTCTTATCAGAACAAGGTTATAAGGTTATCAATGTCCAAGGTGGTATGACTGCCTTTGAAGAACTTTAATACTCAATGAAAATCAAAGAGCAAACTAGGAAGCTAGCCGCAGGCTGTACTTGAGTACGGCAAGGTGAAGCTGACGTGGTTTGAAGAGATTTTCGAAGAGTATAAACATTAGAATTTTCTCCTACTTGACGTGGACTGGGTAGGGGATGTTATTTTTAGACAATTCTTATTTTTAAGAATCTTGAAAACATTCAATATTTACTTCGTGAAGCTTTTTTCGTACTCTTATTCATGATATACTAGGTCAGTATTTTATAAATATGAAGGAGATTTTCATGACTAAAAAAGGTGCCCTAACAGGTTTACTCCTGTTTGGAATATTTTTTGGTGCGGGAAACTTGATTTTTCCGCCTTCTCTAGGTGCTCTATCTGGAGAACATTTTCTTCCTGCCATCGCAGGTTTTGTCTTTTCAGGTGTCGGTATTGCCGTCTTGACTCTTATTATTGGAACGCTAAATCCTAAAGGGTATATCTATGAGATTTCAACAAAGATAGCGCCTTGGTTTGCGACTCTTTACCTCTCAGTTCTTTATTTGTCAATCGGTCCATTCTTTGCTATCCCACGTACTGCTACAACAGCTTACGAAGTAGGGATTAGCCCCCTTTTGTCGGATGCAAATAAAGGTCTTGGTTTGATTGTCTTTACAGTTCTGTATTTTGCAGCAGCCTATTTGATTTCGCTTAATCCATCAAAAATCTTAGACCGTATCGGCCGTATTTTAACGCCAGTCTTTGCGATTTTGATTGTTATCTTGGTTGTTCTGGGAGCTTTCAAATACGGTGGAACAAGTCCTCAAGCTGCTTCAGCTGCTTATCAAGCTTCTGCCTTTGGTACAGGTTTCCTAGAAGGTTACAATACCTTGGACGCCCTTGCCTCAGTTGCCTTTAGCGTAATCGCAGTTCAAACCTTGAAACAACTTGGATTTTCAAGTAAGAAAGAATACATTTCAACCATTTGGGTTGTTGGTATCGTTGTTGCCCTTGCCTTCAGCGCTCTTTACATCGGTTTAGGCTTCCTTGGGAATCATTTCCCAGTACCAGCTGAAGCGATGAAGGGTGGAACGCCAGGTGTTTACATCTTGTCACAAGCCACTCAAGAAATCTTTGGCTCAACAGCGCAACTCTTCCTTGCAGCTATGGTTACCGTAACCTGCTTCACAACAACAGTTGGTCTGATTGTGTCAACAGCTGAGTTCTTTAATGAACGCTTCCCACAAATCAGCTACAAGGTTTATGCGACAGCCTTTACTTTGATCGGATTTGCTATTGCCAATTTGGGTCTTGATGCGATTATCAAGTACTCCATTCCAGTATTGGTTATCTTGTACCCAATCACGATTGCCATCGTTATGATTGTCATTGTCAACAAATTTGTGGCTCTTTCAAAACCAGGTATGCAGTTGACAATTGCTGTGGTTACAGCTATTGCTATTGCAAGCGTACTAGGAAGCTCGTTTAAGGTTGAGTTTCTTGCAAACCTTGTCAACACTCTTCCTTTTGCTAAGGCATCTCTCCCATGGTTGGCACCAGCTATTGTCGGAATCTTGCTCTCATTGGTTCTACCAAACAAGCAAGAAAGTGATGTTTTTGAAATGGAATAATCACTAATACTCTTCGAAAATCTCTTCAAACCGCGTCAACGTCGCCTTGTCGTACTCAAGTACAGCCTGCGGCTAGTTTCCTAGTTTGCTCTTTGATTTTCATTGAGTATAAAATCACTTTTGTAGCTAAGTCTACAGGGGTGATTTTCTTTTTTATCCGATGATAAATGTGTTATAATAGGTAGCAAAAGAGGTAAATAAATGAATCAAACAGTAGAATATATCAAAGAACTAACAGCCATTGCATCGCCAACAGGCTTCACTCGTGAGATTTCGGACTATTTAGTCAAAACTCTAGAAGGTTTTGGTTACCAGCCGGTTCGCACAGCTAAGGGCGGTGTCAATGTGACCATTAAAGGTCAAAAAGATGAACAACACCGCTATGTGACTGCCCATGTAGATACGCTGGGTGCCATTGTCCGTGCTGTCAAACCGGACGGTCGTCTCAAAATGGACCGTATCGGTGGTTTTCCTTGGAACATGATTGAAGGAGAAAACTGTACCGTTCATGTGGCTAGCACAGGTCAAAAGCTATCAGGTACCATCCTCATCCACCAAACTTCTTGCCATGTCTATAAGGATGCAGGAACTGCAGAACGCACGCAGGACAATATGGAAGTGCGTTTGGACGCCAAAGTAACAAATGAAAAAGAAACTCGTGCCTTGGGGATTGAGGTCGGTGATTTTATCAGTTTTGACCCACGAACTGTCGTGACAGAGACAGGTTTTATCAAGTCTCGTCATTTGGACGACAAGGTCAGCGCAGCGATTTTGCTTAACCTGCTTCGTATCTATAAGGAAGAGAAAATTGAGTTGCCAGTAACAACCCATTTTGCCTTTTCAGTCTTTGAAGAAGTGGGGCATGGTGCTAATTCTAATATTCCTGCTCAAGTAGTCGAATATCTGGCTGTGGATATGGGAGCTATGGGGGATGATCAGCAAACAGATGAGTACACAGTGTCCATCTGTGTCAAGGATGCTTCTGGACCTTATCACTATGACTTCCGTCAACATTTGGTTGCCTTGGCGAAAGAGCAAGATATTCCATTTAAGCTGGACATCTATCCATTTTATGGTTCAGACGCTTCAGCAGCTATGTCTGCAGGGGCAGAAGTCAAACACGCTCTGCTTGGTGCTGGTATTGAATCAAGTCACTCTTACGAACGAACACACATTGATTCAGTTGTCGCGACGGAGCGTATGGTTGATGCCTATCTTAAGAGCGAATTGGTAGACTAATATGTGCCTTATATGTCAGAGAATTGAGCTCATCAAGAAGGGAGAAAATCCTTACTTTGTCAAAGAGTTGGAAACAGGCTATGTGGTCATTGGAGACCACCAGTATTTTGCAGGCTATAGTCTTTTTCTAGTCAAGGAACACGTCACCGAATTGCACCATTTGAAAAAGGAAACAAGACTACGTTTTCTAGAAGAAATGAGTCTAGTCCAAGAGGCAGTTGCCAAGGCCTTTACTGCTGAGAAAATGAATATCGAACTGTTAGGAAATGGCGATGCCCATCTTCATTGGCATCTGTTTCCACGACGGACAGGTGATATGAATGGTCACGGTCTCAATGGACGTGGACCAGTCTGGTGGGTTCCCTTTGAAGAAATGACAGCAGAAACCTGCCAAGCAAAACCGGATGAAATCAAAAGATTAGTCGAATGTTTATCATCAGAAGTAGATAAACTATTAGAAATAAAGGAGTAGAAATGAAGAAAAGATACCTTGTCTTGACAGCCTTGCTAGCTTTGAGTCTAGCAGCTTGTTCACAAGATAAAGCAAAAAATGAAGATGGCGCAGCTAAGACAGAACAAACAGCCAAAGCTGATGGAACAGTCGGCAGTAAATCTCAAGGAGCTGCCCAGAAGAAAGCAGAAGTGGTCAATAAAGGAGACTATTACAGCATCCAAGGCAAATACGATGAAATCATCGTAGCCAACAAACACTATCCATTGTCTAAAGACTATAATCCAGGGGAAAATCCAACAGCCAAGGCTGAGTTGGTTAAACTCATCAAAGCGATGCAAGAGGCAGGTTTCCCAATTAGTGACCATTACAGTGGCTTTAGAAGTTATGAAACTCAGACCAAGCTCTACCAAGATTATGTCAATCAAGATGGGAAAGAAGCTGCTGACCGTTATTCTGCTCGACCTGGCTATAGTGAACACCAAACTGGCTTGGCCTTTGATGTGATTGGGACTGATGGTGATTTGGTGACAGAAGAAAAAGCAGCCCAATGGCTTTTGGACCATGCAGCTGATTATGGCTTTGTTGTCCGTTATCTCAAAGGCAAGGAAAAGGAAACAGGCTATATGGCTGAGGAATGGCACCTTCGTTATGTAGGAAAAGAAGCTAAAGAAATTGCTGAGAGTGGTCTTAGTTTGGAAGAATACTATGGCTTTGAAGGCGGAGATTACGTCGATTAGTACTCTTCGAAAATCTCTTCAAACCACGTCAGCGTCGCCTTACCGTGCGTATGGTTACTGACTTCGTCAGTTCTATCCACAACCTCAAAACAGTGTTTTGAGCTGACTTCGTCAGTTTTATCTGCAACCTCAAAGCTGTACTTTGAGCAGCCTGCGGCTAGCTTCCTAGTTTGCTCTTTGAGTATAAAAAATAAACTTTTCTCTTGCAATTCCAGATAAATAGTGTATAATAGATGGGTATGTGAAAAGCATACTTGTGGGAGGTAAAAATCTCTAATTACCGCCAAAACCACAAAGGAGGATTTAAAAATGGCTAAAAAAGTCGAAAAACTTGTAAAATTGCAAATCCCTGCTGGTAAAGCTACACCAGCTCCACCGGTTGGACCTGCTCTTGGTCAAGCTGGTATCAACATCATGGGATTCACAAAAGAGTTCAACGCTCGTACAGCTGACCAAGCTGGTATGATCATTCCAGTTGTTATCTCAGTTTACGAAGATAAATCATTTACTTTCATCACTAAAACACCACCAGCTGCTGTTCTTTTGAAAAAAGCTGCAGGTGTTGAAAAAGGATCAGGTACACCTAACAAAACTAAAGTTGCTACAGTTACTCGTGCGCAAGTACAAGAAATTGCAGAAACTAAGATGCCAGATTTGAACGCAGCAAACGTAGAGTCTGCAATGCGTATGATCGAAGGTACTGCTCGTTCTATGGGATTCACTGTTGTTGACTAATCAATAACACAGTAGAAAATCTCACAGCAGTCTATTAGTTGCTTTTCATACTAGGTAAGTGACTGAGGCTTGTACTTGGGTACAGTAAGGGAACTTAAGTCCGTAGGAAAAGAGAAATAATAGACTGATAACCCGCAAGACTTCATCATTTCGAGAAGTGACGTGGGAGATGAAAATCGATTGAACCACTTACAAGGAGAATAGAAAATGGCTAAAAAAAGCAAACAACTTCGTGCTGCTCTTGAGAAAATCGACAGCACAAAAGCATACAGCGTAGAAGAAGCTGTAGCACTTGCAAAAGAAACTAACTTTGCAAAATTTGATGCAACTGTAGAAGTTGCTTACAACTTGAACATCGACGTTAAAAAAGCTGACCAACAAATCCGTGGAGCAATGGTATTGCCAAACGGTACTGGTAAAACTTCACGCGTTCTTGTTTTCGCACGTGGTGCAAAAGCTGAAGAAGCAAAAGCTGCTGGTGCAGACTTTGTTGGTGAAGATGACCTTGTTGCTAAAATCAACGACGGTTGGTTGGACTTCGACGTAGTTATCGCTACACCTGATATGATGGCTCTTGTTGGACGTCTTGGACGTGTCCTTGGACCACGTAACTTGATGCCAAACCCTAAAACTGGTACTGTAACTATGGATGTTGCTAAAGCAGTTGAAGAGTCTAAAGGTGGTAAAATTACTTACCGTGCTGACCGTGCAGGTAACGTTCAAGCAATCATCGGTAAAGTATCATTTGAAGCTGAAAAATTGGTTGAAAACTTCAAAGCTTTCAACGAAACAATCCAAAAAGCAAAACCAGCTACAGCTAAAGGAACTTACGTAACAAACTTGACTATCACAACTACTCAAGGTGTTGGTATCAAAGTTGACGTAAACTCACTTTAATCAGTAGTTAAAGTAATGTAAAAAAGTTGAAGACGCTATGTCTCAACTTTTTTTGATTTCAAAATATCTTCTTGTAAGGTAATACTCAATGAAAATCAAAGAGCAAACTAGGAAGCTAGCCGCAGGCTGTACTTGAGTACGGCAAGGTGAAGCTGACGTGGTTTGAAGAGATTTTCGAAGAGTATAAATTTAAGTTACTGCTGTTATTCTTAGAGTCACGTGTTTCAATACAATACTCTTTAAGCGTATGTAAATTGGTTTTATACTAAAGCATTGATCATCGTTAATGAAAAATAGAAAGATCTCTAATAAAATTAAAAAACACTCATTCAAACTCAATAATTACCAGTTATAATACTTGAATGCTACAAATATAAATGATATAATGAACTGAAACGTGTACAATTATTTAGCAATCTTTTTTAAGATGTTCTTCTCTTAATATTACTAAAAAATTTAAGGGGGGGGGCTTTTTATTTGCCCTAATGCTTTAAATCAACACGAATAAAATAAATCAAGGAGGTTGAATCTCATGAAGAGAGGTCAACAAGATTTTAGAACTGAAAGATACCTTCGATATGGTATTCGTAAGTATAGTTTTGGGGCAGCATCAGTGGCAATTGCGGCTGGTTTGATGTTTCTTGGAGCTGGTGCGGTATCAGCAACAGAAGTAGAAGGAGTTAATGAACTATCTTCAACAGCTACTCCAACACCGACCATAGGCGATGAGGGTGCTAATCAAGGTGCTAACTCATCTAAATCCACTACTTATGACGCAAAACCAGTCCTAACTAGGGACGGCGGTGAAGATACTGCCTCATCCCAAGCTAGCGATGAGAATACCGAAGCAGCGGCAACTGAATCCTCTACAGAAACAGTTGCAGATAAGACGGAACTACAATCGAAAATTTTGACCTTACGTACTGCAATCCAGTCGGCTACTAAGGGGACAGACAGTCTAGCTCTTGACTTTGCTAATCAAACATTGACAAGTGCGCAAGCAGTTTTAGAAGCTAAACCAAGTCAAGAAGAGGTCGCTCAGCAAGTCCAAGCCCTAACAAATGCTATTACTGTAATCGCAGAGGCATCTAGTCAAGCACAAGCTAATCAAGTCGATACAGCAGAAACAAATCAATCATCTGAAAAAGTAGAGTTAGAAAAGCGAGTGTCAGAGGCGGATGTAACCAATCGTTTAGCAAATAGTTTTTTGGAAAAAGAAGCAAATGATTCAAGCCTTTCTGAAGATGTCAAGAGTGCTATTAGAGCTGCCATAGCCAGCAATGCTGCTAAAATTACAGAAGCAAAGGCTGCTTTAGCAAATGGTGATGCGAGTGCCCAAGCCCTTAACCAATCGATGGCAGAATTGAAGTCATCTATTGAAGCTGTATATGTTACTCTCCGTAAAACAGGCAAAGAAGAATTTTCTGTTTCCTTGGCTGATACGCCTCCTGCCGGTGGTGTAATTGCACAACCAAATGCCAAAGATTATATATCCATTCCGCAGGGGGATGGCACTTATAAGATAGTTTCAACAGCTACAACAGAAGCCTCTGCAACAGGTAAGGATATCTATACCTTTGGTGCAACTGCCGCTACAAACGGAGATGTCTCAACTGATAGAATCAGTGGAGATATTACGACTCTGGAAGCAGTCGTGTACTCTCACCAACGGACAGGTACCGATACGAATCCTGGTAACTCAGGTTCCGGAAATAATAATAAAGGTCGAGTGGATTTTCCTCTAACCAAGGAACAAGCAGAAGCCTTGGCTGCAGAAGCTCCCCTCTGGAAAGGAAAACTCCGCGCAGATGGGTCAAGAATTTCAACGTATAATAATGTAGTTTTTGGTGCAGGAGGAGGATATGAATACCTTGCAACCCACATCTATCACTATGTCTATGAACAAGGTACTGACCGTGTCTATATCGAAAAGATCAAGGGACGATTTAGTGTGACAGAGAAAGCAGCCACAGCTGGCTGGGTGGTTTCAAAGGTAGAGCCGACAAACTTACCAACAGGTTTAACCTATAATGCAGCTACAGATACTATTCAGGGGAAGATTGTGACAGATGGTCTGGCAAATGGGGTATATGATACGCGGATGTATGTGACCTATACCAATACCCAGACCAATGCAACTGTGCGTGCAGTGTACCGAAATCTTCGTGGGGGTTGGATTGGTTGGCAAGACACAACTCCACCAAACATTGGAACCAATGGAGAGATCTTTGAAGGAAAGGTTGGTGAAAGTAGCTTCACCAATGAGCAAGGTCACTCTACAAATAGTATTGATATCCACTACTCAGATACTTCAGGTTCTCGTGCCATGTCTGGCGGTGCTAATGTTAGCTATACGCTAGCAGATGGGACAGATGTTACAGTCCGTAATCAATACGGGCCAAGTACTACAGGAATCTCGGGTAATATTGTGACAGCTACTGGAACAGCTCGTGCCGTGGATACAGAGATTCCGGGATTGACCTATGCGCTAGATGGTAGTAGATCCTTAACTAGTCCTGACGGTGCGACTGTGGGTTATACAGGGAAGGCTTTGATTAGTGGGACTCCAACGGAAGCTGGTATTTATTATGTTACAGCCTATGCTAAGGACTGGAACCAGCCAACAGGTGCGAATGGTTGGACAACCCAGGGGCAAGAAACCCATGCAGGTATCACAGTTAAGGTAGCACCGAAAATTGATGTCCTCAACATTGCTGCATATGGAACAGAAGTCCCAGTGACTATCTCTAAAGGAGCTACCTATGCCAAGGTGACTATGCCTGATGGAAGTGTCACAGCACTTGAAAATAGAGAAGGCAAGTGGTATGTTGCCGCGGAGGGAACTACAAATACAGCAGTGACAGCTGGTGAATTAGTCGGAACAGTTGGTGAACAATTTAAATTAAAAGTTACAAGTGAAATGACAGCAACAGCTGGTGTAAATAAGATATCTGTTTATGCTAAAACAGAAGCTGTTACAGCATCCTTGATGCGTTCATCTGTTACACTCCAAGATAATGATAACTCGTCACATGTTGCAACCTTGAATAAAACAAGTGGACGTTGGGAACTACCAGCTGAATATGCGACTGTTAGAACCGATCACGGAGATGGTACTTATGATGTAACGAATAGAGAAGTTTACACTTCTGTGCAAACGGATGGCTCTATCAAGTTCTATATTTATGCCTATAACCGTAGTTATGATGCTACAGGAAAGGTTACAGCAGTTAATGATGTGACTCGTAAAGAAACAGTTTATGCGAGAGAAAATACCTTAGCTACAACAGTTGGGAATGGAACCTATGTAACAGTTTCTTACGATAAAGCTACAAACACATGGTCGTCATCGGATCAGTCAGTAGTGACAGCTACAAAGACAGATGCTGGTCATTGGGAAGTATCTACTTCATCAGGATTTTCTGGTGTGGTTAAGGCTACTACAGCAGAATCAACGGACGAAGCTACAATTATCAATAGAAAACCAACTGTTACTTCGACTTCTTATACATCTAAGATGAATACAACTGTAGACTTAGTAGACCGCAGTTTGGACGGAGTAAGTACGGTAACAACTGATGCTCATGTGACAGTAGCTGATGCAGAAGATGACTCACTTCCATCTACAAGTGATGCTGAGAAAACTTTCAAGACTAGTCACAATACCAAGATAACAACTATTACAGTAACTGATCCAAATGGTGGGGTGGTTGCATCTTACACAAAGACTGGTGATGCTCATAATTACCCAGATGCAACAAGCTTAAAATTGACAGAAGTTGGTGTTTATACGGTTACAGTAGATGTTATGGATAGTAATACTAACCTAGTTGATGAGACAAACGTTGGTGAGACAACAGCGGGGACAGATCATGGTGCAAACACATCCACGGCAAGAACAGTCTACACTATTACTGTTACTCCTCTGGATATAGAGGGTCAACCTACGAAATCATTGGCTATTCAAGGGGAACCACAAACAGGTGACCCAACATTTGAGTTTAAAACAGATGTCGAAACTGAGAAAAAGATTGATCAGGGAACAAAACTCTATAGCCTTGAAGGAGCGATAGATGGCTCTGTAACGGCTACAAAAGATGGTAAGACAATAGGTACTTACAAGATTGATAAAGATACAGGATTGGTCACTTTCACTCCTGAAAAAGACTTTACAGGGGAAGCACCAGCAGTTACAGTACGTTTGACAGTAACATTTTCTAATGATACTACTGGCAACCCACTCACTGCAACTGCGACAGCTACCTACACTCCAACAGTTATTCCAGTAACTCCAAGCTCTGAAGCTTCTAAGACAACTGGGCCGCAAGGACAAGCCCAGACTTCAGTTATTAAGTATGACACTGCAGATACAGACGCTAGCACTGTGAACTTTACTAAAGGTAGTGCTATGGTTGAAAATGTTGAGGAGTCTGTTGAGTTAGATAAGGGAACGGTAACGCTTCTTGATGCCAATGGAGCAGAAACTACAACTGTCACAGTGGCCAATCAAGGTACCTACAGTCTAAACAAAGACACCAACACCATCACCTTCCAACCTCTTTCAAGTTTCGTAGGCAAGGCAACTCCAGTAACAGTTCAAGTGAAGGATGACAACGGAACAGCGACAACAACGACTTACACTCCAACGGTAACAGCTGTGACCATGACATCTGAAGATGCCACATCGACTGGTATTCAAGGGGCTACTCAAAGTGGAACACCAGGATTTGAAACATCAGATCCATCAGTAACGATTGCAACACGTCAGTTGCTTGATCCATCAACGATGCAACCAACTACTAGTGTTACAATTGCAAATGAAGGAACATACACAATTGAACCAACAACAGGTCTTGTGACCTTCGTACCAGATCCATCATATAAAAAGAAGGGAACAGGTGTTACTGTTCAAGCAACGGACTCAAATGGTGAAACCTCAACCGCTACCTACACTCCGACAGTTACTCCAGTTTCTCTAACGTCGACTGATGTGACATCGAAAGATATTCAAGGGGCAGAACAAGAAGGAACTCCAACCTTTGCCTTGTCAAATGGAGCAGAAGCAACAACGACTATCACAGGCTATAAACTTGTGGATCCAACTACAGGCCAAGCGACAGATGAAACATCTGTAGTTGTTCAATCAGTTGGTACGTATACAATTGATTCAACGACAGGTAAAGTAACCTTCCAACCAGATGGTGCGTATAAGGGGACACCAGATGCCATCAAAGTTGAAGCAACTGCGACTGTTAAAAATGCCAAGAATGAAACTGCAAGCATTACGAAAGAAGCTACCTACACCCCAACAGTTATTCCAGTAACACCAAGCTCTGAAGCTTCAGAGACAACTGGACCGCAAGGACAAGCCCAGACTTCATCTATTAAGTATGATACTGCAGATACAGACGCTAGCACTGTGAACTTTACTAAAGGTAGTGCTATGGTTGAAACTGTTGCGAAGTCTGTTGAGCTAGATAAAGGAACGGTAACGCTTCTTGATGCCAATGGAGCAGAAACTACAACTGTCACAGTGGCAAATCAAGGTACCTACAGTCTAAACAAAGACACCAACACCATCACCTTCCAACCTCTTTCAAGCTTTGTAGGCAAGGCAACTCCAGTAACAGTTCAAGTGAAGGATGCCAACGGAACAATTACAACAACTACCTACACTCCAACGGTAACAGCTGTAACCCCAACAGGTGCTTCATCGGTTACTGAAGGAGCTCGTGGAACTATTCAAACATCTCCTGTAGTATTTGATACGCCAGATCAAGATAATACAACAGTAAACTTTAATAAAGGTCATGAAAAAGTTGAGCTTGATAAGTCTACTCTAACATTAGTTGATAAAACTGGTAAAGAAGTGAAAGAAGTTGTAGTTCCAGGAGAAGGAATATATGTACTTAAGGATGGAGTCGTTGAATTTACACCAGAAAAAGATTTCGTAGGCAAGGCAACTCCAGTAACAGTTCAAGTGAAAGACGTCAATGGTAAGGTGGTTTCTGAAACTTATACTCCAACTGTGCGTCCTGTAACGGAGTTTAAAGACACAGATGGGAATGTTGTTTCAGGAAGTACTACAGAAGATGGCAAAGTTGATAAGAAGGACTTCCCGGGCTATAGATTTGTTGAAACTAAAGTTGATAACAAAGGTAATACTACTCATATCTATGAAAAAGTAACAACAACATTCAAGGATAAGGAAGGCAATCTTATTACTGTTGATAAAGACAATAATCCTGTGAAATCAACAGAAAAAGGAGAAATCCCAGCTAAAACGATCCCAGGTTATAAATTCGTAGAAACGAAGAAATTACCAAATGGCGATATTGAGCATATCTATGAAAAAGTAACAACAACATTCAAGGATAAGGAAGGCAATCTTATTACTGTTGATAAAGACAACAACCCTGTGAAATCAACAGAAGAAGGAGAAACTCCGGCTAAAACGATTCCAGGTTATAAATTCGTAGAGACTAAGAAACTTCCAAACGGAGATATCGAACATATCTACGAAAAAGTAACAACTTCATTCAAAGATAAAGACGGAAACGAAATTCCAAACTATCCAAGTGAGCCAGGTACAGTCGATAAGAAAGATATCCCAGAATACAGATTCGTAGAGACTAAGAAATTACCAAATGGTGATACTGAACATATCTACGAAAAAGTAAGTACCTTCTTCAAAGATAAAGAAGGCAAAGAGATTCCAAACTATCCAAGTGAGCCAGGTACAGTCGATAAGAAAGACATTCCAGAATACAGATTCGTAGAAACGAAGAAACTGTCAAATGGAGATACTGTTCATGTTTATGAAAAAGTAACACCACCAGCTCCAACACCTTCACCTGTTCCTCAACCAAATCCAGGTAAGCAAAATACAACTACTTGGACTGATGAGAATGGAAATCCATTGAAACCAAGTGAGCCAGGTTCTAAAGAACCGGGAACAATTCCAGGTTACGAATATGTGAAGACTGTGACAGATTCAAATGGTAATATCAGACATATATTCCGCAAAGTTGAGATGCCAACTCCAACACCGGTTGAACCGACTCAACCAGCACAACCGGTAGAGCCAGCAACTCCAGCAATACCTGAACAGCCAGCTAAGCCTCAAATGCCAGCAACACCTAAATATGTTGATGGTCAAAAAGAATTGCCTAACACAGGTACAGAAGCTAACGCTAGTCTAGCTGCACTTGGACTCCTTGGAGTTCTAGGTGGATTTGGACTTCTTGCTCGCAAGAAAAAAGAAGACTAATCTTTCTAATGGGTATAATTTGTTTGCAATGAACAGATTGTCCTTAATGAGGATGGGCAAAAACTTCATTTCAGGATAAAATGAAGCCACAATAAAACGCATAGTATCAAGTTTTCAAGACCTGATATTATGCGTTTTTTAATTTTAAAGACTTTTTCGGTCTCACTTATTGCATAGTGAAATGAGATAAAAAATGGACAAATTGATTGGGGGATTTAAACCAATTTCTAATCAACAGAATTTTTGATTAAAAGTATGATTTTAAGAGAGAAATCTTTAATTTTATAATCTGTAGGCAAACGCTTGCATTCTAGTTTTTATTGGACTATAATAGGTTGGTATAAAGCTTTCTGTAATAATAAAATGTAGAAGGTGTAGAAAGTAAGGATTTCGAATACTTGTATTGGAAAATACAATGTTGCTATTCCTTGCGATAGGGAGATAGATATGGCAATGATAGAAGTGGAACATCTTCAGAAAAATTTTGTGAAGACTGTTAAGGAACCGGGCTTGAAGGGGGCATTACGCTCCTTCATTCATCCTGAAAAGCAGACCTTTGAAGCGGTCAAGGATTTGACTTTTGAGGTCCCAAAAGGACAAATTTTAGGCTTTATCGGGGCCAATGGTGCTGGGAAGTCGACAACCATCAAAATGCTGACAGGGATTTTGAAACCGACATCTGGTTTTTGTCGGATTAACGGCAAAATTCCGCAAGACAATCGCCAAGATTATGTCAAGGATATTGGGGTGGTATTTGGGCAAAGAACCCAGCTATGGTGGGATTTGGCTCTGCAAGAGACCTACACGGTTTTGAAAGAGATTTACGATGTGCCAGACTCGCTCTTTCATAAGAGAATGGATTTTTTAAATGAAGTCTTGGATTTGAAGGATTTTATCAAGGACCCCGTGCGGACTCTTTCACTGGGGCAACGGATGCGGGCGGATATTGCAGCTTCCTTGCTCCACAATCCAAAGGTTCTCTTTTTAGATGAGCCAACCATCGGTCTGGATGTTTCGGTTAAGGATAACATTCGTCGGGCTATTACCCAAATCAATCAGGAGGAAGAGACGACTATTCTCCTGACCACTCATGATTTGAGTGATATTGAGCAACTTTGTGATCGGATTTTCATGATTGACAAGGGGCAGGAGATTTTTGATGGAACGGTTAGCCAGCTCAAGGAAACCTTTGGCAAGATGAAGACTCTTTCCTTTGATTTGGTGCCAGGGCAAAGTCATCTCGCTTCTCACTATGAAGGCCTACCTGATATGACAATTGATAGACAAGGAAATAGCCTTAATATTGAATTTGATAGTTCCCGCTACCAGTCAGCTGATATTATCAAGCAAACCCTGTCTGATTTTGAAATCCGTGATTTGAAGATGGTGGATACGGATATTGAGGATATTATCCGTCGCTTCTACCGAAAGGAGCTCTGAGATGGTCAAATTGTGGAGACGTTATAAACCCTTTATCAATGCAGGGATTCAGGAGTTGATTACCTATCGAGTCAATTTTCTTCTCTATCGGATTGGTGATGTGATGGGAGCTTTCGTGGCTTTTTATCTCTGGAAGGCTGTCTTTGATTCCTCGCAGGAGTCCTTGATTCAGGGCTTCAGCATGGCAGATATCACCCTCTACATCATCATGAGTTTTGTGACCAATCTCTTGACTAAGTCAGATAGCTCTTTTATGATTGGGGAGGAGGTCAAGGATGGCTCCATTATCATGCGTTTGTTGCGGCCAGTGCATTTTGCGGCCTCCTATCTTTTTACCGAGCTTGGGTCTAAGTGGTTGATTTTTATCAGCGTTGGCCTTCCATTTTTAAGTGTTATTGTCTTGATGAAAATCTTATCTGGACAAGGGATTGTAGAAGTGCTGGGCTTAACTGTTCTATATCTTTTTAGCTTAACGCTCGCCTATCTGATTAACTTTTTCTTTAATATCTGCTTTGGATTTTCAGCCTTTGTGTTTAAAAATCTTTGGGGTTCCAATCTACTAAAGACTTCCATAGTGGCCTTTATGTCTGGAAGTTTGATTCCCTTGGCTTTCTTTCCAAAGCTTGTTTCAGATATTTTGTCCTTCCTGCCTTTTTCATCCTTGATTTACACTCCAGTTATGATTATTGTTGGGAAATACGATGCCAATCAGATTCTTCAGGCACTCGCTTTGCAGTTTTTCTGGCTGATAGTGATGGTGGGCTTGTCTCAGTTGATTTGGAAACGAGTCCAGTCCTTTATCACCATTCAAGGAGGTTAGTATGAAAAAATATCAGCGTATGCATCTGATTTTTATCAGACAATACATCAAGCAAATTATGGAATACAAGGTGGATTTTGTAGTTGGTGTCTTGGGAGTTTTTTTAACTCAAGGCTTGAACCTCTTGTTTCTTAATGTCATCTTTCAACACATCCCATCCCTAGAAGGTTGGACTTTTCAAGAAATCGCCTTTATCTATGGTTTTTCCTTGATTCCTAAGGGATTGGACCATCTCTTTTTTGATAATCTCTGGGCACTGGGACAACGCTTGGTGAGAAAAGGTGAGTTTGACAAGTATCTGACTCGTCCTATCAATCCTCTCTTTCATATTCTAGTTGAGACTTTTCAGATTGATGCCTTGGGAGAACTCTTGGTCGGTGGTATCCTATTGGGAACAACAGTGACTAGCATTGATTGGACTCTTCCAAAATTCCTGCTTTTCCTAGTTTGTATTCCTTTTGCGACCTTGATTTATACTTCCTTGAAAATCGCGACAGCCAGCATCGCTTTTTGGACCAAGCAGTCAGGTGCCATGATCTACATTTTTTATATGTTTAATGATTTTGCCAAGTATCCCATTTCAATTTATAATTCATTTCTTCGTTGGTTAATCAGTTTTATTGTACCTTTTGCCTTTACGGCCTACTATCCTGCCAGCTATTTCTTGCAGGACAAGGATGTACTCTTTAACATTGGAGGTTTGATTTTGATTTCTCTTGTCTTTTTTGGTATTTCCCTTAAACTCTGGGACAGGGGCTTGGATTCTTATGAAAGTGCTGGGTCCTAAGATGAAGAAACTCAAAGCCTTGTCTCAGGACAGGCTTTTTCTAATAGAGATGAAAATTCCTTGAAATCTATTCTCAGAGTGCTATACTGTAAGTGTAATAGCCGATTTAGCTCAGTTGGTAGAGCAAGGCACTCGTAAAGCCTAGGTCACAGGTTCGATCCCTGCAATCGGCAAAGTGAAGAAGTCTCATCAGTCTTCTTTTTCTTTTTAAAGAAAATCAGACCACTTAGACCGATATAGAGACCAGATAGGCAAACGAACTTGTTCTTGAGAAACTCCTCTGCTATAATAATTTTTGTAAGGGACGTGAGTATTTATACTCTTCGAAAATCTCTTCAAACAAAGTCAGCTTCACCTTGCCGTTTATATGTGACTGACTTCGTCAGTTCTATCCACAACCTCAAAGCAGTGCTTTGAGCTGACTTCGTCAGTCTTATCTACAACCTCAAAACAGTGTTTTGAGCAGCCTACGGCTAGTTTCCTAGTTTGCTTTTTGATTTTCATTGAGTATTAGTTGCTAGAGCAAGGCACTCGTAAATCCTAGGTCACAGGTGAACATATGACTGAAGATTTGAAAAAATAGATATGTATAAATAACCGTTAAGCCTTATTCTTAGCGGTTATTTATATTGTTTAATAGCGCTGATATTTCATCAATGATGTTTGACTTTGTGATTTTGGTAGTGGTTCAATTTGATTGCTACTATTTTTGATGGTATGAATGTGCTTATAATGTATCCCCGTTAAGTACGAAACTTTTGCATCATTTATTAACATGCGTTAAAAATAAAATTAACCAGCCTTAATTTTTCTTGACTTAAATTTTTTAAATGATATACTATTTTTATGGAGAGCTAACAATTATATATAAATGTACTACTCTATTTCCTAGATAATACTTAGTAAAACTTTTTATAACAAAGGCTAGCAAGGTTAAAGTTTTCTATCTATTGGAAGTTAAATAAATATGTAAGGAATTAAAATGAAAAAAAGTACAGTATTGTCATTAACCACAGCTGCAGTTATTTTAGCAGCCTATGCCCCTAATGAGGTAGTCTTAGCAGACACATCTAACTCTGAAGATGCTTTAACTATCTCTGATAAAGAAGAAGTAGTAGATAAGGAAACAGAAAATAAAGAGAAACATGAAGATATTCATAATGCTATAGAAACTTCAAAGGATACTGAAGAAAAGAAAACAACGGTTATTGAGGAAAAAGAAGTTGTTAGTAAAGAATCTGTGATAGATAACAAAACTAGCAATGAAGAAGAAAAAATCAAAGAAGATTCCAATCAATCCAAAGAAGATAAAGCGGACTCGTCTGCAAGTAAAGACCCAGAAAGTCCCAAAAAAGAGGATAAACTTGTCTATATTGCTGAATTTAAAGATAAAGAATCTGGAGAAAAAGCAATCAAGGAATTATCCAATCTTAAGGATACAAACGTTTTATATACCTATAATACGATTTTTAATGGTGTTTCAATAGAAACAACTCCAGATAATCTGGATAAAATTAAACTAATAGAAGGTATTTCATCGGTTGAACGGTCACAAAAACTCCAACCCATGATGAATCATGCCCGAAAGGAAATTGGAGTTGAGGAGGCTATCGATTACCTAAAGGCCATTAATGCTCAATTTGGGAAAAACTTTGATGGTAGAGGTATGGTCATTTCAAATATCGATACCGGGACAGATTATAGGCATAAGGCTATGAGAATCGATGATGATGCCAAAGCCTCAATGAGATTTAAAAAAGAAGACTTAAAAGGCACTGATAAAAATTATTGGTTGAGTGATAAAATTCCTCATGCTTTTAATTATTATAATGGTGGTAAAATTACCGTAGAAAGAGCTGATGATGGAAGTGATTATTTTGATCCCCATGGGATGCATATTGCAGGGATTCTTGCTGGAAATGATACTGAAAAAGACATCAAGAACTTTAATGGCATAGATGGAATTGCACCTAATGCACAGATCTTCTCTTATAAAATGTACTCTGACGCAGGATCTGGGTTCGCAGGGGATGAAACAATGTTTCATGCTATTGAAGATTCCATCAAACACAACGTTGATGTTGTTTCGGTATCATCTGGTTTTACAGGAACAGGTCTTGTAGGTGAGAAATATTGGCAAGCTATTAGAGCATTAAGAAAAGCAGGCATTCCAATGGTTGTCGCTACGGGTAACTATGCGACTTCTGCTTCAAGTTCTTCATGGGATTTAGTAGCAAATAATCATCTGAAAATGACCGACACTGGAAATGTAACGCGAACAGCAGCACATGAAGATGCGATAGCGGTTGCATCTGCTAAAAATCAAACAGTTGAGTTTGATAAAGTTAACATAGGTGGAAAAAGTTTTAAATACAGAAATATAGGAGCCTTTTTCGATAAGAATAAAATCACAACAAATGAAGATGGTTCAAAAGCTCCTGATAAATTGAAATTTGTATATATAGGCAAAGGCCAAGACCAAGAGTTGATAGGTTTGGATCTTAAGGGCAAAATTGCAGTAATGGATAGAATTTATACAAAGGATTTAAAAAATGCTTTTAAAAAAGCTACGGATAAGGGTGCACGCGCCATTATGGTTGTAAATACTGTAAATTACTACAATAGAGATAATTGGACAGAGCTTCCAGCTATGGGATATGAAGCGGATGAAGGTACTAAAAGTCAAGTGTTTTCAATTTCAGGAGATGATGGTGTAAAGCTATGGAACATGATTAATCCTGATAAAAAAACTGAAGTCAAAAGAAATAATAAAGAAGATTTTAAAGATAAATTGGAGCAATACTATCCAATTGATATGGAAAGTTTTAATTCCAACAAACCGAATGTAGGTGACGAAAAAGAGATTGACTTTAAGTTTGCACCTGACACAGACAAAGAACTCTATAAAGAAGATATCATCGTTCCAGCAGGATCCACATCTTGGGGGCCAAGAATAGATTTACTTTTAAAACCCGATGTTTCGGCACCTGGTAAAAACATTAAATCTACTCTCAATGTCATTAATGGGAAATCAACTTATGGCTATATGTCAGGAACTAGTATGGCAACTCCAATCGTAGCAGCTTCTACTGTTTTGATTAGACCGAAGTTAAAGGAAATGCTTGAAAGACCTGTATTGAAAAATCTTGAGGGAGATGACAAAATAGACCTTACAAGTCTTACAAAAATTGCTTTACAAAATACTGCGCGACCGATGATGGATGCAACGTCTTGGAAAGAAAAAAGCCAATACTTTGCATCACCTAGACAACAGGGAGCAGGGCTAATTAATGTTGCCAATGCTTTGAGAAATGAAGTTGTAGCGACTTTCAAAAACAAGGATTCTAAAGGTTTGGTAAACTCTTATGGTTCTATTTCTCTTAAAGAAATAAAAGGAGAAGAAAAATATTTTACAGTTAAGCTTCACAATACATCAGACAGACCTTTAACCTTTAAAGTTTCAGCATCAGCGATAACTACAGATTCTCTAACTGACAGATTAAAACTGGATGAAACATATAAAGATGAAAAATCTCCAGATGGGAAGCAAATTGTTCCAGAAATCCATCCAGAAAAAATCAAAGGAGCAAATATCACATTTGAGCATGATACTTTCACTATAGGCGCAAATTCTAGCTTTGATTTGAATGCGGTTATAAATGTTGGAGAGGCTAAAGACAAAAATAAATTTGTAGAATCATTTATTCATTTTGAGTCAGTGGAAGAAATGGAAGCTCTAAACTCTAACGGGAAGAAAATAAACTTCCAACCTTCTTTGTCGATGCCTCTAATGGGATTTGCTGGGAATTGGAACCACGAACCAATCCTTGATAAATGGGCTTGGGAAGAAGGATCAAAATCAAAAACAATGGAAGGTTATGATGATGATGGTAAACCGAAAATTCCTGGAACCTTGAACAAGGGTATTGGTGGAGAACATGGTATAGATAAATTTAATCCAGCAGCTATTATTCAAAACAGAAAAGATAAAAATATTACATCACTAGACCAAGACCCAGACTTATTTGCCTTTAACAACCAAGGTATTCATGCAGAATCCACTAGTGGATCTAATGTTGCTAGGGTATATCCACTTGACTCAAAGGGAGAACCACAAAGTGTTTCACTAGAAAGAGGATTAACACCTTCTCCACTTGTATTAAGAAGTGCAGAAGAAGGATTAATTTCAATAGTAAATATAAATAAAGAGGGAGAAAATCAAAGAGACTTAAAAGTCATTTCGAGAGAACACTTTATTAGAGGAATTTTAAATTCTAAAAGCAATGATGCAAAGGGAATCAAATCATCTAAACTAAAAGTTTGGGGTGACTTGAAGTGGGATGGACTCATCTATAATCCTAGAGGTAGAGAAGAAAATGCACCAGAAAGTAAGGATAATCAAGATCCTGCTACTAGGATAAGAGGTCAATTTGAACCGATTGCGGAAGGTCAATATTTCTATAAATTCAAATATAGATTAACCAAGGATTATCCATGGCAGGTTTCTTATATACCAGTAAAAATTGATAATACAGCTCCAAGAATTATTTCAATTGATTTTTCTAATCCAGATAAAATTAAATTGATTGCAAAAGATACCTACCACAAGGTAAAGGATGAGTACAAACACGAAACCTTGTTTGCTAGAGACCAAAAAGAACATCCTGAGAAATTTGAAGAAGTAGCCAACGAAGTATGGTATGCAGGTGCAGCTCTTGTCGATAAGTATGGAGATGTTGAGAAAAATCTTGATGTAACTTACGCCGGAGAGGGTGAAGGAAGAAATAGGAAACTTGACAAAGACGGAAATACCATCTACGAAATTAGCGGAGCAGGAAATTTAAGAGGAAAAATCATCGAAGTAATCGCCCTAGATGGCGCAAGCAACTTTACCAAAATCCATAGAATTAAATTTGCTGATAAGGCTGACAAAAATGGAATGATTTCTTATTACCTAGTAGATCCTGACAAAGATGCTTCTTCTTACAAAAAACTAGGGGAAATTTCTGAAGATAAACTTAAAAATGCCCAAAGTCCAGAAGCCTCAAATAACGTAGAAGAAAAGAAAGAGACTGTTGAAGAAAAACCTATAGAGGGACCTTCAACTCTAGAGTTAGACAAAGAAATCTCTACTGTAAGAAACTTTGAAAATAAAGACCTAAAGAAACTCATTAAAAAGAAATATAAGGAAGAAGAAGACTTTGTAAATGGCGGAAAAAGAAAAGTAGAGCTTGATTATCAATATGATACTAAGGGAAATATAACTGCCTATGTGGATGGAAGTGCTCTAGAATATGAGACTGAGAAACTTGATGATGTTAAATCAAAGCTTGGTGGTGTATTAAGCCCATCAAAGGATGGACATTTTGAAATTCTTGGAAAAGTAAGTAATGTATCCAAAAATGCTAAGGCTTACTATGGCAATGGCTTCAAATTAATAGAAATTAAGGCAAGTAAATACGACCCACAAACTAAAACTCTAACCTTTGACTTATTTGCAAATACAAATGATGTAGTCGATGGTCTATCCTTTACGGGTGATATGAATATCCTTGTAAAAGATAAGGGTAAAACAAAAGCTAAAACTAAAATTAGAATGCCTGAAAAAAATAGGGAAACTAAAACAGAATATCCCTATGCATCAAGTTATGGGAATGTAATAGAATTAGGAGAAGGTGATCTTTCAAAAAACAAACCAAACAATTTAACTGAAATGGAATCTGGTAAAATCTATTCTGATTCAGAAAAACAACAATATCTATTAAAGGATAATATCATTCTGAGAAAAGGCTATGCACTAAAAGTGACTACCTATAATCCTGGAAAAACGGATATGTTAGAAGGAAATGGAGTCTATAGCAATGAAGATATAGCAAAAATACAAAAGGCCAATCCTAATCTAAGAGTCCTTTCAGAAAAAATAATTTATGCTGATAGTAGAAATGTTAAAGATGGAAGAAGCACTCAATCAGTATTAATGTCGGCTTTGGATGGCTTTAACATTGTAAGATATCAAGTGTTTGCCTTTAACATGAATGATAAAGGGGAGGCAATCGATAAAGATGGAAATCTTGTGACAGATTCCTCTAAACTTGTATTATTTGGTAAAGATAATAAAGAGTATCATGGGGAGGAATATTCTAATGTAGAAGCTATAAAAGAAGATGGCTCCATGTTATTTATTGATACCAAACCAGTAAACCTTTCAATGGATAAGAACTACTTTAATCCATCTAAATCTAATAAAATTTATGTACGAAATCCAGAATTTTATTTAAGAGGTAAGATTTCTGATAAGGGTGGTTTTAACTGGGAATTGAGAGTTAATGAATCGGTTGTAGATAATTATTTAATCTACGGAGATTTACACATTGATAACACTAGAGATTTTAACGTTAAGCTTAATGTTAAAGACGGTGACATCATGGACTGGGGGATGAAAGATTATAAAGCAAACGGATTTCCAGATAAGGTAACAGATATGGATGGAAATGTTTATCTTCAAACTGGCTATAGCAATTTGAATGCGAAAGCGGTTGGAGTACACTATCAATTTTTATATGATAATGTTAAACCAGAAGTAAACATTGATCCCAAGGGAAATACAAGTATCGAATATGCTGATGGAAAATCTGTAGTCTTTAATATCAATGATAAAAGAGATAATGGATTCAATGGTGAGATTCAAGACAAACATATTTATGTAAATGGAAAAGAATACACATCATTTGATGATATTAAACAACTAACAGATAAGACACTAAACATTAAGATTCTTGTAAAAGATTTTGCAAGAAATACAACTGTAAAAGAATTCATTTTAAACAAAGATACGGGAGAGGTAAGAGAACTAAAACCTCATACGGTAACTGTGACCATGCAAAATGGAAAAGAAATGAGTTCTAAGATAGTGTCGGAAGAAGATTTCATTTTACCTGTCTATAAGGGTAAATTAGAAAAAGGCTATCAATTTGATGGCTGGGAAATTTCTGGTTTCGAAGGGAAAAAAGATGCTGGCTATGTTCTTAATTTATCAAAAGATACCTTTATAAAACCTGTATTCAAGAAAATAGAGGAGAAAAAGGAGGAAGAAAATAAACCTACTTTTGATGTATCCAAAAAGAAAAATAAGGTGCAAGTAAATCATAATCAATTAGATGAAAGTCACAGAAAAGAGGATTTACAAAGGGAAAATCATTCCCATAAATCTGATTCAACTGAAGGTGTCAAAGCTACAGTTCCTGTACAAGTAAATCATAATCAATTAGATGAAAGTCACAGAAAAGAGGATTTCCAAAGAGAAAATCATTCACACAAATCTGATTCAACTGAGGGTGTCACAGCTACAGTTCCTGTACAAGTAAATTATAGTCAATTAGATGAAAGTCAAAGATCTGATTTAACTAAGGATGTCAAAGCTACAGTTCCTGGTAGAAATGATAAAAACTTTGAAAATAAGACTGAAGTTTATCCTAATGAACCAGAGAACATAGCCAATAAAGACACCAATATCGATAGCAAATTAACTACTAACAATCTTAATAAGTCACCAAAAACCGGAACAGTTAGCGGAGTCTTTACATTATTCGTTGCTGGAATACTGTTTACCGTAGGCACATTTCTTGGATTAAAGAAAAAAGATTAAGATGAAGACAAAAGCTATAGATGAAAAAATGGTTTATGTACTGAGATAGTGTGATGATGAAACAGTTTTGTGAAAATAGCCATTTATAACTCAATTATTTAGTTTACTTTACTATTGATACTCTTTTTGGATTTATTAATAGACTTAGTTTCGACAACTAATGAATTGATTGAAAGGGTTAGTATTGACAATATTGGTCACATTGATTAGAAAATAGAGTCTATCAAAATTTAAAGGCTAATAGAGGTGATGAGATAATTTCAAGGAATTAAGTAGCGTTTGGTTGCTTAATTCCTTTTTATTTGGAAGGAAGTTTTTCACCTGCTTCCTTATTTTATCGCTATTATTGAACCACTTAGACCGATATAGAGACCAGATAGGCAAACGAACTTGTTCTTGAAACTAACCTCTGCTATAATGATTTTTGTAAGGGACGTGAGGCCTCACTATCAGATAACTCAAGTTCCTAAAAAAGAAATTGGAGATAAACAAATGAAAAAATTATTGGGGATTGTCTTTTTAGTAGCAGCAGCGACAGTAGTGTATTTTGGTTCTGTTGGCTGGCCAAATTTTAATGTCAACCTCTGGTCATTGATTCCGGTAGGGCTGTTCCTCTTTTTCACTCTAGAGAATCTTTTGAAAAAAGACTACAAGGCTAGTCTGATGTGTTTGATTATTGCCTTTATCATCGCAAATGCAGTTTTGGACCTTTTGCCAATTTCAAGTGGCTTGGTCATTGGAGCAGGTGTGCTGGCTTGTGTAGGTATTGGTTACCTCTTTCCTGATAAAGAAGGAAAATAAGAATTATTAAAAAAGATATAAAGAAAAACACTTCAATCATTGTATTTTAGTTTGATTGAGGTGTTTTCGATTTCATTTTTTTATTTCTGAGCCATCAATTCAACAATCATCTCGATATACATGACAAGGGTTAATAAGAATCCTGCACGCCAGAAGAATTTGATGAATTTAGGATAGTAAAAGCTGCGTTTTTTCAGAAGGAAGAAAAAAACGAGAATAATGGCTAGGAGTGAGAGGGCTAGGCCTAGTCTAGGGAGAAAATTATGGGTAAAGGTTTTAGCTGTGATTAGGTAGTACTCAAATACCAAGACTGGAAAAGCCAAATCCGCAAAGTTTCGTCCTAGTTTTTTTAATCTAAAAAGTTTGGTTATGATGATGCAGACTACTAAAGTCAGTATCAATAATAAAATAGATGCTAATTTCATTAAAATCATATCCATATTGTATCATAAAAAATTGCTAAAGGAAACGAGAAACAGAGGAATTTATAGGAAAGTCAGGCTTTTGAGATTGTGGGTGATTTTTGTTATAATGAAAGTTATGAAATCTTATAATACCTTGAATGATTATTATCGAAAACTCTTTGGAGAAAAGACTTTTAAAGTCCCTATTGATGCGGGATTTGACTGTCCCAATCGTGATGGAACTGTGGCTCATGGAGGCTGTACTTTTTGTACGGTTTCAGGTTCTGGAGATGCTATTGTAGCACCAGATGCGCCTATCCGTGAGCAATTTTATAAGGAAATTGACTTTATGCACCGCAAGTGGCCAGATGTTCAGAAGTATCTGGTTTATTTTCAAAATTTTACCAACACCCATGAAAAGGTGGAAGTGATTCGGGAACGCTATGAGCAGGCTATCAACGAGCCAGGTGTGGTAGGAATCAATATTGGAACGCGCCCAGACTGTTTACCAGACGAAACCATCGAATATTTGGCTGAGTTGTCGGAACGCATGCATGTGACGGTTGAATTGGGCTTGCAGACTACTTATGAAACAACCTCTGATCTGATTAACCGTGCCCATTCCTATGAGTTGTACGTGGAAACGGTCAAGCGTTTGAGAAAGTATCCAAAGATTGAGATTGTTTCCCATCTTATTAATGGCTTGCCTGGTGAAACCCATGAGATGATGGTTGAAAATGTCCGCCGTTGTGTCACGTATAACGATATTCAAGGAATTAAACTGCACTTGCTTCACCTGATGACCAATACGCGTATGCAACGAGATTACCACGAGGGACGTTTACAACTCATGAGTCAAGAAGAGTATGTCAAGATCATCTGCGACCAATTGGAAATTATTCCCAAACATATTGTCATCCATCGAATCACAGGAGATGCACCGAGAGATATGCTGATTGGCCCTATGTGGAGCCTCAATAAATGGGAAGTGCTCAACAGCATTGAGATGGAGATGCGACGTCGTGGAAGCGTTCAAGGATGCAAGGCTGTAAAACAGGAGTTTGAAAATGAAAAGACCACTTGAGATGGCACATGATTTTTTGGCTGAGGTAGTGACTCAGGATGATATCGTAGTGGATGCGACCATGGGAAATGGTCATGACACGCTTTTTCTAGCCAAGCTAGCCAAGAAAGTCTATGCCTTTGATATTCAGGAACAAGCCTTGGAAAAGACCCAAGACCGTTTAAATGAAGCAGGTTTAGAGAATGTCCAGTTGATTTTGCAAGGTCATGAAACACTGGACCAGTTTGTGACAGAAGCCAAAGCAGGGATTTTTAATCTGGGCTATCTGCCGTCAGCTGATAAGTCCGTCATTACCCGACCTCAGACAACGATTGAAGCATTAGAAAAGCTGTGTGGCTTACTTGTCAAAGGTGGACGGATTGCCATTATGATCTACTATGGTCATGATGGTGGCGACCTCGAGAGGGATGCTGTCTTGGATTTTGTTAGACAGTTGAACCAACAAGAGTACACAGCTGCCATTTACCGAACTTTAAACCAAGTCAACAATCCACCGTTTTTAGTAATGATTGAAAAATTAGAGAGATATAGACATGGATAAACAATACCTACGTGAAAAGCTGGATGCCATGCGCCAGAATTTTGTTGAATCAACCCACCACGAACGAGCAGTGGGAGTGCTAGACCAAGCGTATATGAGCAAAAAAATGCTTAAAATCAAGAAAAAATTAGTTGCTCTTGAAATGGAACGGTGCCAGAGAAAAATTGAGCACAAGGATTGTTCCAAGATTGACCAAAAAATCAAAGAGCAGAAGGAGATATTTGAATCCTGTTGTAAAAAAGATTAAGGAGGACGTGCGTGGAATTACTGATTTACCTCATCCTGTTTTTACTGGTCTTGATTGTCTCAAGTACAACCAATAAGCTCCTGCCCTTTTTGCCTCTCCCTTTGGTGCAGATTCTTTTGGGAATTGTGATTGGTCTCTTTTTACCCAATACCGACTTTCATCTCAATACGGAGTTGTTTTTGGCACTGGTTATCGGACCCTTGCTTTTCCGAGAGTCGGAAGAAGCTGATATTACAGCTATTTTAAAACACTGGCGAATCATTATCTATCTCATATTTCCAGTGATTTTTATCTCGACCCTGAGTTTGGGTGGCTTGGCCCACCTTCTTTGGTTCAGCCTTCCCTTGGCAGCTTGCTTGGCTGTTGGGGCGGCCCTTGGACCTACGGATTTGGTGGCCTTTGCCTCTCTTTCGGAGCGTTTTAGCTTTCCTAAGCGCGTGTCCAATATCCTTAAGGGTGAAGGACTCTTGAATGATGCTTCTGGCTTGGTTGCCTTTCAGGTAGCTTTGACAGCTTGGACAACTGGAGCCTTTTCCCTTGGGCAAGCAAGTAGTTCGCTCATCTTTTCAATTCTAGGCGGTTTTTTAATTGGCTTTTTAACAGCCATGACCAACCGTTTCCTCCATAGCTTCTTGCTAAGTGTGAGAGCAACAGATATTGCCAGCGAACTTTTACTAGAATTGAGTTTGCCTCTGGTAACCTTCTTCCTGGCAGAAGAAGTCCACGTTTCAGGGATTATTGCCGTTGTGGTCGCTGGGATTTTAAAGGCAAGCCGTTTTAAGAAAATTACGCTCCTCGAAGCCCAAGTGGATACGGTGACCGAGACGGTCTGGCACACAGTCAACTTTATGCTCAACGGTTCTGTCTTTGTGATTTTAGGGATGGAGCTGGAAATGATAGCAGAGCCTATCTTGACCAATCCAATCTATAATCCCTTACTGTTATTGGTATCTCTTATAGCCCTTACCTTTGTCCTCTTTGCCATTCGTTTTGTCATGATTTATGGCTATTATGCCTATAGGACTAGACGTCTCAAGAAAAAGCTAAATAAGTATATGAAGGACATGCTTCTTTTGACATTTTCAGGTGTCAAAGGAACGGTGTCGATTGCGACGATTCTTTTGATACCGAGTAATTTAGAGCAGGAGTATCCTCTCTTACTTTTCCTTGTCGCAGGGGTGACACTTGTCAGCTTTTTAACAGGCCTCGTGGTCTTGCCTCATCTTTCTGATGAACAGGAAGAAAGCAAGGATTATCTCATGCATATCGGCATTTTGAATGAAGTAACGATAGAGTTGGAAAAAGAGTTGGAAGATACCAGAAATAAGCTCCCTCTCTATGCGGCTATTGACAATTACCATGGACGTATTGAAAATCTCATTTTAAGCCAAGAAAACCAGGATGATCAAGAAGACTGGGCTGCTTTGAAACTCTTGATTCTTAGTATTGAAAGTGATGGATTGGAACAGGCCTATGAAGAGGGGAACATTAGCGATCGTGCTTACCGAGTTTACCAACGTTATCTGAAAAATATAGAACGAGGCATCAATCGTAAATTTGCGTCACGATTGACCTATTATTTCCTTGTTTCTTTGCGGATTTTACGTTTTCTCCTTCATGAAATTTTTACTCTCGGAAAGACCTTCCGTAGCTGGAAGGACAAGGAGAAAAGCCGTCTCCGTGCTCTTGATTATGACCAAATTGCAGAGCTCTATCTGGCCAATACAGAGATGATTATTGAAAGTTTGGAAAACCTGAAGGGAGTCTATAGACGCTCTTTGATTAGTTTTATGCAGAAGTCTCGTCTTCGTGAAACAGCTATTATCAGCAGTGGTGCCTTTGTCGAACGGGTTATCAATCGCGTTAAGCCTAACAATATCGATGAGATGCTGAGGGGCTATTATTTGGAGCGCAAGTTGATTTTCGAATACGAAGAGAAACGATTGATTACGACCAAGTATGCCAAGAAATTACGACAAAATGTCAATAACTTAGAGAACTATTCTCTGAAGGAAGCTGCCAATACCCTGCCTTATGATATGGTGGAATTGGTAAGAAGAAATTAGTTAATACTCTTCGAAAATCTATTCAAACTACGTCAGCTTCGCCTTACCGTATGTATGAGACTGACTTCGTCAGTCTTATCTACAACCTCAAAACAGTGTTTTGAGCAGCCTGCGGCTAGCTTCCTAGTTTGCTTTTTGATTTTCATTGAGTATAAGATTGTAAGTGAAGGAGTGTCACATGAAAAAGTGGTGGAAAGAGCTGATAGACAAGCCTCTATTAAAAGCTTTTTTGCATTATTATCAAGCATCAGATAGTGAGTTGACCAGTGTCGCAGTAGCCTACTATTGGTTGATTTCGATTTTTCCACTTCTTTTGGTGGTGGTCAATATCCTCCCCTATTTTCAGATTCCTGTGGGAGAATTTCTGGGCTTTGTGAAAGACGTCCTGCCCCCAAGCCTCTATGAAGGTGTGGAAAAAATAGCCAGAGAAGTCTTGACCCAACCTTCAACAGGTTTATTGAGTTTTTCTGTTTTATCGGCGTTATGGAGTTTTTCAAAATCTATGAATTTCTTGCAAAAAGCTTTTAACAAGGCTTATGGCGTCGAAAAGAGTCGTGGGCTTATTTCCCATCAGATGGTGAGTCTCCTAGTCAGTTTTGGCTTGCAGCTCCTCTTTGCGTTTGCCTTGTTTTTGAGCTTATTTGGGCAGATGATTTTGGATTTACTTGCTCATTATTGGACAAAAGATGGTATTATCTATCAGGCTTTACAAGGTTTGGCAGGTCCTCTGACTTACGCCCTCCTCTTTGCTATCTTGGTCATGCTTTATTATTTTCTTCCCAATCTATCTAACAGGAAAATTAGCTATACCCTACCAGGCAGTGCCTTTGTTCTCTTAGTGATTTTAGTTCTACTAACTCTGTTCTCTAGTTATCTCAATTACTATGTCCATCATTTAGTGGACGTCCGAATTTTAGGTTCAGTTCTTCTTGTTGTGATGATGTTTTGGTTTATCTTGATTGCTAAAATTGTTATCCTAGGCGCAGTTATCAATGCCAGTGTGCAGAGTTTGAAAGATCCGAGCTTGAGAAAAGATTAACCATTTATCTATTACAAAAGCGCATAGTATCAAGNNCTTGATACTATGCGCTTTTGTGCTTTGACAGTTTTTGTATAATTTTTGTCCAAGATTTCTAAATCATCTGATTAAATTCCTATTTTTCCCTATCATCGTCCCTGTTTTTTCGAAAATGGAAGGAGTATAATAAACCTATCAATAAAATGATAGGAGGAACTTTATGGGTCATATTTTCTTTTTTCTAAGTGTCTTTTTGGCAGGGATTCTATCCTTCTTTTCTCCTTGTATCTTACCCTTGTTACCGGTCTATGCAGGGGTGTTACTAGATGATAAGGATGGTGCTCAGGCTTCTAGTGGCAAATTTTCCATCTCAGTTGTTAGTTTATTGCGAACGCTGGCCTTTATAGCAGGAATTTCCTTTATCTTTATTTTGTTGGGCTATGGAGCTGGTTTTTTAGGCGACTTGCTTTATGCTTCTTGGTTCCAATATGTGACGGGTGCGGTTATCATTCTCTTAGGCTTGCACCAGATGGAGATTCTACACTTTAAGGGGCTTTATAAGGAAAAGAGGTTACAACTGCAAGGACAGGAGCAAAATGGTAAGGGCTATAGTCAGGCATTTTTATTGGGTTTGACCTTTAGTTTTGCTTGGACGCCTTGTGTGGGACCGGTTCTTGGCTCTGTTTTGGCCTTGGCGGCTTCAGGTGGCTCAGGTGCTTGGCAGGGAGCTGGTCTCATGTTAATCTATACGCTGGGTCTAGCGCTACCATTTTTGGTCCTAGCTCTGGCCTCTAGTTATGTTTTGAAACATTTCCGAAAACTTCATCCCTATCTCGGAATCCTCAAAAAAGTGGGAGGTTTTCTCATTATTGTGATGGGACTCTTGGTTCTGTTTGGAAATGCTTCAATTTTAAGTCAATTATTTGAATAAAATGGAAAGGAATATCAGTATGAAAAAATGGCAAACATGTGTTCTTGGAGCAGGTTCGCTCCTTTGTTTGACGGCTTGTTCAGGCAAGTCCATGACAAGTGAACACCAAATGAAAGATGAAATGAAGATGGAGCAGACAGCTAGTAAAACAAGCACGGCTAAAGGGAAAGAGGTGGCTGATTTTGAATTGACGGGAGTAGATGGCAAGACCTACCGCTTATCTGATTACAAGGGCAAGAAAGTCTATCTCAAATTTTGGGCGTCTTGGTGCTCCATCTGTCTGGCTAGTCTTCCAGATACGGATGAAATTGCTAAAGAAGCTGGCGACGACTATGTGGTCTTGACAGTAGTGTCACCAGGACATAAGGGAGAACAAGCTGAAGCGGACTTTAAGAATTGGTATAAGGGATTGGATTATAAAAATTTCCCAGTCCTAGTTGACCCGTCAGGTAAGCTCTTGGAAAGTTATGGTGTTCGTTCTTACCCAACTCAAGCCTTTATAGATGGTGAAGGAAAATTGGTCAAAACGCAACCAGGTTTTATGGAAAAAGATGCGATTTTGCAAACTTTGAAGGAATTAGCCTAGGAGGTGTCCTATGAATGATAAGCTAAAAATCATCTTGTTGCTAGGAGTATTTTTCCTAGCCATAACCGGTTTCTATTTTCTATTGATGCGAAATGCAGGGCAGACAGATAGCTCGCAAATTGAGAAAGCGGCAGTCAGCCAAGGAGGAAAAACAGTGAAAAAAACAGAAATTAGTAAAGACGCAGACTTGCACGAAATTTATCTAGCTGGAGGTTGTTTCTGGGGAGTGGAGGAATACTTCTCCCGCGTTCCCGGAGTGACAGATGCCGTATCAGGCTATGCAAACGGTAGAGGGGAAACAACTAAGTACGAATTGATTAACCAAACAGGACATGCGGAGACTGTCCATGTTACTTATGATGCCAATCAAATTTCCCTCAAGGAAATCCTGCTTCATTATTTCCGCATTATCAATCCAATCAGCAAAAATAAACAAGGAAATGATGTGGGGACCCAGTACCGTACTGGTGTTTATTACACAGATGATAAGGATTTGGAGGTAATCAACCAAGTCTTTGATGAAGTTGCTAAGAAATACGATCAACCTCTAGCAGTTGAAAAGGAGGCTTTGAAGAATTTTGTAGTGGCTGAGGATTACCACCAAGACTATCTCAAGAAAAATCCAAATGGCTACTGCCATATCAATGTTAATCAGGCTGCCTACCCTGTCATCGATGCCAGCAAATACCCAAAACCAAGTGATGAAGAATTGAAAAAGACCTTGTCGCCTGAGGAGTATGCAGTTACCCAGAAAAATCAAACAGAGCGAGCCTTTTCAAACCGCTACTGGGATAAATTCGAATCCGGTATCTATGTGGATGTGGCAACTGGGGAACCCCTCTTTTCATCAAAGGACAAGTTTGAGTCTGGTTGTGGCTGGCCTAGTTTCACCCAGCCCATCAGCCCAGATGTTGCTACTTACAAAGAAGATAAGTCTTACAATATGACACGCATGGAAGTGCGGAGCCGAGTTGGAGATTCTCACCTTGGCCATGTTTTTACGGACGGTCCACAGGACAAAGGTGGCTTGCGCTACTGTATCAATAGCCTCTCTATCCGCTTTATTCCCAAAGACCAAATGGAAGAAAAAGGCTACGCTTATTTACTAGATTATGTTGATTAAGAAGTATTTCCTAAGCAGTTAGAGGAGAATTTTGCTATACTGATACTAGTAAGTGACAAAGGAGAGAAGCATGACCTACACAATCTTAATCGTAGAAGATGAATATCTGGTAAGACAAGGCTTGGCCAAGCTGGTCAATGTAGCAGCCTACGATATGGAAATCATCGGTCAGGCTGAAAATGGAAGGCAGGCTTGGGAATTGATTCAAAAGCAGGTGCCAGACATTATTTTAACCGATATCAATATGCCTCAGCTAAATGGCATCCAGTTGGCCAGTCTAGTCCGAGAAACCTATCCTCAGATTCATCTAGTTTTTTTGACTGGCTACGATGATTTTGATTATGCCTTGTCTGCTGTCAAACTCGGTGTGGATGACTATCTGCTCAAGCCTTTTTCTCGTCAGGATATTGAGGAAATGTTGGGGAAAATCAAGCAAAAACTAGACAAGGAAGAAAAGGAAGAGCAGTTACAAGATTTATTAACCGATAAGTTTGAAGGAAACATGGCCCAGAAAATCCAGTCCCATCTGGCTGATAGCCAGTTTAGTTTAAAGTCTTTGGCCAGTGACTTGGGCTTTAGTCCGACTTATCTGAGTTCTTTGATTAAGAAAGAGTTGGGTTTGCCTTTTCAGGATTATTTGGTGCGAGAACGTGTCAAACAAGCCAAGCTCTTGCTTTTGACTACAGATCTGAAGATTTACGAGATAGCTGAAAAGGTTGGTTTTGAAGATATGAACTACTTTACCCAACGTTTTAAACAGATTGCAGGTGTGACCCCTCGTCAGTTTAAGAAGGGGGAAGGTTGATGAAGCGTTCTTCTCTCCTAGTCAGAATGGTTATTTCCATCTTTCTGGTCTTTCTCATTCTCCTAGCTCTGGTTGGAACTTTCTACTATCAATCTAGTTCATCAGCTATTGAGGCTACCATTGAAGGTAATAACCAAACGACTATCAGTCAGACTAGCCACTTTATCCAGTCTTATATCAAAAAATTAGAAACCACCTCGACTAGTTTGACCCAGCAGGCAGATGTCCTAACCTATGCTGAGAATCCCAGTCAAGACAAGGTCAAGGGAATCCGAAATCTGTTTTTGACCATCTTAAAGGCAGACCAGGACTTGAAAACTGTTGTGCTGGTAACCAAATCTGGTCAGGTTATTTCTACAGATGACAGTGTGCAAATGAAAACTTCCTCAGATATGATGGCTGAAGATTGGTACCAACAGGCCATTCATCAGGGAGCCATGCCCGTTTTGACTCCAGCTCGTAAATCAGATAGTCAGTGGGTTGTTTCTATCACTCAGGAACTTGTTGATGCCAAGGGGGTCAATCTGGGCGTGCTTCGTTTGGATATTTCTTATGAAACTCTAGAAGCCTATCTAAATCAACTTCAGTTGGGTCAGCAGGGCTTTGCCTTTATTATCAATGAAAACCATGAATTTGTCTACCATCCTCAACACACAGTTTATAGTTCGTCTAGTGAAATGGAGGCCATGGAACCCTACATCGAGACGGGTCAGGGCTATACTCCTGGTCACAAATCCTACGTCAGTCAAGAAAAGATTGCAGGAACTGATTGGACGGTACTTGGCGTGTCTTCGCTGGAGAAGTTAGACCAGGTTCGGAATCAACTCTTGTGGACCTTGCTTGGGGCTAGTATCACATCTCTTCTTGTCTGTCTCTGCTTGGTGTGGCTTAGTCTTAAACGCTGGATTGCTCCTTTGAAGGATTTGAGAGAAACCATGCTGGAAATTGCTTCTGGTAATCAGAATCTTCGTGCCAGGGAAACTGGTGCCTATGAACTGAGAGAAGTGTCTCGTCAGTTCAATGATATGTTGGATCAGGTTGATCAGCTGATGGCAGATGTTCGCAGGCAGGAAGAAACGACCCGTCAGTACCAACTTCAAGCCCTATCAAGCCAGATTAATCCGCATTTCCTCTATAACACCTTGGACACCATCATCTGGATGGCTGAATTTCAGGATAGTCAGCGAGTGGTTCAGGTGACCAAGTCTTTGGCAACCTATTTCCGCTTGGCACTCAATCAAGGCAAGGATTTGATTTGCCTGTCTGATGAAATCAATCATGTTCGCCAGTATCTCTTTATCCAGAAACAACGCTATGGAGATAAGCTGGAATACGAGATTGAGGAAAATCCTGCCTTTGATAACCTAGTCTTGCCCAAGTTGGTGTTACAACCTTTGGTGGAAAATGCTCTTTACCATGGCATTAAGGAAAAGGAAGGTCAGGGACATATTAGAGTTTCTGTTCAGAAACAGGATTCAGGATTGGTCATCCGTATTGAGGATGATGGCGTTGGCTTCCAAACTGCTGGCGATAGTAGTCAGAGTAACCTCAAACGTGGGGGAGTTGGTCTGCAAAATGTTGATCAGCGACTCAAACTTCATTTTGGAGACAATTACCAGATGAAGATTGATTCTAGGCCCCAAAAAGGGACGAAAGTGGAAATATACATAAATGGAATAGAAACTAGCTAACTCCCAGTCAATTCTGGGAGTTTTATGCGTAATTGGGCAAGCTTTCTAGGTTGTCTATCTTGCTAAAAACAAGAAAAAACGGTATGATAGAAGAGTGACAAAAGAGGTGACAGAGATGAACGAGACACAGATTCAAAGAGAAACACGTCAGATAGTAGAAGATGTTTTAGAAAAGGCCAATTTGAAGCAGGGGGCCCTTTTTGTTTTAGGTCTATCTTCTAGTGAGGTGCTAGGTGGTCAGATTGGGAAAGAGTCCAGTCAAGAGATTGGTGAGCTGATAGTGGAGACTATCTTGGGTATTCTAGGTAGTAGAGGTATCCATTTAGCCGTTCAAGGTTGTGAGCATGTCAATCGAGCCCTCGTTGTTGAACGTCAGGTGGCAGAGCAGTTTGGTCTGGAAATCGTTAGTGTCCTTCCAACTCTTCATGCAGGAGGTTCGGGTCAGTTGGCAGCCTTCAAGTTTATGCAGGATCCAGTTGAGGTTGAATTTATCAAGGCTCATGCTGGATTGGATATCGGAGACACTGCAATTGGTATGCATGTCAAGCATGTTCAGGTTCCGATTCGCCCTCTTTTGAGAGAGATTGGTCATGCCCACGTAACGGCGCTGGCTAGTCGTCCAAAATTAGTCGGAGGTGCGCGTGCGCACTATCCACAAGATTCTATTAGAAAGTCGTGAGAATGAATAAAGGAGATGAAAGTGTTTAAAAAAGACCGTTTTTCAATTCGTAAGATTAAGGGAGTTGTAGGTTCTGTATTTCTTGGAAGCCTTTTGATGGCTCCTTCTGTAGTGGACGCAGCCACCTATCACTATGTAGATAAAGAGGTTATTTCACAAGAAGCTAAAGATTTAATCCAGACAGGAAAGCCTGATGGAAATGAAGTTGTATATGGTTTGGTATATCAAAAAGACCAGCTGCCACAAACAGGGACAGAAGCATCTGTTTTGACAGCTTTTGGTTTGCTGACTGTTGGGAGCTTGCTTTTAATCTACAAGAGAAAGAAAATTGCCAGCGTCTTTCTAGTTGGAGCTATGGGATTGGTAGTCCTTCCTAGTGCAGGAGCTGTAGACCCAGTTGCGACCCTAGCACCAGCTAGTCGAGAGGGTGTTGTTGAAATGGAGGGTTATCACTATGTTGGTTATCTATCAGGTGACATCCTCAAAACGCTTGGCTTGGACACTGTTTTAGAAGAAGCCTCAGCTAAACCTGGAGAGGTGACTGTAGTCGAAGTTGAGAATCCCCAAGTAACAACAAATCAGGAGCAAGCTAAGCCAGAAAACCAAGCAGTAGAGACAGAGGAAGCTCCAAAAGAAGAAGCACCTAAAACAGAAGAAAGTCCAAAGGAAGAACTAAAATCGGAGGTAAAACCTACTGACGAGCCCCTCCCTAAAGGAAAAGATGAAAAAGAAGATTCAGCAGAACCAGCTCCAGTTGAAGAAGTAGGTGGAAAAGTTGAGTCAAAACCAGAGGAAAAAGTAGCAGTTAAGCCAGAAAGTCAACCATCAGACAAACCAGCTGAGGAATCAAACGTTGAACCACCAGTAGAACAAGCAAAAGTCCCAGAACAACCCGTGCAACCTACACAACCGGAGCAACCAAGGATACCAAAAGATTCATCACAACAAGAAGATCCTAAAGAGGATAAGGTATCGGAAGAGACACCGAAACAAGAAGATGCACAGCCAGCAGTAGTAGAAACAAGAGATGAGGCTGCTAATCAACCTGTTGAAGAACCAAAAGTGGAAACGCCTGCTGTAGAAAAACAAACGGAACCAACAGAGGAACCAGTAGACCAACCAGTTGTGACGAAACCAGCTGAGAAACCAGTAGACCAACCAGTTGTGACGAAACCAGCTGAGAAACCAGTAGACCAACCAGTTGTGATGAAACCAGCTGACCAACCAGTTGTGATGAAACCAGCTGACCAACCAGTGGAAACACCTACTGTAACAAAACCAGTGGACCAACCTACGTCACATGATCATGAGACTCCAAAAGAAAAATCGGTACCTGTTTTAACATTAACGAGTATCACAGATAATGCGATGAATCGTTCTGCAAATTTAAACTATAATTTAGAGAATGCTGATAATGCAGAAATTAAGAACATCGTAGCTGAAATTAAAGATGGAGATAAGGTTGTTAAAACCATCGACCTATCTAAAGAAAAACTAGAAGATGTGGTTGAAGGTTTGAATCTTTATAAAGATTATAAAGTAGCAACGCGAATGACTTATAATCGCGGTCAAGGTGATGAAACAACGACCTTAGATGAAAAACCACTTCGTTTAGACTTGAAGAAAGTTGAAATCAAGAACATTGCGTCAACTAGCTTGATTAGTGTGGATGAAAATGGCGTCGAAACGGATAAAAGTTTAATAACTGAAAAACCGACAGACGTTGCTCCACTTTACTTACGAGTGACAACTCATGATAACAAAACAACAAGACTAGCGGTAAGTTCTGTTGAAGAAGTGGTTGTTGATGGAAAAACATTGTACAAAGTGGTAGCAAAAGCTCCAGACTTAGTTCAACGTAGAGAAGATGATACTTTCAGTGAAGAGTATGTTCATTACTTTGAAAAACAAAAATTAAAAGAAGGTAATATTTATTATAGCTTCAACGAGCTTGTAAAAGATATTCAAGCTAACCCTACTGGAGAGTTCAAACTGGGTGCAGATCTTAATGCAGCCAATGTTCCAACTCCAAGTAAATCTTATGTGACAGCTACGTTTAAAGGTACATTATCAAGCAATGGAGATAATCGTTTCACTATTCACAATACAGCTCGACCTTTATTTGCTAATATTGAAGGTGGTAAAATCCACGATATTAATCTCGCTAATGTAAATATTAATATGCCTTGGGCTGATCAAATTGCATCTGTAGCAAATGTGATCAAAGGTGGTAGCCTTATTGAGAATGTTAAAGTCAAAGGTAATGTGCTCGGCAGAAACTGGGTATCTGGTTTCATTGATAAAATTGATAGTGGTGGTAGATTAGTTAATGTTGCATTTATTGGTAATGTAACTTCTGTTGGAGATGGGGATAAATTCTTAACAGGTATTGTTGGAGAAAACTGGAAAGGATATGTCGAAAAAGCATACGTTGAGGCTAATATTAAAGGTAAGCGAGCTAAAGCTGCAGGTATATCTTATTGGTCACAAAATGGCGGAGATAACAATGCTGTCGGTAGAGACGGAGCAATTAAGAAATCTGTCGTTAAAGGTACAATAGATGTTGAAGACCCAATTGAAGTTGGTGGCGCTGTTGGAAGCTTAAACTATCTTGGTTATATAGAAGACACTGTTTCTATGATGAAAGTTAAGAACGGTGAAATTTTCTACGGTTCACATGATATCGATACCGATCCATATTACACAGGGGATCGAGTAAATAGAAATTTCGTTGTTGACGGTGTAAGTGAAGGTAAATCTTCTTATAGATACTCTAAACAACAAAATCGTATTAAATCAATATCTCAGGAAGAAGCTGATAAGAAAATTGCAACACTGGGAATCACTGCTCATGAATATGCAATTAACGAACCAGTAGTTAACACTCTTAACAACATAAAACCAAAAGCTGATACTTATAAAGATACTCAAGATTACAATGCAGAACGTGAACTTGCATACCGTAATGTTGAAAAACTTCAACCATTCTACAACAAAGAATGGATTGTCAATCAAGGTAATAAGATTCCTGAAGGATCTAAATTACTAACTACAGAAGTATTATCTGTGACAGGTATGAAAGATGGACAATTTGTAACGGACTTGTCAGATGTTGATCATATTATGATTCATTATGCTGATGGTACTAAGGAAGAAAAAGCTGTATCAGCAAAAGCTACATCAAACGTGGAACAAGTAAAAGAATACGGTATTACAGATTTAGGAGATGTAGTTTACACACCAAATATGGTGGTTAAAGATAGAACACAATTAATCAGCGATATTAAAGCGAAATTAGATAGCGTTCAATTGATTTCACCTGAAGTGCGTGCGTTAATGGATAAACGTAACAAACCAGCTGAGAATAGTGACAATCATAAGAACAATTACATTCGTAACTTGTTCCTTGAAGAAAGCTTCAAAGAAACTAAAGCTAATTTGGATAAATTAGTCAAAGCTTTAGTCGAAAATGAAGACCATCAATTGAATAGTGATGAAGCTGCAATGAAAGCCCTTCTCAAGAAAGTTGAAGACAATAAAGCTAAAATTATGATGGGTCTTACTTATTTAAATCGTTATTATGGATTTAAATACAATGATATGAGCATTAAAGACCTTATGATGTTCAAGCCTGATTTTTATGGTAAGAACGTTAGCGTTATCGATAGATTGATTCAAATTGGTTCACGTGAACATTTCTTGAAAGGGGACCGAACTCAAGATGCTTATCGTGATGTGATTGCGGGAGCAACAGGTAAAGGTAATTTAAATGACTTCTTAACATATAACATGAAACTCTTTACAGAAGATACTGATATGAATGTGTGGTATAAGAAAGCTATTTCTCATACTAACTATGTAGTTGAGAAACAATCATCTAACCCTGATTTTGCTAATAAGAAATATCACTTATATGAAAACTTAAATAACGGTGAACATGGTCGATACATTTTACCGCTTCTTAATACGAAGAAGGCTCACATGTTCTTAATTTCAACGTACAATACGCTAGCGTTTAGTGCATTTGAGAAATATGGTAAGAATACAGAAGCTGAACGTGAAGCGTTCAAGAAAGAAATAGATTTACGTGCACAAGAGCAAATTAATTACTTAGACTTCTGGTCAAGACTTGCTGCTGATAATGTACGTAATCAATTGTTGAAATCTGAAAATATGGTCCCATCAGCAATTTGGGATAACCAAGATGTTCCAGGTAATGGATGGGCTGACCGAATGGGTCATAATAAGAATGGTGACTATGCTCCAGTTCGTGAGTTCTATGGACCTACAGGTAAATGGCACGGATATAACGGTATGGGTGCGTATGCTTATATCTTTTCTAATCCACAAAACTCAGAAGCTGTATACTACATCATCTCTAGTATGATTAGTGATTATGGTACATCTGCATTCACTCACGAAACAACTCATATCAATGACCGTATGGCCTACTTAGGAACATGGCGTCACCGTGAAGGGACAGATATTGAATCATTTGCTCAAGGTATGCTACAATCGCCATCACTTACAAACTATAATGGTGAATATGGTTCACTTGGATTAAATATGGCGTACGAACGTAAAAATGACGGTACACAAATTTATAACTATGATCCTAATATGTTAAGTAGTCGTGAGAAGATTGATCACTACATGAAGAACTATAACGAATCAATGATGATGCTTGATTACTTAGAAGCAGAATCTGTCATCAAGAAAAATACTGGAACTAACGATAAGTGGTTCAAGAAAATCGATAAGAAATATCGCGAAAAAGCGAGCTATAATAAGTTAGAAGGTGCACCACACCAATGGGATTTAGTTCGTGATTTAAATGATGATGAGAAGAGTATGAAACTGACAGCTATTGATCAACTTGTAGATAACAACTTCGCTACTAAACACGGGCTACCAGGTAATGGTCATTACCGTACTGAAGGATTCGATTCTGCTTATACTGTTGTGAATATGATGACTGGTATTTATGGTGGTAACACAAGTAAGAGTACGGCTGGCTCAATCTCATTCAAACACAATACATTCCGTATGTGGGGCTACTACGGTTACCTTGATGGATTCTTAGGGTATGCATCTAACAAGTATAAACAAGAATCTAAAGCAGCCGGCAACGTAGGTCTAGGTGATGACTTTATCATCCAAAAAGTTTCTAAAGGTAGATTTAATACATTAGAAGAGTGGAAGAAAGAATGGTATAAAGAAGTCAGAGCTAAAGCTGAGAAAGGTTTTGTAGAAATTGAAATTGATGGTCAAAAGATTTCAACATATGAAAAACTTCAAGAGCTATTCGATGCTGCAGTTGAAAAAGACCTTCAAGGTAATAAATTTGATAATACAGTGAATCTTAAATGGAAAGTTTACAAACAACTATTGCAGAAATCAGACGGATTTACTGGAGATTTATTCACTAAATAGTAGATAGGACTAGTAAAATGAAAAAAGGTAGATCAGCTTTGTCTGTATCTGCCTTTTTATGCTATACTTAAGGTATGCATAGAAAAACAGTGATTGATTTTAGGGCTTTGGGGGAGCGATACATCTTTACCCAGCCTATCAAAGAGTTAAAAACCAGAAATTTAACAGAAGTAACAGCCTTATTGGCACAAGTGGAAAGTTACCAAGAGCAGGGCTACTATGTGGTGGGCTATGTCAGCTATGAGGCTGCACCTGCTTTTGAGGAAAAATTAGCAGTTCATAAAACTCCTTTATTGGCAGAGTACCTGCTATATTTTACCGTTCATGATAGCGTAGAAACATCCCCTATTCCTCTGATGTATGATGAGGTTGATTTGCCTTCTGATTGGCAGGAAGTAACGTCTGCAGAGGACTATGAAAAGGCGATTGCCCAGATACATCATCATTTGCGGCAGGGAGACACCTATCAGGTCAACTACACCGTCCAACTCAAGCAGGACTTAAGCGCTAATCCTTTTGCCATCTACAATCGTATGGTGGTAGAGCAGGAGGCGGGTTACAATGCTTATGTTGAACATGATGAGATGGCAGTCATTTCCATGAGCCCAGAGCTCTTTTTTGAGCAAAATGGCCGCGAGTTGACAACGCGACCAATGAAGGGAACGACTCAGCGTGGCATGACTGACAAAGAAGACTTGGAGCAGGCCAGTTGGTTGGAACAGGACCCTAAAAATCGCTCTGAAAATATGATGATTGTGGACCTCTTGCGCAACGACATGAACCGTATTTCTGAAGTGGGGAGCGAGCACGTGGAGCGTCTGTGTCAGGTAGAGCAGTATTCAACTGTCTGGCAGATGACTTCGACCATCAAGAGTAAGTTGCGAGAGGATGTTGACCTTGTAGAAATCTTCCGCTCACTCTTTCCTTGTGGTTCCATAACGGGCGCTCCAAAAATTGCGACTATGGAGATTATAAAGGACTTGGAGCCGCAACCGCGCGGAGTCTACTGTGGAACGATTGGTCTCTTGCTTCCACATGGGAAACGGATTTTCAATGTCGCCATTCGTACCATTCAACTGTATCAAGGGAAAGCCATCTATGGAGTTGGCGGAGGCATTACATGGGATAGCACTTGGGAATCTGAATACCGCGAGGTTCATCAAAAGGCGGCAGTTCTTTATCGTAAACAAGCTCGTTTCCAAATAATTACAACTGGAAAAATCAGTCAGAAGAACTTGTTGTTTGAAGATCAACATTTGGAAAGACTGAGAAAAGCTAGTCGATATTTTGCTTATCCTTTTGACCCAGAAATTTTGAGACAAAAGATTGAAGCAGAGTGTCAGGATTGTGAAGTTAATCAAGATTACCGCTTGCGAATTTCTCTCAGCAAATCTGGAGAGATAGAAGTCAATCGTCAAATATTGGAACCTTTCAGTCCGACCTTCTGCAAAGCCGAACTTTTCCTTCAGGAAGCGAATTTGCAACAAGCATTTACCTATTTTAAAACAAGCCACCGACCGCATTTGAGCATAGGGGAACAAGAGAAGATTTACCATAATGCAAGAGGAGAATTGCTTGAAACCTCTATCGGAAATTTGGTTCTGAAAATCGCTGGGAAACTCTACACACCGCCTATCCGACTGGGAATCTTACCAGGAATTTACCGTCAGCATTTGCTGGAAATAGGAGAGGTAGAAGAGAAAGTCTTGACCTTGGCAGATTTAGCCCAAGCAGAAGCTATTTACGGTTGTAATGCAGTGAGGGGCTTGTATGAATTAAGCCTAGAGGAGAACTAGATGAAACTGGTATTTTTACACGGGTTAGGGCAGTCGGCAGAAAGTTGGAAAGAAGTTCGGAATTTACTGACAGATTATCCTTCTGAGGCTATCGAGTTATTTCCTTCTGGAGTTAGCAGCTATCAAAAAGCCAAGGAGCGAGTTTATCAACACCTAGCTCAAGAGACAGAACCTTTTGTTTTGATTGGATTGTCCTTAGGTGCTGCCCTGGCACTAGAACTTTCCAGTTACGATTTACCAAATCTTCGAGCTTTGGTTCTATCAGGATGCCCGCTTAAATTAGCAGGGAATATCCTATTTTATGTTCAGTTGCTGATTTTTAAACTACTTCCTAAAAGGGTATTTGAAAAACAGGGGGCAGACAAGACTTTTATAATAGGTATTTCCAAAGAATTGAAGACACTTGATTTAACGGATATAGCAGGGATTTGCCCCTATCCAACCTTACTAATTTGTGGCAGCAAAGATAAACCGAATCTTAGTTCTATGAGAAGTCTTCATAAACTAATATCAAAATCCCAATTTCAGATTATCCCAGACGGCCCTCATGTCTTGAATAAGGAAAAACCAAAGGAGTTTGTAGAAAAGACCAGAAGTTTCCTTGAATTACTGAAATAAGTTTGATAAAATAATATTGAAATCGATAACATCGTTAGAGGAGAACCAAATGGACAAACGTCTATTTTTAAAAATGAGTCTGGCTACCTTGTCAGTTTTAGCCTTGTTTTCACAATCTGTTTTAGCAGAAGAAAACATCCATTTTTCTAGCTGTAAGGAAGCTTGGGCTAATGGCTATTCAGATCTTCATGAGGGAGACCCTGGGTATTCTGCCAAGTTAGACCGCGATCATGATGGTGTGGCTTGTGAATTGAAAAATGCCCCTAAGGGTGCCTTTAAAGCAAAACAAGAGACTACAACTCAAACTGATACAAGTTCAGCAACAACAAGTGGCTGGGTTAAGCAGGATGGTACTTGGTATTACTTTGATGGAAATGGCAATCCAGTGAAAAATGCATGGCCGGGAAGCTATTACCTGAAAGAAGATGGTCAAATGGCACAGAGCGAATGGATTTATGATGATTCTTATCAGGCTTGGTATTACTTGAAATCAGATGGATCTTATGCAAAGAATGCATGGCAAGGAGCTTACTACCTTAAGTCAAACGGTAAAATGGCACAAGGTGAGTGGGTTTATGACTCTTCTTACCAAGCCTGGTATTACTTGAAATCAGATGGTTCTTATGCTCGCAATGCATGGCAAGGAAACTACTATTTGAAATCAGATGGCAAAATGGCTAAGAATGAGCGAGTTGATGGAGGCCGCTACTATGTAGATGCCTCAGGTCTCTGGAAACCATAAATCAGATAAAATTTAGAAAGTTAATGCAAACCTTTGCATAAATGACTGAATTTTGTTATACTATATCTGTAAGCATTTTCAGTTAATTCATAATGAAAAAGGAGAATATGATGAGTCAAAAGATTATTGGGATTGACCTTGGTGGAACTTCTATCAAATTTGCAATCTTAACAACAGCAGGAGAAATCCAAGAAAAATGGTCTATCAAGACTAACATTTTGGATGAGGGAAGTCATATCGTAGATGATATGATTGAGTCTATTCAACATCGTTTGGACTTGCTTGGATTGGCAGCAGCAGACTTCCAAGGTATCGGAATGGGGTCACCAGGTGTGGTTGACCGTGAAAAAGGAACTGTTATCGGTGCCTACAACCTCAACTGGAAAACCCTTCAACCAATTAAAGAGAAAATTGAAAAAGCCTTGGGCATTCCATTTTTCATCGATAATGATGCCAACGTGGCAGCTCTTGGTGAGCGCTGGATGGGTGCTGGAGATAACCAACCAGATGTTGTCTTTATGACACTTGGTACAGGTGTTGGTGGTGGTATCGTCGCAGAAGGCAAATTGCTTCACGGTGTGGCTGGTGCAGCAGGTGAGCTTGGCCACATCACTGTTGACTTTGACCAACCAATCGCATGTACTTGCGGTAAGAAAGGTTGCCTTGAGACAGTTGCTTCAGCAACAGGGATTGTCAACTTGACTCGTCGCTATGCGGATGAATACGAAGGCGATGCAGCCTTGAAACGTTTGATTGATAACGGAGAAGAAGTAACTGCTAAGACTGTCTTTGACCTTGCAAAAGAAGGAGACGACCTCGCCTTGATCGTTTACCGTAACTTCTCACGTTACTTGGGAATCGCTTGTGCTAACATTGGTTCAATCCTAAACCCATCAACAATCGTAATCGGTGGTGGTGTGTCAGCTGCAGGAGAATTCCTTCTACAAGGTGTTCAAAAAGTCTACGACGAAAATAGCTTCCCACAAGTACGCACATCCACTAAATTAGCTCTTGCAACTCTAGGAAATGACGCTGGGGTTATCGGAGCAGCATCACTTGTATTGCAATAAAATAATAAAAGAGGAAAAATGCTAACCTAGAGTTAGTAATGTTCCTCTTTTCTTTTTTATGCTATACTAGTTAGGACAATAAATGAGGTGAGAGAGAATGACAAAAGCAGATACGATTTTTAAAGAGAATATTGAACGCATCCTCAAAGACGGTGTCTTTTCTGAGCAGGCCCGTCCCAAGTACAAGGATGGGACAGTTGCTAACTCTAAATATGTAACTGGTGCCTTTTCCGAGTATGACTTATCTAAAGGAGAATTCCCCATCACAACTTTGCGCCCTATCGCTATCAAATCAGCTATCAAGGAAGTGCTCTGGATTTACCAAGACCAGTCAAATAGCCTAGAGGTGCTTAATGACAAGTACAATGTTCACTACTGGAATGACTGGGAAGTGGGAGATACGGGAACTATTGGTGAGCGCTATGGTGCTGTTGTTAAGAAACACGACATCATCAATAAGCTTCTCAAACAGTTGGAAGCCAACCCTTGGAACCGTCGAAACATTATCTCCCTTTGGGATTACCAAGCTTTCGAAGAAACAGATGGGTTGCTCCCATGTGCCTTTCAGACTATGTTTGATGTCCGCCGTGTAGATGGGGAAATCTATCTGGATGCGACCTTGACCCAGCGCTCCAATGATATGCTGGTGGCCCACCACATCAATGCTATGCAGTATGTGGCTCTTCAAATGATGATTGCCAAACATTTTGGCTGGAAGGTTGGGAAGTTCTTCTACTTTATCAACAACCTCCATATCTATGACAATCAATTTGAACAAGCTCAGGAATTGCTTCGTCGTGAACCGTCAAATTGTCAACCACGTTTGGTCTTGAATGTACCAGACAAAACCAACTTCTTTGATATCAAAGCGGAAGATTTTGAGTTGGTGGATTATGACCCTGTCAAGCCACAGTTGAAGTTTGACCTAGCTATTTAAAACTCTTCGAAAATTTCTTCAAACCACGTCAGCGTCGCTTCATCAACAACCTCAAAACAGTGCTTTGAGTAACCTGTTGCTAGCTTCCTAGTTTGCCTTTGATTTTCATTGAGTATAAAAGAATAGAAAAAAAAGAAGTTGAGACAATGAATCCCAACTTCTTTTGTTTCTTAACGTGATACGCGGCGGCGAGCTGCTTTTTTACGGTTTTCTTCGATGAAAGCTGCTTTTTGCTCTTCTGGTTCGATTACTTTCTTTTTAAATGCGTATACTGCACCTGCAACGGCAGCGACAGTTCCTGCGACACCTGTTACAAGACCTTTAGCGAATCCTTTAGCCATGAGTCTTCCTCCTTTATATTCTCAATCAGCCAGCCTCCTCAAGAGGTCACATTTTTCTGACTGACCTTTTTGTGTTATAATAATAGTAACGAAAAAATGGAAATTTTTCAAGGAAAAAAGATGAAAACAAAAATAATTGTGATTGTTGGACCGACTGCTGTTGGAAAAACAGCTCTTGCTATTGAAGTGGCCAAGCGTTTTAATGGCGAAGTGGTTAGTGGAGATAGCCAGCAAGTCTATCGAGAACTTGATATTGGGACGGCTAAGGCTAGTCCAGAAGAGCAGGCAGCTGTTCCCCATCATTTAATCGATGTTAGAGAGGTAACCGAGTCTTACTCGGCTTTTGATTTTGTTTCAGAAGCTAAGATGGCTATTGAGGATATTCACAGCCGTGGCAAGCTAGCCATTATAGCCGGTGGGACTGGGCTTTATATCCAGAGCTTGCTAGAAGGTTATCACCTGGGTGGGGAGACTCCCCATGAGGAGATTTTGGACTATCGAGCTAGTTTGGAGCCATATTCAGATGAGGAATTAGCTCATCTGGTGGCGCAAGCAGGTCTTGAGATTCCCCAGTTTAATCGTCGTCGTGCAATACGTGCCTTGGAAATTGCCCATTTTGGTCAGGATTTGGAAAATCAAGAGACCTTGTATGAACCACTGATTATCTGCTTGGATGATGAGCGCAGTCAATTATATGAACGAATCAATCATCGAGTGGATTTGATGTTTGAAGCTGGACTTCTAGACGAAGCCAAGTGGCTCTTTGACCATTATCCAGATGTGCAGGCTGCTAAAGGAATTGGCTACAAGGAACTCTTTCCTTACTTCCGTGGAGAGCAGACCTTGGAGGAAGCCAGTGAGAGTCTCAAACAGGCTACTCGTCGTTTTGCCAAGCGTCAGTTGACCTGGTTCCGTAATCGCATGCAGGTCACCTTTTATCAGATTGGAGAAGCTGGTGTGCAGGACCGCATTTTAAGCCAGATAGAGGAGTTTTTAGATGATTGAAACGGAGAAAAAAGAGGAACGGGTTCTGCTGATTGGTGTAGAATTGCAGGGAATGGACAATTTTGATCTCTCCATGGAAGAATTGGCCAGTTTAGCGAAAACGGCAGGGGCAGTCGTTGTAGATAGCTACAAACAAAAACGTGAAAAGTATGACTCCAAGACCTTCGTTGGCTCTGGTAAGTTGGAAGAAATTGCGCTTATGGTGGATGCAGAAGAAATCACCACTGTCATCGTCAACAACCGTCTGACCCCAAGGCAAAATGTCAATCTAGAGGAAGTTCTCGGTGTCAAGGTCATTGACCGTATGCAGTTGATTTTGGATATCTTTGCTATGAGAGCTCGAAGCCATGAAGGGAAGCTCCAAGTTCATCTTGCCCAGCTCAAGTACCTCTTGCCTCGTTTGGTTGGTCAGGGGATTATGCTCAGTCGTCAGGCAGGGGGAATTGGTTCCCGTGGACCTGGTGAAAGCCAGCTGGAGCTGAACCGTCGTAGTGTTCGCAACCAAATTACGGATATCGAGCGCCAGCTCAAGGTGGTTGAGAAAAATCGGGCGACTGTCAGAGAAAAACGTTTGGAGTCCAGCACCTTTAAGATTGGTTTGATTGGTTATACCAATGCTGGGAAATCAACTATCATGAACACCTTAACCAGTAAGACCCAGTATGAGGCTGACGAGCTCTTTGCGACTCTAGATGCGACGACTAAGAGTATTCATCTGGGAGGTAATCTCCAAGTAACTTTGACAGATACCGTTGGATTTATCCAGGATTTGCCGACAGAGTTGGTGTCCAGTTTTAAGTCAACCTTGGAAGAAAGCAAGCATGTGGACCTTCTGGTTCATGTTATCGATGCCAGCAATCCTTATCATGAGGAACATGAAAAAACGGTTCTCTCCATCATGAAAGACTTGGACATGGAGGACATTCCTCGTCTGACTCTTTATAATAAAGCGGATTTGGTGGAGGATTTCACGCCGACCCAAACACCTTATGCTCTCATTTCTGCCAAGTCTGAGGATAGTCGTGAGAATTTGCAGGCTTTGTTTTTAGAGAAAATCAAGGATATTTTTGAATCTTTTACCCTGCGCGTGCCTTTTTCTAAGTCCTACAAGATTCATGATTTAGAAAGTGTTGCGATTTTGGAAGAACGTGATTATCAGGAGGACGGCGAAGTGATTACAGGCTATATTTCTGAGAAAAACAAATGGAGGTTAGAGGAATTTTATGACTGATATTAAAGCGTTGGCTCTAAAATATGGGGGCTATACAAGTCTGGATAAGGTCTATCTGGATCAGCTTCTAGCTGGTAAAACAGAGCAGGAGCAGTTGGCACTGATCACACCTCCTCCAAGTGTAGTCAATGCTTACTTTGCAGAACTCTACCAGAAAAAGAGTCCCCAAGCTGCGACGGATTATTTTGCAGAACTCAGTCAGGAACTGAATCTCTACAATACTGAGCCAAGTTTCATCCTAGAAAATAAGCCTTTTATTCGTCTTAACCTATCTGGTAAATCCTTTGGTTTTTGTTATGAGAGTGAGGGTCTTGGTCGGATTTTCTCTGAAAATGAAGAGAAAATTTCAGATGACTTGCTCTTTGAAATTGCGCAAATTTTCCCCCATCAACTAGTCTTTGAAGAGTCTGGCAAGATTTATATGAAGGATGTCGGAGATGAGGAAGTTGTTAGCGTGGAAAATCTTACAGCTTTGACTGATTTGGAAAGCTTGGCGGATGGTCGTAAACGTCTCAAAGGTTACAGCCAAGAGGAGTTATTACAAGAAGCTGTTGCTTTTTCTGGCAAGCGCTATTTCCGATCGGAAAACCGCACAGCCATGTTATATATTGATTAATTAGAAAGTATCGAATGGATATTCAATTTTTAGGAACGGGGGCAGGTCAGCCCTCTAAAGCCCGCAATGTTTCAAGTCTTGCCCTGAAACTCTTGGACGAGATTAACGAAGTCTGGCTCTTTGACTGTGGAGAAGGTACGCAAAATCGCATTCTGGAAACCACAATTCGACCACGTAAGGTCAGCAAAATCTTTATCACCCACCTGCATGGAGACCATATCTTTGGCTTGCCAGGTTTCCTTTCTAGCCGTGCCTTTCAGGCTAATGAAGAGCAGACTGATTTGGAAATCTATGGACCGCAAGGAATCAAGTCATTTGTCTTAACCAGCCTTCGTGTGTCAGGTTCGCGCCTGCCTTACCGCATTCATTTTCATGAATTTGACCAAGATTCTCTAGGAAAAATCCTTGAGACCGATAAATTCACTGTGTACGCGGAAGAATTGGATCACACTATTTTCTGTGTTGGTTACCGTGTCATGCAAAAGGATTTGGAAGGAACGCTGGATGCTGAAAAACTCAAGGCGGCAGGTGTCCCATTTGGCCCACTTTTTGGAAAAATTAAAAACGGTCAGGACGTTGTTTTGGAAGATGGTACTGAAATAAAGGCAGTAGACTATATCTCAGCGCCACGTCCAGGTAAAATTATCACTATTCTTGGTGATACTCGTAAAACTAGTGCCAGTGTGCGTCTGGCTGTCAATGCTGATGTCCTAGTCCATGAATCGACTTATGGCAAGGGCGATGAAATAATTGCTCGTAATCATGGTCACTCTACTAACATGCAAGCTGCACAAGTAGCGGTAGAAGCAGGTGCCAAACGACTATTGCTCAACCATATCAGTGCCCGATTCCTTTCAAAAGATATTAGTCAGCTCAAGAAAGATGCGGCAACGATTTTTGAAAACGTCCATGTGGTTAAGGATTTGGAAGAAGTGGAAATCTAGCAGTCACAGAAAGGAACAGTATGCCTACTATTCTCATTACCGGAGCTAGCGGTGGTCTAGCCCAAGAAATGGTTAAACTTTTACCTGAAGACCAACTCATCTTGCTTGGTCGAAATAAGGAAAAATTAGCCCAACTCTACGGAAATCATCCCCATGCAGAATTGATTGAAATTGATATTACCGATGACTTAGCCTTAGAATCTCTGGTAACTGACCTCTATCTCCGCTATGGCAAGATTGATGTCTTAATTAACAATGCTGGTTACGGGATTTTTGAGGAATTTGACCAGATTTCTGACCAAGATATTCACCAGATGTTTGAGGTCAATACCTTTGCCCTGATGAATCTGTCTCGTCGCCTTGCGGCTCGAATGAAGGAAAGTCGAAAAGGCCATATCATCAATATTGTTAGTATGGCAGGTTTGATCGCTACTGGCAAGTCCAGTCTCTACTCTGCGACCAAGTTTGCGGCCATTGGTTTTTCAAATGCTCTGCGCCTTGAACTCATGCCCTATGGTGTCTATGTGACAACTGTTAATCCAGGACCTATCCGTACAGGATTTTTTGACCAAGCAGACCCAGATGGTACCTATCTCAAGTCGGTTGAACGCTTCCTGTTGAAACCAGATGCAGTGGCTAAAAAGATTGTCAAGATTATAGGAAAAAAGAAACGAGAACTTAATCTCCCGATTTTGTTGAACCTAGCCCATAAGTTTTATACTCTCTTTCCCAAGCTAGCAGATAAGTTGGCAGGGGAAACTTTTAATTATAAGTAAAAAGAACCAATGTGCAGGTTGTTGCTAGCCTACATATTGGTTCTTATCATTTCTCAACTATCAAATTGAACTTCTTCTAGTAGATAGTCGATAAAGCGTTCGCCCATCTTGGATAGGCTGGTTTTTTCATGCTGGATATAGACTAGCTCAATGGAGTCGTCAATATCCAATGGGATGGAAACGATGTTGTCTCCGTTGAGGTTGCTGTTCAAAATCCCTGTCGCAATGGTATAACCATCCAGACCAATCAAGAGGTTAAAGAGGGTAGCACGGTCGCTGACTACGATAGATTTTTTGTGGTATTCCTGCGAGAGAATCTCTTCAGAGAAGTAGAAGGAGTTGTGAGTTCCTTGATCATAACTTAGATAAGGGAAGTTTTCCAAATCAGACAGTTTCACCTTGTCTTTCTTTGCCAGAGGATTGGTCTTGCTGACAAAGATATGGGGCTGGGCTGTGAAGAGATGGTGAGCCAGCAGGTGGTTGTCATCCAGCATTTTCGTTAAAACATCACGGTTGTAGCTGTTTAAGAAGAGAACACCGACCTCACTACGGAAGTTCTTGACGTCGTCGATAATTTCCCAAGTTCGCGTTTCACGAAGAAAAAGTTCGTATTTCTCCATATCGCTTTTTTTGAGCAAAGAGACAAAGGCATTGACCACAAAGGCATAGTGCTGAGAGGAAACGCTAAAGAGTTCGCGGTGGGCAACAGGATTTTTATAGCGTTCCTCCAGAAGCTGGGTCTGCTCGACAACCTGACGGGCGTAAGAGAGAAACTCCATCCCATCACGGGTCAAGGTGATGCCCTTGGGATTGCGGATAAAGATCTCAATCCCCATTTCATTTTCCAAATCTCTCACAGCATTGGAAAGACTCGGCTGGGTGATAAAGAGTTGCTTGGCTGCCTCATTCATGGAGCCAGTTTCGACGATTTTGATAATATAATGTAATTGTTGAATTCTCATGTTTTTATTGTACCACACTTGCGTCAGAATCGCCAAAGAAGATAGGAAAATCAGGGGCATTGTGTGAGTCTCTGTAAAGTAGTTAAGAAGAAACTTCTAAATCATTTAGTAAATAAGGTAAAAAAGTAGCTGAGCAAGGTATGTATTGGGCACTATAAAAATTTTCCTCGAAAATAAGAAACTTGCACGATTTACTCATTACTTAGCCAATACTAGAGTTTATACTAGTTACTGTAAAGATGATCATTTAAAAGAAGGAAGGAGGCAACTTTATGGCTAAAAATACAAATCGTTCAGAGATTGATTCTCTAAGTTTTGAGGTTGAAAAGCAGCAATCAGGAGCTGGTGATACACAGATTTTAAAATGACACTAGCAGGTCTCTGTGGATTGTGTTTCACCTATTCCTATGAGTGTACGAGAAATAATGTTCGCTGTTAGATAAAACAAAAGGAAAATTCTAGTGTTTTATTACAAAACATTGACAACATTTTGATTTGGTGTTATATTTACGGGGATAAATACAAATAAAACAAGACAACTTTGAGATTGATTCTTTGGATTATGGAAATTAATAGCCAAGAATTGGATGGAAAATCTGCTGCTGGGTAGGGTACGACTGTTAGATTAACAGCACAGGGGCGCTGTGGTTGGTGATTGACATATTCTTATGAATGTATTTCGCCAAACGTGCGCTGTGGGTAAAACTCTCTATTTTTTGACAGGAGGATAAAATGGAAGGAATTATTGGAACACTAGAATTCTATGCACCTGTACTGGTCTTAGGAGTTGTTGTCATAGGGATTGTTTACTTTATGAAAAAAAGAAACGATCGCAAATAATCAACATTGACCGATACCTAAAAAAGTATCGGCTTTTTATAGCATAAATATATTGCACAAAATACTCATGGCAAACTTTGAAAGAAACCGTATAATGAGAGAGTAATAAAGAAACGGAGGAATGAAATGATGAAACAGCTTATCGTGACAGGATTAACGAAAACATTTGGTCAAGGGGATAATATCGTTCATGCTTTATCAGATGTGAACTTGTCCGTTGAAAAAGGTGAATTTCTGGCAATTATGGGGGCCAGTGGTAGTGGAAAAACAACACTCCTCAATTGTATTTCAACGATTGATAAACCAACATCAGGTGAGATTCGATTTGAAGATTTTGACATCATCCATGCCAAGGAAAATGAACTAGCTGACTATCGTGCTAAAAATATTTCCTATATTTTCCAAGCTTACAACTTGGTGGAAACCTTGACAGTTTATGAAAATATTGTTCTACCTCTTCAAATTCAGGGGAAAAATATCAAAAAACATCAGGATAAGATTGAGGAAATTTTGAATAAGTTGGCCATCCAAAACTTAAAAGATAAGTTTCCTAATCAGTTATCAGGTGGCCAGCGACAACGTGTGGCAACTGCTAGAGCCTTGATTGATGATTCTAAACTGATTATCGCAGATGAGCCGACAGGAGCCTTGGACTCTGCCAATTCTGAAAAACTGATGGCGCTTTTGCAGGAAATCAATAAAAGTTTTGGTATTACCATTTTACTGGTTACGCATGACCCTGCTGCAGCAAAGTACTCTTCACGGATGGTGCTACTTAGCGATGGAAAGATTATGGATGATTTGGAACGTCACAGCTTATCTAATGAACAGTATTTGCAAGAGATTTACAGCCGTACCAGATAGGAGGGGGAGAGTATGTATCCAAAATTGATTTTACGAAATGTATTTCGAAATTTACAGACCTATACCATCTATTTTTTCAGTCTGACCTTGATTTATAGCTTGCTCTACGCTTTTAATGCTTTACCAAGCCATCCAGTGATGCAAAGTTTATCAGGAGCAAAGGAAATGTTGACGACGGTGATGAGTCAGTACATGGGCTTGCTTTCCTATCTGATTCTATCGGCGATTGCCTTTCTCGTCGTTTATTCCACAAACTTTGTCCTGGGACGGCGTAAGAAAGAGCTGGGACTTTATGCAACGCTGGGAATGAAGAAGAAGCAGATTATCGGTACCCTGTTCTTTGAAACCATGCTGGTCAATATCTTTTCCTTGATTCTAGGTTTCTTGCTTGGATTGATTTTACTGGTCATTCTAGCTAAGATTGCATCTGAGTTTTTTATGGCCAATTACTTTGGTAGTCTGCTTTTCTTTGATAGCAAGTCTGTCATCTTACTAGTTTATTCCTATTTGGTAACCAGTCTTATTGTTGGTGTCATGGACATTCTTACCTTTAGAACGCAAAATATCATTGCACTCATTCAAGAAAATGGGGTCAAGAAATCTGTCTTGGCAAAAGGCAAGCCAGTTCTTCAAGCACTTCTCTTTATTCTTTCGACAGCTGTTATCGGTTTTGGTGCTCTCTATTTTTCAGACTATCACCATCTATCACTCTTGAAAAGTTGGGGTATCTTGCTGGTATCTGTCTTCGTGATTTTTGTGATTTTATTTTACAATACCTTGAGCCATTTTATCTTGGTCTCCCTTAGAAAACTGCCTCAAACCTACTATAACAAACTAAACACTTTTAAAATCCGTCAATTTTCAAAACAAGCTGATAGTAATTCGGTCACGTTGGCTGTCTTATCCTTGACCTTGACACTGGCTCTCAGCTTACTCGTTTTTAGTGGTAGTGCCTATACGACTATGAACCGAGAGCTGAACAAATACTCACCTTATGATGTAACTGTCAATCTCTACCGTGGTAAAGAGTTTCAATTTTCTCAGGAATCTGTCAAAGACAGATTGAAAGCCGATGGCTTTGACTTTAATTTCATCAAAGAAGAGTACAGCTATCCTATCTATTCTAGTGATTTAACCTATAAAGATTTGATTGATACCAGCAATCTCTGGGAGCATGATAAGGAACTTCCTGAATCAAAAGTACCGATTTTAGGAATTTCTGCCTACAATTATCTCCGCAAACTGCAAGGTGAAAGAGAGGTTGACTTGGCAGATAACCAATTTCTGATCAATGCTAACTATAAAGGAACTGCCAAGCAGATTCAGGACTTTCTATCAACGACCAAAACCCTCATGATTAACGGTTATTCTCTTAATCTTGCGTCTTCAAAGCCACTTGAAACAGTTTACTTTTTATCGTCAGTAGGTACAAATGACACAGGAACCTTAATTGTACCAGATACGGTAGTAGTTGGATTGACGGAAGACCACACGACCTATGTTGCCAATTTCAAAGAAAATATCGACAAACGGAAAGTAGAAACATTCTTAAGTCAGTGGATAGAAAAATACTACTTCACTCGTGATGGAGCAGAGTTGAATTCGTTCACCTATCAAACGAAAGGAAGAATTTTTGAGATTTATCTTGGATTTATGGGGGTCATTGTCTTTGTCATGATTTTTGTCAGTGTTATTTTTATCATTATTTCCCTCAGTATCTTGTCTCTTCAAACTTCTACAAGTGCTTTGGATAGTGTTAATGATTATCAAATCTTATACCTTCTTGGGAACAAGAGAAAGCAAAATCGCTCTATTCTTTTGCAACAGATTCTAAGTTATTTCTTGGTTCCGCTGGTCATCGCAGGTCCGCTAGCACTTGCCTTGAGTACCGCTCTTTTGGGCTATTTTGAGAATTTCGCTAATACCAGTATTTCTATTGATATCACCTATCTGGGAGTAGCGGTCTTACTCTTTGTCCTTTACCTGCTAGTGACTTACAGAGTAAGTTGGCAAATGATTGAAAATTAAGTCAAATACCAGAGTTGCCTATCCGACAATTCTGGTATTGTGTTATAATGATATTAAAGTAGTTCAGGAAGTGGATACATATGAAACAGTTTGTCAAATTGATCTCGAAAAACTCACTTTTATTGTGGTGGTTGACGATTTTTAATCATCTAACTTTGATGATTTATATTTATTATAGGATTCCTCTGGACTTTTCGACAGATTTTTCCTTACAGATGGTTTTATTGCTGATTATTGCTTTAATTGTATTTAGCTATATTTGTAATATTGTGACCTTTCGGTATAGTGAGTTAAAACTTTGGTTGCTCCTGATGATGTTTCTCATTAGCTGGCAATCCATCTTTAATCAAGGAGTTGCGAACACCCTGTTGCACTTTTTTGATATTCTTCATCCGCTCAACTCTTTTTTATTGGTGTATAGTTCTCTGTCTATTATCTTTCTGGGAGAGAAAATGGGAAAAGAACTGTTGAGTGTGTCCTTTGTGTTGACACTAATCACCATTAGTTCGTATCTGTTAAGTCCTTCAATTTTTCTATTTCTGTCCTTGTTTGCGTCTTTCTTTTTAAACCTTGTTCCCTTGATTTTACTGATTTTATATCATAAAGAGTTGAAAAGTAAACTCAAGTATCAGAGACGAAATTTGTGGATATTAGCTTTGATATTGCCTCTTTCTTATTTCTTTTTGTATATCAATACGAGGGGCTCAGGAGTGATGAACCTAGTCTGGTATCTGGAAATTGTTGGCATTTTAGCTTTTTTACACTTCAAAACAATTATCAGCTCTCTTCAAAAAAAGGTATCAGAGTTGAAATTGTCCTATATAAAAGCTTTTTCACACTTGTTTTTATTGGTTATGTTTTTGTTAGTAGGCATTTTCATCATCTTTCGTCTCGATTTAAACACGAGCTTTTTGGTCTTGAATATCATGTTACTATTGTTCGGGATTTGTTCGGAAGAATTGATTCGTCTCTTTCGTTCTGCTGAGATGCTAGATGCTAGGGATTATGTAAAAGTTCTCTTTTTAAAGCGTAATCGTATGGTGAAAAGTCTGCTGGCAAATGAAGACACAGAACAACAGTTCTCCGAATTTCTTCACAATGAAATCCTGCAAAATGTGATGGCGATAAAAAATTTCAATAAATATAGTAGCAATCAAGCTTTTGGTGAACAGATCAATCTGGTGACAGAGGAGTTGGTTCAGCGGATTCGTGAGCGGATGGATTATTATCAGCCAATGGTAGAAACAGACGAGCAGTTAGACATCCAGTATCAAGGGCTGATTAATCGGATTGTCAAGCGCTATCACGCAGAAAATGAAGTCGTTACACAGTTTCCTGCCCACTTTAGGCTTTTATCTCCTTACGATAAAATTGCCTATCGTCTGGTTGAGGAATTGGCGACCAATGCCGTTAAGTACGCTAGTGGTGGAAGGATTTCTTTGAAGATTGATGTGCATGATGACGCTATTTTTATCATTTCTGAAAATGACTGCCTTCAAACAGAAAAATCCTTAGGTTATGGCTTGAAAAATATGTCTAATAAAATTAGTGTTTTAGGTGGTCAAATGCAGATTTTTGAAAATAATAAGAGATTTCGTGTAGAAATTACTCTCCCGATTGATAAGGAGTTGTGTTATGAAAATTTTGTTAATTGATGATCATAAATTATTTAGCCAAAGTATCAAGATGATTTTAGAGTTATCGGAAAACATTAAAAAGGTCCAGTTAGTAGATAATTTTTCGACTATTTCGGAGATTGCTTTTAATGACTACGACATTATTTTGATTGACATCAACCTGACGAGTCTGTATCAAGCTGATGGGCTGACCTTGGCACAAGAGATTATCGACAATGGTTGTTCTAGTAAGGTTGTGATTTTGACAGGTTACAGTAAAAAAATGTATGAATACCGAGCTAAAGCAATGGGAGCTTATGGCTTTCTGGACAAAAGTATGGATCCAGATGAGTTGGTGAAAAAACTGGAAAAGATTTATCTAGGAGGTAAGGTCTTTTCAGATGAAGTGATGGTAGAGGTGCTAACATCACGAGAAATCGAGATACTAGAACTGGTTAGAAATGGCTTGACCATTGATGATGTCTGTGACAAGGTCTATGTGAGTAAACGTACAGTTTCTAATCACTTGGCCAATATCTTTTCAAAATTAGGAGTGGCTAACAGGCAGGAGGCGATTCATATCGCTGAGCAGTTGGGCTATTTTCCACCAGATTAAAAAGTTGCAGAAGATGCAGCTTTTTTAATTTCTGTGCTACTTCTTGTGTGAGTCTCTTCTTGAAAAAAACACAAAAATTTGCTAGAATGAGTCTTATGAAAACATTCTATGATGTGCAGCAATTCCTCAAACGATTTGGTATTATTGTTTACATGGGAAAACGCTTATATGATATTGAACTGATGAAGTTGGAACTCTTTCGGATTTACGATGCAGGGTTGATGGACAAATTAGACTATCTGGAAGCAGAAGCGGTTCTTCGCAGAGAGCACAAGGTAGAATTGGATTATATTGAGAAAAATGGAGAAAAGAACTAATGGTTACTTGGATTTTGTGGGCACTTATACTGGCAATGTTGGCGTGGATGGGCTTTAACTATTTTCGTATTCGCCGTGCGGCTAAAATTGTAGACAATGAGGAATTTGAAGCCTTGATTCGTACGGGTCAATTGATTGATTTGCGCGACCCAGCTGAATTCCACAGAAAACATATCCTTGGGGCCCGCAATATTCCTTCAAGTCAGTTGAAGACTAGTCTTGCTGCCCTTCGTAAGGATAAACCTGTCCTTCTTTACGAAAACCAACGTGCGCAACGTGTCACAAATGCGGCCCTTTACTTGAAAAAACAAGGTTTTACTGAGATTTATATCCTTTCTTATGGTTTGGATTCTTGGAAAGGGAAAGTCAAAGTTGAGAAATAAGAAAACGAGCTTGGATGTTTCCGAGCTCATTTTTTAACCACTTTTTCTGAGAAAGTCACGAATGCTTGCCAATTCTTGGGAGTTTAGGGGTCGATAGTCCCCTTCTTGAAGATTGTCATCCAAGCTCCAAGGTCCAAAATGGGTGCGTTTGAGGGAGGTCACCTTGACACCAACCGAGAGAAACATTTTCTTGACTTGATGAAATTTTCCTTCTGAAATGGTGATGGAGGCTCGACTGAGGGAAGGACTTGCAGATAGAATCTCTAGTCTTGCAGGTTTACAGACAGTACCATCTAAAAAGACAATTCCTTTTTGAAAGGCTTGGATATGGTCAGGTGTCAGAAGTCCATTAACCTCAACTCGATAAGTCTTATCGACATGATATTGGGGATGGAGGAGCTGAAAGCCCAAGGGACCGTTATCGGTCAAGAGGAGGAGGCCGGTCGTATCTCGGTCCAGTCGGCCGACGGCATAGAGCTTATCAGACTGGATGTCAGGTGACAGCAGGTCCATGACAGTTGGAAGTTCCCTGTCTTTATTGGCTGTAACGACACCAGCAGGCTTATGAAGCATAAGATAGGTATGCTCATAACCTTGAATGATTCGGTCCTGAAAAAGGAGTTCCTGTAGCCCTGTATCGATATTCTGGGCTAGGGAGCGGGCTGGGCAACCATCAACTAGAATTTCCTCTTTGAGTAAGGCTTGCTTCATGGCCTTTCGGCTAACTTTTTCTTGGGCTAATAAATTATCTAAACGCATACTGTGCCTATCTTATCATAAGTCGCCTTCTTTGAAAAGGCTTGACGTGAAAAGAAAAGCGGAGTGAAAACATTTACACTTGCTTGAATTATGTTATTTACTTGAAATTATGGTATAATCGTTCAGTTAGAAAATAAATTTTGAATATTATAGAGGAAATCATGACAAAATTAAGAGAAGATATCCGTAACATTGCGATTATCGCCCACGTTGACCACGGTAAAACAACCCTCGTTGACGAATTATTGAAACAATCAGAAACGCTTGATGCACGTACTGAATTGGCAGAGCGTGCTATGGACTCAAACGATATCGAAAAAGAGCGTGGAATTACCATCCTTGCCAAAAATACAGCCGTTGCCTACAACGGAACTCGTATCAACATCATGGACACACCAGGACACGCGGACTTCGGTGGGGAAGTTGAGCGTATCATGAAAATGGTTGACGGTGTTGTCTTGGTCGTAGATGCCTACGAAGGAACAATGCCACAAACTCGTTTCGTATTGAAAAAAGCCTTGGAACAAGACCTTGTCCCAATCGTGGTTGTTAACAAAATCGATAAACCATCAGCTCGTCCAGCAGAAGTAGTGGACGAAGTATTGGAACTTTTCATCGAGCTTGGTGCTGATGATGACCAGCTTGACTTCCCAGTGGTGTATGCTTCAGCGATTAACGGAACTTCTTCATTGTCAGATGATCCAGCTGACCAAGAAGCTACGATGGCACCAATCTTTGACACGATTATCGACCATATCCCAGCTCCAGTAGATAACTCAGATGAGCCTTTGCAGTTCCAGGTCTCACTTTTGGACTACAATGACTTCGTTGGTCGTATCGGTATCGGTCGTGTCTTCCGTGGTACTGTTAAGGTTGGGGACCAAGTTACCCTTTCTAAACTTGATGGCACAACTAAAAACTTCCGTGTTACAAAACTCTTCGGTTTCTTTGGTTTGGAACGTCGTGAAATCCAAGAAGCCAAAGCAGGTGACTTGATTGCCGTTTCCGGTATGGAAGATATCTTTGTCGGTGAAACCATCACTCCGACAGACGCAGTTGAAGCGCTTCCAATCCTACACATCGATGAGCCAACTCTTCAAATGACTTTCTTGGTCAACAACTCACCATTTGCTGGTAAAGAAGGTAAATGGGTGACTTCTCGTAAGGTGGAAGAACGCTTGCAGGCTGAATTGCAAACGGACGTTTCCCTCCGTGTTGACCCAACTGATTCACCAGATAAATGGACAGTTTCAGGTCGTGGAGAATTGCACTTGTCAATCCTTATTGAAACAATGCGTCGTGAGGGATATGAACTTCAAGTATCTCGTCCAGAGGTTATCGTAAAAGAAATCGACGGTGTTAAATGTGAGCCATTTGAACGTGTTCAAATCGACACTCCAGAAGAATACCAAGGTTCTGTTATCCAAAGCCTTTCTGAACGTAAGGGTGAAATGTTGGATATGATTTCAACTGGTAATGGTCAAACTCGTTTGGTCTTCCTTGTTCCAGCGCGTGGTTTGATTGGATACTCAACTGAGTTCTTATCAATGACTCGTGGTTACGGTATCATGAACCATACCTTTGACCAATACTTGCCATTGATTCCAGGGGAAATTGGTGGACGTCACCGTGGTGCCCTTGTTTCTATCGATGCTGGTAAGGCTACAACTTACTCAATCATGTCTATCGAAGAACGTGGTACAATCTTTGTCAACCCAGGTACTGAGGTTTACGAAGGAATGATCATCGGTGAAAACTCTCGTGAAAACGACTTGACAGTTAACATCACTAAGGCAAAACAAATGACTAACGTTCGTTCAGCTACTAAGGACCAAACAGCTGTTATCAAGACACCTCGTATCTTGACACTTGAAGAGTCTCTTGAGTTCTTGAACGACGATGAGTACATGGAAGTAACGCCTGAGTCTATCCGTTTGCGTAAACAAATCCTTAACAAAGCAGAGCGTGAGAAAGCTAACAAGAAGAAAAAATCAGCTGAATAAGAGCTAGAAAGAGAGAAAGATGGTCTATTTAGTCCTAGGAATTTTACTGCTCCTACTCTATGTATTTGCAACACCAGAAAGCATTAAAGGGACAGTCAATATCGTCGCTATGGTATGTATTTTAGTGGCACTTTTGGTTTTGTTGGCTCTATCTTTTCTGAAAATTTTTCAATTACCAACAGAAATGTTCCTAGCAATAGCCATGTTAATCCTAGCTTACTTTAGTGTGAGAGACATCACACTCATGCCAGTCAAAAAAAGTAAAAGAAGATAAAAAAGAGAGTTTCGGCTCTCTTTTTTGCTAGGAATTTTACAGTAGTTCGAATTGCTTTTTAGTTAATATCATCTCTTTTGCTTGGATAATATGAATGGGAAAAACTGAACTTAAATTCTTTCCCGACATCTATTTCTAAGGAAACTTTAAAATTCTATTACTAATGATATCTTAGTAAAATATGTTGATAGATTATATAAAAAGTGATATACTTAAGTTATAAGAAATCGTTTTCAAAATAAGAAAGGATTAAATTTATACTCAATGAAAATCAAAGAGCAAACTAGGAAACTAGCCGCAGGTTGCTCAAAGCACTGCTTTGAGGTTGTAGATAAGACTGACGAAGTCAGTCACATATATAATCCAAGGCGACGTTGACGCGGTTTGAAGAGATTTTTGAAGAGTATTGTTGTCTTGGTGCTTAGGGTGTAATGGATTAAACTAGGAAAATAATTCTAAGAATTTATAAAAGATAAAATCTTTTTCTATAGGGTTATTCTCTTATACAAGGAGTCTACTATGAAGAAACTATTCATATTATTATCAACTTTTTTTCTCAGCATCTTCCTTGCTTGGATTATTGTCTTACGTGCGCCACAATATTTATATGCAAGCTATGATTCCGTCTCCTTACTTCGTGTCAAAAAAGATACTCAGGAACCGACGCGTGAGGTATTTGAACAGGAATTGGAGAATTTTGCAAACTCAGAACAGAGTTTAATAGCTAGGAGAATTGTAGAGCCGAGTAAGGATGGGACGACTCACTTTACTTATGCAACTTATGGTCAGGGAACTTTACCAAAAGAATTCCAAGAAGCTAGCCAAGAAAGTCGTGAACGTAGTGATCCGCTAAATAGTTATCTCCTTTTGTCAGGCTCCTTGACGAAAGAAAAGCTTGCCGATAAATTAGGAGATTTGGGTTATAAAGCAATTGCTGACCGAAAGACACCTCCCTATTCTCTTGCTTTTCGAATGTTACTAAATCCACTTATTTTAATTAGTTTAGCAATATTTGGCTTATCTTTCTTTGCTTTAGTGATTATCACTCGGATTAAGGAAATGAGAGAAGCAGGTATAAAACTCTTTTCTGGTCAGACTCTCTTATCCATTATGGGGCATTCTTTATCTACTGATATCAAGTGGCTCCTTCTATCAGCCCTCCTTTCCTTCCTAGGTGGGGGAGTCGTTCTTTTTAGTCAAGGTTTGTTTTATCCTATCTTGTTAGCCACCTATGGTTTTGGGATTACTTTCTATCTGTTGTTTTTATTGGGTATTTCAATTTTACTAATGCTTCTTTATCTAATGAGTTTGAGTTACAAAGCATTAGTTCCCGTTATTAAGGGAAGATTACCCCTCAAACGCTTGATGGCTTTAACCCTATTGTGTCAGTTGGTTGCTGTCTTTACAGTGGGATACGCTGTTAAGACAGGTTTGACGTCTTACCAACGATTGAAAGAACTTGAAATTTCAAAACAAGCATGGCATGACAGAGTAGACTATTATCAAATTTCTTTTGGCTTAGGTGACAGAGTAAATGATACAGAAAATCAGAATAAGTGGTATGAATTTTCCAAAGAAGCAGTTGAACAAGAACAGGCTCTATTTGTAAAAGAGAATCTCATTCATTTTGCAAATCCTCAAGGAAAAAATGAAAACGGGGAAACACTGGATACCTATAGTCCAGATGCTAATGTTCTCTATGTGAGTCCAAGTTATTTAGACAAGGAAAATGTGGCTGTAAATGATGAGACTAGACAGAAACTAGCTCATCTTCAAAAAGGGGAATTTGGACTCTTATTACCAGAATCTCTTCGTTCACAGGAAGCAGAACTTAAGAAAGTTTTTGAAGAACGTTTGAACTATTACGGAAAATCAAGCGAGGATAAAGACGCTCCTTTAGAGTATGAAATGAGAGCGATTGTTAGCTATCTTCCAACAGGACAAAAACGCTTTGTTTATAATAACGGTGAAAGTCCAGTATCTATTCAGTACTTAACCGATCCGATTTTAGTTGTATTTACTCCAACATCTACAGGTGATAGTTTCATTTCAAAATATGTTTGGTCTATCAATGCTGGAAAACAACTCTTTATCAAAGGATATGAGAGTGGGCTAGAACTCTTAAAGAAAGCTGGAATTTATGAGCAAGTATCCTATCTTAAAGAAGGAAGAAGTGTTTATCTAACTCGTTATAATGAAGTTCAAACTGAAACAGCAACTTTAATATTAGGAGCTATTGTTGGGATAGCCAGTTCCTTATTACTCTTTTATTCTGTCAATCTTCTATATTTCGAGCAATTCCGCCGAGATATCTTGATTAAACGAATTTCAGGTTTACGATTTTTTGAAACACATGCTCAGTATATGGTTAGCCAATTTGCCAGTTTTGTATTTGGTGCTAGTTTCTTTATTTTAAGCAGTCGAGACTTGGTGATTGGCTTGCTCACTTTATTCGTCTTTCTAGCTAGCGCAGTTTTGACGCTTTACCGTCAAGCCCATAAGGAATCTCGTGTTTCTATGACAATTATGAAAGGAAAATAGGATGATTGAACTAAAGAATATATCTAAAAAATTTGGAAGCCGTCAGCTATTTTCAGATACAAATCTTCATTTTGAAGGTGGGAAAATTTATGCCTTAATCGGTACAAGTGGCTGTGGTAAGACAACACTCTTGAATATGATTGGACGATTAGAGCCATATGACAAAGGGCAAATCATCTATGATGGCACTTCTCTTAAGGACATCAAGCCTTCTGTTTTCTTTAGAGATTACTTGGGATACTTATTTCAAGATTTTGGCTTAATTGAAAGCCAAACCGTCAAAGAGAATCTCAATCTGGGTTTAGTTGGTAAAAAGTTGAAAGAGAAAGAGAAAATCTCTTTGATGAAACAAGCTCTAAACCGTGTTAACCTCTCTTATTTAGATTTAAAGCAACCTATCTTTGAATTATCAGGAGGAGAAGCACAACGTGTTGCACTAGCGAAGATAATTTTAAAGGATCCGCCTTTGATCCTCGCAGATGAACCAACCGCTTCGCTAGACCCCAAAAACTCTGAGGAATTACTCTCTATCCTAGAATCTTTAAAAAATCCGAATCGAACTATTATTATTGCGACCCACAATCCTCTTATTTGGGAACAAGTGGACCAAGTCATTCGAGTTACCGATTTATCACATAGATGATATGATAAGATTCATACTCAATGAAAATCAAAAAGCAAACTAGGAAGCTAGCCGCAGGCTGCTCAAAGCACTGCTTTGAGGTTGTAGATAAAACTGACGAAGTCAGTAACCATATATACGGCAAGGCGAAGCTGACGTGATTTGAAGAGATTTTCGAAGAGTATCAGTTAGAAGAAAGAGTCACAAACACACTTTGTGGCTTTTTTATTTCCATAAAAATGGTAAAATAGTAGGAGTAGAAATGGAGTTTGAGACATGAAAGTAATAGATCAATTTAAAAATAAGAAAGTCCTTGTTTTAGGTTTGGCCAAGTCTGGTGAATCTGCAGCTCATTTGTTGGACAAGCTAGGTGCCATTGTGACAGTAAATGATGGGAAACCTTTCGAGGATAATCCAGCTGCCCAAAGTTTGCTGGAAGAAGGGATCAAGGTCATTACAGGTGGCCATCCTTTGGAACTCTTGGATGAAGAGTTTGCCCTTATGGTGAAAAATCCAGGTATTCCATACAATAATCCCATGATTGAAAAGGCTTTGGCCAAGGGAATTCCAGTCTTGACTGAGGTGGAATTGGCTTATTTGATTTCTGAAGCACCGATTGTTGGTATTACTGGTTCGAACGGTAAAACAACCACAACGACTATGATTGGGGACGTTTTGACTGCTGCTGGGCAACATGGTCTTTTATCAGGAAATATCGGCTATCCTGCCAGTCAGGTTGCTCAAACTGCGTCAGACAAGGACACGCTTGTCATGGAACTTTCTTCTTTCCAACTCATGGGCGTCCAAGAATTCCATCCTGAGATTGCGGTTATTACCAACCTCATGCCAACTCATATCGACTACCATGGCTCGTTTGAAGAGTATGTAGCAGCCAAGTGGAATATCCAGAACAAGATGACAGCAGCTGATTTCCTTGTCTTGAACTTTAATCAAGACTTGGCAAAAGAATTGTCTAGCAAAACACAAGCTACTGTTGTACCATTTTCAACACTGGAAAAGGTTGATGGAGCTTATCTGGAAGATGGTCAGCTATACTTCCGTGGAGAAGTGGTCATGGCAGCTAGCGAAATCGGAGTTCCAGGTAGCCACAATGTAGAAAATGCCCTTGCGACTATTGCTGTAGCCAAGCTTCGTGGTGTAGACAATCAAACTATTAAAGAAACTCTTTCAGCCTTTGGTGGTGTCAAACACCGTCTCCAATTTGTGGATGAAATTCAGGGTGTTAAATTCTATAATGATAGCAAGTCAACCAATATCTTGGCTACTCAAAAAGCCTTATCAGGATTTGACAACAGCAAGGTCATTTTGATTGCAGGTGGTTTGGACCGTGGCAATGAGTTTGACGAATTGGTGCCAGACATTACTGGACTCAAGAAGATGGTCATCCTGGGTCAGTCTGCCGAACGTGTCAAACGGGCAGCAGATAAGACTGGTGTGGCTTATGTGGATGCGACTGATATTGCTGATGCGACCCGCAAAGCCTATGAACTTGCGACTCAAGGAGACGTGGTTCTTCTCAGTCCTGCCAATGCCAGCTGGGATATGTATGCTAACTTTGAAGTACGTGGCGACCTCTTTATCGACACAGTAGCGGAGTTAAAAGAATAATATGAAAAAAATTGTCTTTACAGGTGGGGGGACGGTTGGACACGTTACCCTCAATCTTTTGTTAATGCCCAAGTTCATCGAAGATGGTTGGGAAGTCCACTATATCGGGGACAAGCGTGGTATCGAACACCAAGAAATCCTCAAGTCAGGTTTGGATGTTACCTTCCATTCCATTGCGACTGGAAAATTGCGTCGCTATTTCTCTTGGCAAAATATGCTGGACGTCTTTAAAGTTGGCTGGGGAATTGTCCAATCGCTCTTTATCATGTTGCGACTTCGTCCACAAGCACTTTTTTCAAAGGGAGGCTTTGTCTCTGTGCCACCTGTTATCGCAGCACGTGTTTCAGGAGTGCCAGTCTTTATTCACGAGTCTGACCTGTCTATGGGCTTGGCCAATAAAATCGCCTATAAATTTGCGACTAAGATGTATTCAACCTTTGAGCAAGCTTCAAGTTTGTCTAAGGTTGAGCATGTGGGAGCAGTGACCAAGGTTTCAGACCAAAACACTCCAGAACCCGATGAATTGGTGGATATTCAAACCCACTTTAATCCTAAATTGCCAACTGTATTGTTTGTCGGTGGTTCTGCAGGTGCTCGTGTCTTTAACCAATTGGTGACAGACCATAAGAAAGAATTGACAGAACGCTACAATATTATCAATCTAACTGGAGATTCTAGCCTGAACGAGTTGAGCCAAAATCTTTTTCGTGTTGACTATGTGACCAATCTCTATCAACCCTTGATGGAATTGGCTGATATTGTTGTGACACGAGGTGGCGCTAATACGATTTTTGAGCTCTTGGCTATGGCAAAATTACATGTCATTGTGCCACTTGGTCGTGAAGCAAGTCGTGGTGACCAGATTGAAAATGCAGCTTACTTTGTAAAAAAAGGCTATGCAGAAGAGCTTCAAGAAAGCGATTTGACCTTGGATAGTTTGGAAGAGAAGCTTTCTCACTTACTAAGTCACAAGGAAGACTATCAAACTAAGATGAAGGCTTCTAAGGAATTGAAATCTCTAGCAGATTTTTATCAATTGTTGAAAAAAGATTTATCATAAGGAAAGTAAATGTCAAAAGATAAGAAAAATGAGGGCAAAGAAATCCTCGAAGAATTGAAAGAGTTATCAGAATGGCAGAAACGAAACCAAGAATATCTAAAAAAGAAGGCTGAAGAAGAGGCAGCCCTAGCTGAGGAGAAGGAAAAGGAAAGACAAGCTCGAATGGCTTCGAAATCTGAAAAGTCAGATGCAACTGAGGACCAGGAGAGTGAATCTGATCCAAAAGACCCAAAATTAGCTAAGGACGAGTCTGAAGAAAAAGTAGAATCCTCAGAGGGTGACAAAGAGGAAGAAGAGATAGAAGAATCAGGGTCTAAAGAGAAGGAGGAACAGGATAAAAATCTTGCTAAAAAGGCTCCAAAGGAAAAAGCAGCCAAAGCAAAGATTCCTGGCCTCCATATCTTGCGAGCTCTAACGATTTTATTTCCAAGTCTGCTTTTATTGATTATCTCTGCCTACCTACTCAGTCCTTATGCGACCATGAAGGATATCCGTGTTGAGGGAACGATGCACACTACGGCTGATGATATCCGACAGGCTTCAGGCATTCAGGATTCGGATTATACGATTGACCTTCTGCTAGATAAGGCAAAATATGAAGAGCAGATCAAGTCTAACTATTGGGTGGAATCAGCTCAGCTTGTCTATCAATTTCCAACCAAGTTCACTATCAAGGTCAAGGAATATGATATTGTGGCTTACTATATTTCTGGTGAAAATCATTATCCTATTCTTTCCAGTGGTCAGCTTGAGACCAGTGCTGTGAGTTTGGTCAGTTTGCCAGAAACTTATATATCAGTTCTCTTTAATGACAGCGAACAAATCAAGGCTTTTGTCTCAGAACTTGCTCAAATTAGCCCAGAACTCAAGGCGGCTATCCAGAAGGTGGAACTAGCTCCCAGCAAGGTCACTTCCGATTTAATTCGATTGACCATGAATGATTCGGACGAAGTCTTGGTTCCCTTGTCTGAAATGAGCAAGAAATTGCCTTACTACAGTAAGATTAAGCCTCAATTGTCAGAACCGAGTGTGATTGACATGGAAGCTGGAATTTACAGTTACACTGTGGCGGATAAATTGATTATGGAAGCTGAGGAAAAAGCCAAACAAGAGGCTAAGGAAGCCGAGAAAAAGCAGGAAGAAGAACGTAAACGTTTAGAAGAAGAACAGAAAAAACAAGAGGAAGAGAGCAATCGAAATCAAACAAATCAGCGTTCATCGCGTCGTTAGGTTTAGCTTTTCTCCTATAGCTCTTTGGTTGCCATGTTTTTACTTGACAAGTGCTAGTAGAAATAATAGAATAATAGAAAACCTTTAAAGCAGTCCAGAGAGGCAGCTAAGGTTAGACGGTGAAAGGGTGGAGACTACCCATTTTTCGTGGAACCTTGCTGTTGGCAGGTTCCTTTTTTCGTGGTTTCTGTTGGCCAGATTCTCTCACTAGCAAAGGTAAAAGGAGAAACCTATGCGAGAACATCGTCCAGTCATTGCTCTTGATTTTCCTAGTTTTGAGGCAGTCAAGGAATTTTTAGCTCTTTTTCCAGCAGAAGAAAGCCTTTATCTAAAGGTAGGGATGGAGCTTTATTACGCAACGGGGCCTGAGATTGTATCTTACTTGAAAGATATGGGTCACAGTGTCTTTTTGGATCTCAAGCTGCATGACATTCCCAATACAGTCAAGTCAGCCATGAAGGTCCTGTCTCAGCTTGGTGTGGATATGACCAATGTTCATGCTGCTGGTGGTGTAGAGATGATGAAAGCTGCGCGCGAAGGTCTTGGAAATCAAGCCAAATTGATTGCTGTCACTCAGCTCACATCAACATCAGAAGCCCAGATGCAGGAGTTTCAAAATATTCAAACCAGCCTGCAAGAGTCTGTGATCCACTATGCTAAGAAGACAGCTGAAGCGGGTTTGGATGGAGTCGTTTGCTCGGCTCAGGAAGTGCAAGTCATCAAGCAGGCTACCAAACCAGATTTTATCTGTCTGACTCCGGGCATTCGTCCTGCAGGTGCTGCAGTAGGAGATCAAAAACGCGTCATGACGCCAGCAGATGCCTATCAAATCGGCAGTGACTATATCGTAGTGGGACGTCCCATTACCCAAGCTGAGGATCCTGTTGCAGCTTATCATGCCATCAAGGATGAATGGACACAGGACTGAAATTAAAGAAATAGATTAGAAAAATAAAAGGAGAATATCATGACACTTGCTAAAGATATCGCTAGCCACCTCTTGAAAATTCAAGCAGTTTACCTCAAACCAGAGGAGCCTTTCACTTGGGCATCTGGTATCAAGTCGCCCATTTATACGGATAACCGTGTAACTCTTGCCTATCCAGAAACTCGTACTCTCATTGAAAATGGTTTTGTAGATGCTATCAAAGAAGCCTTTCCAGAGGTTGAAGTGATTGCAGGAACTGCGACAGCTGGGATTCCACACGGAGCTATCATTGCTGATAAGATGAATTTGCCTTTTGCTTACATTCGTAGCAAACCAAAAGACCACGGAGCTGGTAACCAAATCGAAGGCCGTGTAGCTCAAGGTCAAAAAATGGTAGTGGTTGAAGATCTTATTTCAACAGGTGGTTCTGTTCTTGAAGCCGTAGCCGCAGCCAAGCGAGAAGGAGCAGATGTGCTTGGTGTAGTAGCAATTTTCAGTTACCAATTGCCAAAAGCAGATAAGAACTTCTCAGATGCAGGTGTCAAACTTGTGACGCTTTCTAACTACAGTGAATTGATTCATCTAGCCCAAGAAGAAGGTTACATCACACCAGAAGGATTGGATCTCCTAAAACGCTTTAAAGAAGACCAAGAAAATTGGCAAGAGGTGTAAAAAAATCAAAAGACTAAAATGTTAAAAATTATACTATTCTGTCATATCAGGTGTATGAATGACAAGATTCAAGTTGTTGATGTTTTTTACGTCAATTGTTTAAGTTTTAGATTTGCTTGGCTTGCTCTTATATAAAAAGTAGCACACGTCATGAAAGTTACAAGGGTTAAAGTATAATCCATAAACATGGTCAGATCCCTTTTCTGAGATGTTGAAATTTCTTGCTTATCCCAGTCTTTTCAGTGATCTTAGCGTCAAGTTCTTTGTAGTTTTGAAAGATTATCCGTGAATTTCTGGCTTATTTATGATAAAATGGGAGTATCGCAAAAATGACTCATCGTATTCAATTTTGAGTAAAACTAGGAGGATCCCATGTCTACAGAACATATGGAAGAACTAAATGACCAGCAGATCGTTCGCCGTGAAAAAATGGCTGCGCTCCGTGAACAAGGAATCGATCCTTTCGGAAAACGTTTTGAACGTACTGCAAATTCACAAGAATTAAAAGATAAATTTGCTGACCTCGATAAAGAACAATTACATGATAAAAACGAAACAGCTACTATCGCAGGACGCTTGGTAACCAAACGTGGTAAAGGTAAAGTAGGTTTTGCCCACCTTCAAGACCGCGAAGGACAGATTCAAATCTACGTTCGTAAAGATGCTGTCGGTGAAGAAAACTACGAAATCTTCAAAAAAGCAGACCTTGGTGACTTCCTTGGTGTCGAAGGCGAAGTGATGCGTACAGATATGGGTGAACTCTCTATCAAGGCGACTCACATTACACACTTGTCTAAGGCCCTTCGTCCTCTTCCTGAGAAATTCCACGGTTTGACAGACGTTGAAACAATTTACCGTAAACGTTACTTGGACTTGATTTCTAACCGTGAAAGCTTCGAGCGTTTTGTCACTCGTTCAAAAATCATCTCTGAAATCCGTCGTTACCTTGACCAAAAAGGTTTCCTTGAAGTGGAAACACCTGTTCTTCACAACGAAGCTGGTGGTGCTGCTGCCCGTCCATTTATCACCCACCACAATGCCCAAAACATTGACATGGTTCTTCGTATCGCGACTGAGCTTCACTTGAAACGCCTTATCGTTGGTGGTATGGAACGCGTCTATGAAATTGGCCGTATCTTCCGTAACGAAGGAATGGATGCTACTCACAACCCTGAGTTTACTTCCATTGAAGTCTATCAAGCTTATGCAGACTTCCAAGACATCATGGATTTGACGGAAGGCATTATCCAACATGCTGCTAAAGCTGTTAAAGGCGACGGCCCAGTCAACTACCAAGGAACTGAAATCAAAATCAACGAACCATTTAAACGTGTTCATATGGTGGATGCTATCAAAGAAATTACTGGCGTCGATTTCTGGCAAGACATGACTTTGGAAGAAGCTAAAGCTATCGCTGCTGAGAAGAAAGTTCCAGTTGAGAAACACTACACTGAGGTTGGTCACATTATCAATGCCTTCTTTGAAGAGTTTGTTGAAGAAACCTTAATCCAACCAACCTTTGTTTATGGCCATCCAGTAGCTGTATCTCCACTGGCTAAGAAAAATCCTGAAGACCAACGCTTTACTGACCGTTTCGAACTCTTCATCATGACTAAGGAGTACGGTAATGCCTTTACTGAGCTAAACGACCCAATCGACCAACTTAGTCGTTTTGAAGCCCAAGCCAAAGCCAAAGAACTTGGTGATGATGAAGCAACAGGCATCGACTATGACTACATCGAGGCTCTTGAATACGGTATGCCACCAACAGGTGGTTTGGGAATCGGTATCGACCGTCTCTGCATGCTTCTCACTGATACAACTACTATCCGTGATGTATTGCTCTTCCCAACAATGAAATAAACTCTTATCCTCTGGTACTTATCAGAGGATTTTTTTGATTCAAAAAGAGACTGAATTTAAGGAGAAAATGAAGTATAGTGTATTGAAGTTGAAATAGTACACTTTGACTTCTAAGATATTGTTAGAAATTGGTTTAAATTCCCTAATCAATTTGCGCATGTTTTATTTCATTTTACGATAGTATGCTGAAACTTTTCAAAAAGTACTAGAAATTGACTTGGATCCCCCAATTGATTTGTTCAGATTCACTATAAATAAAAATTAATAAGTGGGATAGGAAGTTAGCGTCAACTAGGATAGTATCTTGCTTAAACAGTATATATGGGACTGCTATAAGTCCATAGGCCCTATTAGAGGATGTTCTGGTGTCTTATTCACTTGTTTTTTATAGCATTAGTAGATAGAATCAGCAAATAAAAAAGTAGTTCAAATGCCTGGCAGCAAAAAATCTCAACGATTCACTTAATATAGACTAAAGTTTAGAGTTTAAGGAAAGTAGGGATAGTATATTGTATGAAAAAATAAGATGGTTTTTAAGCAAAACTCTTGAAAATGATTGAAAAAAGAGTTATTATAGTTGTATAGTAAAAAGCAAACGCTTACTTAATCAAGGAGGACAGTTTATGTCATACAAAACAAGCAATGCAGAAGGTCATGTAGATTTCATCAATACCTATGATTTGGAGCCAATGGCGCAACAAGTGATCCCTAAAGCAGCATTTGGCTATATCGCCAGTGGAGCAGAGGATACTTTCACTTTAAGAGAGAATATCCGCGCCTTTAACCACAAGCTCATCGTTCCTCATACACTTTGCAATGTAGAAAATCCAAGTACAGAGATTGAATTTGCAGGCGAAAAATTATCTTCACCAATCATTATGGCACCTGTTGCAGCTCATAAATTGGCAAACGAACAGGGTGAAGTGGCGACTGCGCGTGGTGTGCATGAGTTCGGTTCTCTTTATACAACCAGTTCTTACTCTACTGTTGACCTTCCAGAGATTTCTGAAGCCCTCCAAGGGACACCTCATTGGTTCCAATTTTACTTTAGTAAAGATGATGGCATTAACCGCCACATCATGGACCGTGTGAAGGCTGAAGGTTATAAGGCGATTGTCTTGACAGCAGATGCTACTGTAGGGGGCAATCGTGAAGTGGATAAGCGTAATGGTTTTGTCTTCCCAGTTGGCATGCCGATTGTTGAAGAATACCTGCCAGAGGGTGCTGGAAAATCAATGGACTTTGTTTACAAATCAGCTAAACAGCGCTTGTCTCCACGCGATGTAGAATTTATCGCTGAATACTCTGGTCTTCCTGTGTATGTCAAGGGACCACAATGCCGTGAGGACGTTGAACGTTCGCTTGCTGCAGGAGCTTCTGGTATCTGGGTAACCAACCACGGTGGTCGTCAAATCGACGGTGGACCAGCTGCCTTTGACTCACTTCAAGAAGTGGCAGAAGCAGTTGATAAACGTGTGCCAATCGTCTTTGACTCTGGTGTTCGTCGTGGTCAACATGTCTTTAAAGCCTTGGCTTCAGGAGCAGACTTAGTAGCTATTGGTCGCCCGGTTATCTATGGCTTGGCTCTTGGTGGTAGTGTCGGTGTGCGTCAAGTCTTTGAACACTTGAATGCGGAATTGAAGACAGTCATGCAATTGTCTGGAACTCAGACCATTGAAGATGTCAAACACTTCAAACTTCGTCACAACCCATACAACCCAACCTTCCCAGTTGACCCTCGTGACTTAAAATTGTATTGATAAAAGAGATTGCCTCCACTGAATGTGGAGGTTTTTCTTCGTGTATTGGAAGAATAAATCGCTATCAAAAACTATATAAAGATATTTTTCGGTCAAATATCTTGCTAGGGCTTTCATTTTTTGCTATACTGGTGCAGTAATTAAATAATAGAGACATTTGGGGTGCTTTAAGCTGAGATGATACCCATTGAACCTGATACAGTTAAGACTGGCGAAGGGAAATGTGAAACGTTTTTTCGTATGGCGAAATGAACGATCTAATCTTGTAAGTCAACTCTAATTCTTGATTGTAATTGGAGTTTTTTTGTTTATATAAAACTGGATAGGCTTGTTTAGGTAGCTCTCTGCAAATGCCCTCGGTGTTCTTTAAAAGGATCAAGTGAAACTAGGATTTTGCTTGGTATCTCTTGGTATTTTATTGATTACTAAGGAGTAAAGAGAGGAAAAATAAATATGGAAACACAGGTTTATGCATTTCAGCCAGGTTTGACTGTTGGAGAATTATTAAAAAGTAGTCAGAAGGATTGGCAGGCTGCTGTCAATCATCGTTTTGTCAAGGAACTTTTTGCAGGGACAATTAAGAATAAGGTCTTAAAAGACTACCTAATTCAAGATTATCACTTCTTTGATGCCTTCTTATCCATGCTGGGTGCCTGCGTAGCTCACGCAGACCAGCTTGAATCCAAACTTCGTTTTGCCAAGCAACTAGGCTTTCTTGAAGCAGATGAAGATGGTTATTTCCAAAAGGCTTTCAAAGACTTAAAAGTATCTGAGAATGATTATCTGGAAGTGACCTTGCACCCTGTAACAAAAGCCTTTCAGGATCTTATGTATTCGGCAGTGGCTTCATCAGACTATGCCCATCTTTTGGTCATGCTGGTCATTGCAGAGGGTCTCTATTTAGACTGGGGTTCTAAAGATTTGGCTCTACCTGAAGCCTATATTCATTCGGAATGGATCAATCTCCACAGAGGTCCTTTCTTTGCAGAGTGGGTTCAATTTCTGGTTGACGAACTCAATCGTGTCGGAAAAGGTCGAGAAGATTTGACAGAACTTCAGCAACGCTGGAATCAAGCGGTCGCTTTAGAATTAGCCTTTTTTGATATTGGTTATGATGCCTAGAGAAAGTTCAGGATACTGACAAATTTGATGAGTTAATACTCTTCGAAAATCTCTTCAAACCACGTCAGCTTCACCTTGCCGTAGGTATGGTTACTGACTTCGTCAGTTCTATCCACAACCTCAAAACAGTGTTTTGAGCAACCTGTGGCTAGCTTCCTAGTTTGCTCTTTGATTTTCATTGAGTATAAATCATTCAATGTAACTGAAAAATTTCTTAATGAAAGATAGAGATAAATCGAAATCTATAGATCGTATAAAGTGAAAAGGAAGGAATTCAATATGACAAGTTTAAAATTATTAAAAGAAAAAGCACCATTAGTCATTTGTATCACCAATGATGTAGTAAAAAATTTCACAGCAAATGGATTAGTAGCACTGGGTGCATCACCAGCCATGAGTGAGTTTCCAGCAGATTTAGAGGATTTGTTAAAGTATGCTGGAGGATTATTGATTAACATTGGGACTTTAACGGATGATAATTGGAAGCTGTACCAAGAGGCATTAAAAATAGCTGAAAAATATAATGTACCTGCAGTATTAGATCCTGTAGCCTGTGGAGCGGGAGCTTATAGAAAAAAAGTATCAGATGATTTAATAAATAATTACAAACTGGCAGCTATTAGAGGAAATGCAGGAGAGATTGCATCTTTAGTCGGCATAAATGTAGCCTCTAAGGGAGTAGACAGTGCAGGAGTAGATAATATTGATGAAATTGCTTTAGCAGCAAATGCTAAGTTTAATATTCCAATAGTAGTAACTGGGGAGGTTGATGCTATTGCTGTTAATGGTGAGGTAGTGACTATCCATAACGGAAGTGCAATGATGCCGAAAGTTATTGGAACAGGATGTTTATTAGGAGCTGTATTAGCGAGCTTTATAGGACTAGAAAAAGGACAAGAATTGAAATCTTTAGAAACAGCAATGTTAGCATATAATATTGCCGGGGAAATGGCAGAAAAGCGTCCTAATGGACATCTACCAGGAACGTTTAAAGTTGAATTTATTAATGCATTATATGAAGTTACTGATAAAGATATAGAAACATTTAAAAAGGTGAAATAAGATGTTTAATAAAGAACTATTAAAATTATATTTTATTTGTGGAACGACTACTTGCTTAGGTAAGGATTTATATACAGTTGTTGAAGATTCTTTAAAAGGTGGTATAACTTTATTTCAATTTCGAGAAAAAGGTAAAGGTGCTTTAGAAGGTAAAGAAAAACTGGAATTAGCAATAAAACTTAAAAAACTTTGTAAAAAATACAATGTTCCGTTTATTGTTAATGATGATATTGATTTGGCGATGGAAATTGACGCTGATGGCGTACATGTAGGACAAGATGACCTTGGAGTTGATGAAATTAGAAAATTGATGCCAGATAAAATAATTGGTCTTTCTATAAAAAACGAGAAAGAATTTCAACAGTCAAAAGTTGAATATGTAGATTATGTTGGTGTTGGTCCTGTATTTGATACCCAGTCAAAAGATGATGCTGGTGGCGCTATAGGTTATGAAGGTCTTAAATTGATGAGAAAACTATTGCCACAAATGCCCTTAGTTGCAATTGGTGGGATACAGACGCAACATATTAAAGACATTATGAAGACCAATGTTGACGGTGTTTCAATCATTTCAGCAATATCGTATGCAAAAAATATAGAAAAAACTGTTCGAGAAATGAGTGAACAATAGGTATCTATCCTTGGATTCTAAGTAAGTGGAAGTTTTCCTTTTCTAAAAAGATATGTCCAGATTCAGCTTGAATGGCTAATTCATCAAACAGGTCATTTGTTTTTTGCAAAAGAAAGATCTGCTGTCTTTGTGAGTGCAAGGCTGTATTTCCAGTTCAATTTCTTGAACTAGTATAAAATGTGTGTTATAATAATCACATAATTAAATAATAAAGACATTTGGGGTGCTTTAGGCTGAGATGATACCCATTGAACCTGATACAGTTAATACTGGCGAAGGGAAATGTGAAATGTTTTTTCGTATGTCGAAAAGAACGGTCTAATCTTGTAAGCTAAACTCTAATTCTCGTTTGTAATTGGAGTTTTTTTGTTTATTAAAAGAGGATAGTCTGGACGTTAATACTCAATGAAAATCAAAGAGCAAACTAGGAAACTGGCCGCAGGCTGTACTTGAGTACGGCAAGGCGACGTTGACGTGGTTTGAATTTGATTTTCGAAGAGTATAAGCCTTTTGGCAGCTCACCTTGAGCACCCCACTTTTCTTTAAAAAAAGGAGTTTTTTATGTTGAAAAAATGGCAATTAAAAGATGTTATTTTGCTTGCTTTCTTGTCTATCTTTTTTGGTGGCGTTTTTGTGGGTTCAGGCTATCTGTTTGATATCCTCACTCTGATTTTAGCCCCTCTTGGCTTGCAGGCCTTTGCCAATGAAATCCTCTTTGGTCTCTGGTGTATGGCTGCGCCCATTGCTGCCATCTTTGTTCCAAGAGTTGGAAGTGCAACAATTGGTGAAGTGCTAGCTGCGCTTGCTGAAGTCCTTTATGGTAGCCAATTCGGTCTAGGTGCCCTTTTGTCTGGCTTGGTTCAAGGTTTGGGAAGTGAACTTGGTTTTATCGTAACCAAGAATCGCTATGAAAGTTGGCTCTCTCTAACTGCCAATAGTATTGGGATTACGCTTGTTAGCTTTGTCTATGAGTACATTAAGTTAGGTTACTACGCCTTTTCACTTCCTTTTGTTCTTTCCTTACTTGTAGTACGTTTTATTTCTGTTTATTTCTTCTGTACCATTTTGGTTCGTGCCATTGTCAAACTCTATCATCAGTTTGCAACTGGAGGAAAGGCATAGATGGGTCTGGAATTACGGGAGATTCAGTCCTCAATTTTTTCGGAACCGCTTGATTTTACTTTTCATGCGCAAGCCTTTACCTTGTTAGTTGGGAGCAGTGGTTCAGGAAAATCCAGCCTCTTTCAAGTTATTGCCCAAGTTAGTTCTCTTCCCTATAGCGGTCAAGTACTGATAGATGGGAGCGAAGTCAGTCAGCTTTCTATCATCGAACGTGTCCAAACGGTTGGTATTCTCTTTCAAAATCCCAATCATCAGTTTACCATGGAGAATTTGTTTGAGGAGCTGGTTTTTACCTTGGAAAATATTGGGCATCCCGTTCAGGAAATTGACTCTAAAATAGCAGAGGTTGTCCAGCAATGTCGTTGCAAGGACATCTTGCACCGTCCAATTCATCACTTATCAGGTGGGGAAAAGCAAAAGGCTGCTTTGGCTGTTCTCTTTGCTATGAATCCTAGGGTCTATCTTTTGGATGAGCCCTTTGCTTCCATTGATCGCAAGAGTAGGATAGAGATATTGGAGATTCTAAAAGAGTTGGTCTCTAATGGGAAGACAGTTATTTTGTGCGACCATGATTTATCTGATTATGAAGCCTATATCGACCATATGGTGGAGCTAAGAGACGGACAACTAAGGGAAGTGTTTCAAATCCCTTCCTCTGAGATGACACAGGTTGCTTCAAAGGAAGTTGCTTCTAGCCCAGAACTATTCCATATGGATGGAACGACTTGTGAGCTGGATAAGCGTCCCCTCTTTTCGATTGCTGATTTTACATTTTACCAAGGAATTTGCTGTATTTTGGGTGATAATGGTGTCGGGAAATCAACCCTCTTTCGGTCTATTCTTCAATTTCAAAAGTATAAAGGACGAATTACTTGGAGGGGGACAGTCCTGAAAAAGAAAAAGAGCTTGTATCATGACCTGACGGGTGTTGTTCAGGAAGCTGAGAAACAGTTTATCCGAGTTAGTTTGCGAGAAGAGCTTCAATTAGCTGGACCTGATTCTGAAAGAAATCAGCGAATTTTTAAAGCTTTACGATATTTTGATCTGAAGCAGGCACTCGATAAGAGTCCTTATCAATTAAGTGGTGGTCAGCAAAAGATTCTTCAGCTCTTGACCATCTTGACCAGCAAGGCTTCTGTGATTTTACTAGATGAACCTTTTGCTGGTTTGGATGATAGAGCCTGCTCTTATTTTTGTCAGTGGATTGTGGAGGAGAGAAATCAAGGAAGAAGTTTTCTGATCATTAGCCATCGTTTAGATCCCTTGATCTCTGTGGTTGATTATTGGATTGCGATGACTAGTCAGGGGCTCAGTCATGTGAAAACAGTGACAATTACCAAACCACTCACATCTCAGAGTAGCAATATCCAAGGGGAGGTGAGATAGTATGGTCAAAGTAGCAACCCAGACACCGATTATCAGTCTCTTCTTGCTGATTTTATCCTTGGAAACATCTTTCATTCCTTCGATTGCTCTGAATCTTTCGGTAGTCGCATTTTGTATTCTCTTTATGCTCTATTACCGTCGATTTAAAGTATTGGCTTGGATGATTCTGCTTGCCATTTTGCCATCCTTTGCCAACTACTGGGCAGTTCAGTTACATGGAGATGCTTCGCAGGCAGTCATGCTTGGAACGAGGGCCTTTGTGACGGTTTGTATTGGTCTTGTCTTTGTTTCCTCTATTTCCCTAAAAGAGCTTCTCTTGTACTTGGCTCAAAAGGGATTATCACGGTCATGGGCCTATGCCTTGATTGTGGTATTCAATTCCTTTCCCCTTATCCAGAAAGAAATAAAATCCCTCAAAGAAGCTTGCCTATTACGCGGTCAAGAACTACATTTTTGGTCGCCCTTGATTTACAGTAAGGTTCTGATGACAGTCTTTAGGTGGCGCCATCTTTACCTGAGAGCCCTATCGGCGCATGGATATGACGAACATGCACAGGTGGAGAATAGCTATCGGACTTTTTATATTCCTCAAAGGGCAATATTCATCTACCTGCTTTTCTTTTTATTACTTCAAATCAGTCTATTTTTATAAAGGAGTTATTATGGAATTTACAGATATTGCGATGGAATTATCCAAGGAAGCTTGGCAGGCTTCCTTTCATCATCCCTTTATTTTACAATTACAAGAGGGGGATTTAGAACCTGCCATTTTCCGCTATTACCTGATTCAGGATGCCTACTATCTGAAGGCCTTCTCAGAAATCTATCACCTTTTGGCTAATAAGACTTCAAACCAAGAGATGAAAAGACTCTTGAAACAAAATGCTCAGAGTCTACTGGAAGGTGAGTTATTTATCCGCCAACAATTTTTCAAGGAATTGGAAATCAGCGATCAGGAAATGGAGCAACATCCAATCGCTCCAACCTGCTATCATTATATCTCTCATATTTATCGTCAATTTGCAGAGCCAAACTTAGGCATTGCCTTTGCGAGCTTGCTGCCTTGTCCTTGGTTATATCATGATATAGGCAAATCACTTAATCTTAAACCATCACCAAATCCTCTCTACCAACAATGGATTGAAACTTATATTACGGATGAGTTGGAGCAGCAGATCAGAGAGGAGGGAGCGCTGGTCAATCAGCTCTATCGAGAAAGTGACGAGACAGACAAGAAAAAAATGCTAGATGCCTTCCACATCAGTGTTCATATGGAAGCCAAGTTTTGGCAAATGGCCTACCAACACCAGACATGGAAGAGCGATTTACAGTCTTTAGAAAAAGGAGAAGAATAGAAGCATGAGAAAGCACCAATTACAAGTTCACAAATTAACCATTTTATCTATGATGATTGCCCTTGATGTAGTCCTTACGCCTATCTTTCGGATTGAGGGAATGGCACCGATGTCCAGTGTAGTCAATATTCTAGCGGGAATCATGATGGGACCTGTTTATGCCTTGGCTATGGCTACAGTGACAGCCTTTATCCGTATGACGACTCAAGGGATTCCTCCTTTAGCTCTCACAGGAGCGACTTTTGGAGCCCTCCTTGCAGGTCTCTTTTATAAGTATGGTCGAAAATTTTATTTTTCTGCCTTGGGAGAAATTTTGGGAACAGGTATCATTGGTTCTATTGTTTCCTATCCTGTTATGGTACTCTTTACAGGATCAGCTGCTAAGCTTAGCTGGTTTATCTATACTCCTCGATTTTTCGGAGCAACCTTAATCGGTACAGCGATTTCCTTTATTGCCTTTCGATTTTTAATCAAGCAGGAATTCTTTAAAAAAGTGCAAGGATATTTCTTTGCTGAAAGGATAGACTGATGCAGGCATTGACAAATCCTTTTCCTATAGACTCTAGTTCCCTCATTCACTGTATTACCAATGAGATTTCTTGTGAGATGCTAGCAAATGGGATTTTGGCTCTAGGGTGTAAACCAGTTATGGCAGATGATCCCCGTGAGGTTCTTGATTTTACTAAGCAAAGTCAGGCTCTCTTCATCAATTTGGGGCATTTGTCAGCTGAGAAGGAAAAAGCAATCCGTATGGCAGCTTCTTATGCAAACCAATCTTCTCTCCCGATGGTAGTAGATGCGGTTGGCGTAACGACTTCATCCATTCGTAAGAGCTTAGTTAAAGACCTTTTAGACTATAGACCTACGGTCCTTAAAGGAAACATGTCAGAAATTCGAAGTCTTGTTGGCTTAAAGCACCACGGCGTTGGGGTCGATGCGAGTGCTAAAGATCAAGAAACGGAGGATTTACTTCAAGTCTTGAAAGACTGGTGTCAGCTTTATCCTGGTATGTCATTCTTAGTTACTGGCCCCAAGGATCTCATCGTTTCGGAGAATCAGGTTGCAATATTGGGAAATGGCTGTGTAGAATTAGACTGGATAACAGGGACAGGAGACTTGGTTGGAGCTTTAACAGCTGTTTTTCTCAGCCAAGGAAAGGCTGGTTTTGAAGCTTCTTGCCTAGCGGTCTCTTATCTCAATATCGCTGCTGAGAGAATAGTTGTTCAAGGAATGGGATTGGAAGATTTTCGCTACCAAGTACTCAATCAGCTTTCGCTCCTCAAAAGAGATGAAAATTGGTTAGATGCCATCAAAGGAGATGTTTATGAATAGAGAAGCACTTAGACTATATCTGGTAACCAATCGCTATCAAGATTCCGTGGAAAGATTTCTTGCAAAAGTTGAGACTGCCTGCCGTTCAGGTGTTACCATAGTCCAATTACGAGAAAAAAATCTCACAACCAATCAATATTATCAACTGGCAAAACAAGTCAAGGAAATAACAGATGCCTATCAGGTACCCTTGATAATCGATGATCGGTTGGATATCTGTCTGGCGGTTGATGCAGCAGGTCTGCATATCGGAGACGATGAATTACCAGTTTCGGTTGCCCGACAAGTCTTGGGACCTGAAAAAATCCTCGGTGTAACTGCTAAAACAATAAAAAGAGCTCTGGAAGCAGAAACATCAGGTGCAGATTACTTGGGTACAGGAGCCATTTTCCCAACCACCACCAAGGAAAATGCGCCCATCACTCTGATATCGACCTTGAAAACAATTTGCCAAACGGTTGACATTCCAGTAGTTGCTATTGGAGGCCTGACTTCAGAGAACATTGACCAGCTTATGGGCACTGGCATCGCTGGTGTAGCTGTTGTACGTGATTTGATGCAGGCAGAAGATATTGAGGCAAAAACGCAAGCCTTTTTAACAAAGTTGGATGATATTATTTTCTAATTAATACTCAATGAAAATCAAAGAGCAAACTAGGAAGCTAGTCGCAGGTTGCTCAAAGCACAGCCTTGAGGTTTTAGATAAGACTGACGACGTAGTTTGAAGAGATTTTCGAAGACTATAAAAACTCTCTAATTCCCTTAAAGTGGGAACTAGAGAGTTTTTTCTTAATCTTTAAAAGTTGTATGGTTGACTGGGCCAGAACCATGGCCAAGTTGAGGAGCGTCTTGGATGGCTTTCGTGATAAAGGCCTTGGCCTTATCAACTGCCTGGTAGAGAGTCTTGCCCTTGGCAAGTTCAGCAGTAATCACTGCAGCAAAGGTACATCCAGTACCATGGGTGTGACAGGTTTGAATTCGTGGACTTTCCCAGACAAATTGGTCATCCTTGGTAAAGAGGAAATCTTTAGCACCACCTTCGAGATGGCCGCCTTTGATAACAACAGACTGAGGACCAAATTCTTTTAAAATCAGGCGACCAGCACGCTGCATGTCTTCGGGGTCATGGATTGAAAAACCAACAATCTCTTCTGCCTCAGGAAGATTTGGCGTAATAATCGTTGCTAGAGGTAGTAAGTTTGTTTTGAGATAGTCTCTAGCACCTGAGTCGACCAAGGCATCTCCACTTGTAGCAACCATAACAGGATCAAGAACATAGGGACAATCCAGTTTTTTAAGATAGGGCTGGATGATTTCCATGATGTCAGTAGTTGCCAACATCCCAGTTTTTACAGCCTGAGGTGGAATATCAGAAAAGACACTGTCCAATTGGGCTTTCAACATTTGAGGAGAAACGTGCTCGATTAGCTGAACACCTCTGGTATTTTGAGCAACAAGGCTAGTCACAACGGCCATTCCATAGACATCTCTCGCTTGGAATGACTTTAAATCAGCCATAATGCCAGCACCGCCACTAGGGTCAGTCCCTGCAATGGTCAAAGCAACGGGTAAATAAGTCATCTAAAACCTCCCAACCAACTGAAGTTTGTATTCTCAAGAACAAGCTGGTCTGTTTTAGAAAGGTAATAGAAGACTGCTAGTCCCCATTAACATTTCCACTTCCATCAGCTAGCATTACCTAGATTGAGTCAGAGGGATCTAACAGTCGTTAATCTCAGCTTTACGCACCCCTAGTGGTTGTTTTCTTTTTTTCTTTAGTATAGCATATTTTTATTGTTTATATAGTAATATTTGACTGCAAATCGTTTTTCAAATGATTAAAATTCTATTTTTCGAAGAAAAATTTGATTTTTATAATTGACAAATGTAGATTTTCGAAGTATACTAATAACTGTAATCGACAAATGTAGATTTTGGAGGTGTGATGATGCAGATTTCAGATGCAGAATGGCAGGTCATGAAGATTATTTGGATGCAAGGAGAGCAGACCAGTACGGATTTGATCAGGGTTCTGGCGGAGCGGTTCGATTGGTCAAAGTCAACCATTCAAACTCTCTTGGCTCGTTTGGTTGAGAAAGAGTGTCTGACAAGGAAAAAAGAAGGCAAGTCCTTTGTTTATTCAGCCCTTTTAGCCTTGGACCAAAGTCGGGATTTACTTGTCCAAGATATCAAGGACAAGGTTTGTTCTCGTAGGATTAAGAACTTGTTGGCTGATTTGATTGCTGAATGTGATTTTACTCAGGCCGACTTGGAAGACTTGGAAGCTGTGATTTCTGAGAAGAAATCAAACGCTGTGACAGAAGTAAAATGTAATTGTATGTAAAGGAGACGTCATGTTAAATAGTATTGTAACCATTGTTTGTATTGCCCTTATCGCCTTTATCTTGTTCTGGTTTTTCAAAAAGCCTGAAAAATCTGGACAAAAGGCCCAGCAAAAAAACGGCTACCAAGAGATTCGAGTGGAGGTCATGGGGGGCTATACGCCTGAGTTGATTATCCTCAAGAAATCAGTGCCAGCCCGCATTGTCTTTGACCGCAAGGATCCTTCACCCTGTCTGGACCAAATTGTTTTTCCAGATTTTGGTGTACATGCGGACCTGCCTATGGGGGAAGAGTATGTAGTGGAAATCACGCCTGAGCAGGCTGGAGAATTTGGATTTGCTTGTGGTATGAACATGATGCACGGTAAGATGATTGTAGAATAGGAGAATGATATGACTGAAATTGTGAAAGCAAGTCTTGAAAATGGTGTTCAAAAAATCCGTATCACGGCAGACAAAGGCTACCATCCAGCCCACATTCAACTGCAAAAAGGAGTTCCTGCTGAGATCACCTTTCACCGTGTGACACCTTCAAACTGTTATAAGGAAATTCTGTTTGAAGAAGAAGGCATCTTGGAACCAATCGGCGTAGATGAGGAGAAAACAATTCGTTTTACACCTCAAGAATTAGGTCAACATGAATTTTCTTGTGGTATGAAGATGCAAAAGGGAAGTTATACAGTTGTTGAGAAGACTCGAAAATCTCTATCACTACTCCAGCGTTTTTGGATTACCAGTATCTTTACTGTGCCTCTTGTGATCCTCATGATTGGGATGTCGACAGGAGGAATTAGTCACCAAGTCATGCGTTGGGGCACCTTTTTAGCCACAACACCGATTATGCTAGTAGCAGGTGGTCCTTATATCCAAAGTGCTTGGGCTAGTTTTAAAAAGCACAATGCCAACATGGATACCTTGGTTGCTCTGGGAACCCTAGTGGCCTATTTCTATAGCTTAGTTGCCCTCTTCGCTGGCCTCCCCGTTTACTTTGAAAGTGCTGCATTTATCTTCTTCTTCGTTCTTATGGGAGCCGTTTTTGAGGAGAAAATGCGGAAAAATACTTCCCAAGCTGTGGAGAAATTACTGGACTTGCAGGCTAAAACTGCAGAAGTCTTGCGTGATGAACGTTATGTTCAAGTTCCTTTGGAACAAGTCAAGGTAGGTGACCTGATTCGAGTGCGTCCCGGTGAAAAGATTGCGGTTGATGGTGTCGTAGTAGAAGGTATCTCTAGTATTGATGAGTCTATGGTGACAGGTGAGAGTCTGCCTGTGGACAAGAAAGTTGGAGATACCGTCATTGGTTCAACCATCAATAATAGTGGAACGCTTGTTTTTAGGGCAGAAAAAGTTGGTTCAGAGACAGTTTTGGCTCAGATTGTCGATTTTGTGAAGAAAGCTCAGACCAGTCGTGCGCCGATTCAGGACTTGACGGATAAAATTTCAGGCATTTTTGTCCCAGCAGTTGTCATTTTAGGGATTGTGACCTTTTGGATTTGGTTCGTCTTGCTCAGGGATAGTGTAGTCGTGCTTGGAGCGAGTTTTGTCTCTTCTCTTCTCTATGCGGTGGCGGTTTTGATTATCGCCTGTCCTTGTGCTTTGGGGCTCGCAACACCGACAGCCCTTATGGTAGGGACAGGACGCAGTGCCAAGATGGGAGTTCTCCTCAAAAATGGAATGGTTCTACAGGAAATCCAGAAAGTCCAAACTATCGTCTTTGATAAGACCGGGACTTTGACGGAAGGGAAACCTGTGGTCACAGATATCATCGGCGACGAAGTAGAAGTACTTGGATTGGCAGCCTCCTTGGAAGAAGCTTCTCAACACCCACTGGCTGAAGCCGTTGTGAAACGAGCGAGTGAAGCTGGACTTGAGCTTCACACTGTTGAAAATTTCCAAGCCTCGCACGGAAAAGGTGTTTCAGGGAAAATCAATGGAAAACAAGTTTTACTTGGAAATGCTAAAATGCTGGATGGCATGAACATTTCTAGCACTTATCAAGATAAACTAGAAGAACTAGAAAAAGAAGCTAAGACAGTTGTGTTCTTAGCTGTTGACAATGAAATCAAAGGCTTGCTTGCTTTGCAAGATATTCCCAAGGAAAATGCCAAGCTTGCCATCAGTCAGTTGAAAAAACGTGGTCTTAAAACAGTCATGCTGACAGGAGATAATGTCGGTGTGGCGCGTGCTATTGCAGATCAGATTGGAATCGAAGAGGTCATTGCAGGTGTCTTACCAGAAGAAAAAGCCCATGAAATCCATAAACTACAAGCGGCTGGCAAAGTAGCCTTTGTTGGGGACGGTATCAATGACGCTCCTGCTCTCAGTGTAGCAGATGTGGGAATTGCCATGGGAGCTGGAACAGATATTGCCATCGAGTCAGCAGATTTGGTGTTGACAACCAATAATCTCCTAGGAGTGGTGCGTGCCTTTGATATGAGTAAGAAAACTTTCCATAGAATTCTGCTCAATCTTTTCTGGGCTTTTATCTACAATGTTGTCGGAATTCCGATTGCAGCAGGAGTCTTTTCTGGTGTTGGACTGGCTCTCAATCCAGAACTGGCAGGTCTAGCCATGGCCTTTAGTTCTGTATCTGTTCTGACCAGTTCTCTTCTCTTAAACTTTACTAAAATAGACTAAAAGTAATGACTAGATTTCTTTGTTATAAAACAGGAATGACAGCACTTTCAAAACTGTATTAGAATAGAGAATAGAGAGTTTTGAGCAGATTTTTAGAAAAGTCAGCATAAATATGATACAGTGGAATAGTAAAAGTTTGGAGAACGTTTCCAATTCTATGTAATCGTATTCTCCAAGTCTAAAAAAATTGAAGGAGAGTTATCACTATGACTCAAGGGAAAATTACTGCATCTGCAGCAATGCTTAACGTATTGAAAACATGGGGCGTAGACACAATCTACGGTATCCCATCAGGAACACTCAGCTCATTGATGGACGCTTTAGCTGAAGAGAAAGATATCCGTTTCTTGCAAGTTCGCCACGAAGAAACAGGTGCTCTTGCAGCGGTTATGCAAGCTAAATTCGGCGGCTCAATCGGGGTTGCAGTTGGTTCAGGTGGTCCAGGTGCGACTCACTTGATTAACGGTGTTTACGATGCAGCTATGGATAACACTCCATTCCTAGCGATCCTTGGATCACGTCCAGTTAACGAATTGAACATGGATGCTTTCCAAGAATTGAACCAAAACCCAATGTACAACGGCATCGCTGTATACAACAAACGTGTAGCTTACGCTGAGCAATTGCCAAAAGTAATCGACGAAGCTTGCCGTGCTGCAGTTTCTAAAAAAGGTCCAGCTGTTGTTGAAATCCCAGTAAACTTTGGTTTCCAAGAAATCGACGAAAACTCATACTATGGATCAGGTTCATACGAGCGTTCATTTATCGCTCCTGCTTTGAACGAAGTTGAAATCGACAAAGCTGTTGAAATCTTGAACAATGCTGAACGTCCAGTTATCTATGCTGGTTACGGTGGTGTTAAAGCTGGTGAAGTGATTACTGAATTGTCACGTAAAATCAAAGCACCAATCATCACAACTGGTAAAAACTTTGAAGCCTTTGAATGGAACTATGAAGGTTTGACAGGTTCTGCTTACCGTGTTGGTTGGAAGCCAGCCAACGAAGTGGTCTTTGAAGCAGACACAGTTCTTTTCCTTGGTTCAAACTTCCCATTTGCTGAAGTTTACGAAGCATTCAAGAACACTGAAAAATTCATCCAAGTCGATATTGACCCTTACAAACTTGGTAAACGTCATGCCCTTGATGCTTCAATCCTTGGTGACGCAGGTCAAGCAGCTAAAGCTATCCTTGACAAAGTGAACCCAGTTGAATCTACTCCATGGTGGCGTGCAAACGTTAAGAACAACCAAAACTGGCGTGATTACATGAACAAACTCGAAGGTAAAACTGAGGGTGAATTGCAATTGTATCAAGTTTACAATGCAATCAACAAACATGCTGATCAAGACGCTATCTACTCAATCGACGTAGGTGACACTACTCAAACATCTACTCGTCACCTTCATATGACACCTAAGAACATGTGGCGTACATCTCCACTCTTTGCGACAATGGGTATTGCCCTTCCTGGTGGTATCGCTGCTAAGAAAGACAATCCAGATCGCCAAGTATGGAACATCATGGGTGACGGTGCATTCAACATGTGCTACCCAGACGTTATCACAAACGTTCAATACGACCTTCCAGTTATCAACGTTGTCTTCTCAAATGGTAAATATGCCTTCATCAAGGACAAATACGAAGACACAAACAAACACTTGTTTGGTTGTGACTTCCCTAATGCTGACTATGCGAAAATCGCTGAAGCGCAAGGTGCTGTAGGATTTACAGTTGACCGTATCGAAGACATCGATGCAGTTGTTGCAGAAGCTGTTAAACTCAACAAAGAAGGTAAAACTGTTGTGATCGATGCTCGCATCACTCCACACCGTCCACTTCCAGTAGAAGTACTTGAGTTGGATCCAAAACAACACTCAGAAGAAGCTATCAAAGCCTTCAAGGAAAAATACGAAGCAGAAGAACTCGTACCATTCCGTCTCTTCTTGGAAGAAGAAGGATTGCAATCACGCGCAATTAAATAATTTCTCTCGTCGAAAATCAAATATAAAACTTGTAGATTTTATTCTTTGATTTTCATAGAGCAGAACTTGAAAAGATCGGAGCAATCCGGTCTTTTTATGGAGGATAGTAAATGGATTTAAATCAATTAGATATTATCGTTTCAGATGTTCCTCAAGTCTGTGCTGACTTGGAGAGACTTTTGGATAAAAAGGCAGATTATGTTGATGGCAGTTTTGCTCAGTTTACGATTGGCAGTCACTGTCTGATGTTGTCCCAAAAACATTTGATTCCTTTGGAAGATTTTCAGTCAGGAATCATTATTCATATCGAGGTTGAGAATGTCGACCAGAACTACAAACGGTTGAACGAGCTTGGTATCCAGGTTTTAAACGGTCCAACTGTAACCGATTGGGGAACAGAGTCCTTATTAGTTAAAGGTCCTGCTGGTCTAGTGATTGATTTTTATCGTATGAAATAAGGTGCTTAGTTATTTGAAGATAACCTTAACTATTCTTAAAACAGAAAGTGAGAATATGAACTATTGAAAGATCGGAGCAATCCGGTCTTTTTAATATAAAGAAATTGCATATAAATGGTTGACAGCGCTTTCTTAAAATCTTATAATAAAAATATAATAGCAGAAAATAAGACTGATGTGGAAAGGAGGAATATGATTAAACAGCTGTAGTAAGTAGATTTTCTTATCTCATTGGAAGTTGGGATTGAAATATCTCCATGAATAGATAGTAGGAGGAAAGAGATGCAAAAAAAGGATATTTATCTAATCTGTGTGACCATGATTATCTGTTCAATTATTCTAGGATTGATTATAGGAAGTTTTATTCTTCATGGTCTTGAAGATATTGCTGCAATCATTAACCACGGCTTGCTGATAATCAATCAAACTATCAATCAATCTATCCATTGATTGACAAGAGCTATTCATTTTTACATTTTATGGATCAAACAGATCGGAGCAATCCGGTCTGTTTCTTATTACAAGACTGTGATAGTTTACATTTTTATAATAAAACTCTTAAAGTCTTGCTTATTTTTGTATTAAATTATAAAATAGAAAGTATAAAAGAATAAAAGAGGTTTTGAAAATGTCTGAAAAACAAATGAAAGTGTTGGGTTGGGCAGCTACCTTTATGTCTGTTATGATGTATGTGTCATATTTTCCACAAATCATGAATAATCTTGCCGGTCAAAAAGGCAACTTCATTCAACCCCTAGTCGCAGCTATCAACTGTAGTCTCTGGGTTTACTATGGTCTTTTCAAGAAGGAAAGAGATATTCCACTTGCAGCTGCTAATGCACCAGGTATCGTTTTTGGTTTAGTAACGGCTATCACAGCTTTGATTTAAAAAGAAGACTGGTTTCAGTCTTTTTATTTTATGAAAATAGATGCTTCATTAAAGTAATTTTTGAATGAGAGTTGAGGGGAAAAGTCCAGTTACAGCTAGCTTTACGAGAATCTTTTATGTTCGTCTCTATCAAAGAAAAAAGTATATCGTTACTATTTTTATAAAATCTTCTCCCTACTTTATAAGATGTTAAAAAGAGTTCAATTCGAACTCTTTTTTTGCTATAATGAGGAGAGAAAAATCAGACAGGAGATCAAGATGTCAGAACCATTATTTTTACAATCAGTTATGCAAGAAAAAATCTGGGGGGGAACCAAGCTACGTGATGAGTTTGGCTACGACATCCCTAGTGAAAAAATCGGGGAATACTGGGCCATCTCAGCTCATCCAAATGGTGTCTCTAAAGTTGCCAATGGTCGCTACGAGGGAACAGATCTTGCTACTTTGTATGCGGAGCACCGTGAATTATTTGGCAACCGTCCAGAACCTGTATTTCCGCTTTTGACTAAGATTCTGGATGCTAACGACTGGCTCAGTGTCCAAGTTCACCCAGATGATGCTTATGGATTAGAGCATGAAGGCGAACTCGGAAAAACAGAATGCTGGTACATCATCGCTGCGGATGAAGGTTCAGAGATTATCTATGGCCACAATGCTAAGTCAAAAGAAGAGCTCCGCCAGCAAATCGAGGACAAGAATTGGGATGACTTGCTGACAAAAGTTCCTGTTAAGGCTGGAGATTTCTTCTATGTGCCAAGTGGCACCATGCACGCCATCGGTGCAGGTATCTTGATTCTTGAAACCCAACAATCTAGTGACACCACCTATCGCGTCTATGACTTTGACCGTAAGGATGATAATGGTAACTTGCGTGAACTTCACCTTGAAAAATCCATTGATGTCTTGAACATTGGCGAGCCAGCAAATAGCCGTCCTGTAACTGTCAAATCTGATGATTTATGCTCAACTCTCCTTGTATCCAATGATTTCTTTGCAGTTTACAAGTGGGAAATTACTGGAAAAGTTGACTTCGAAAAGACAGTTGACTACAGCTTGTTGAGTGTCTTGGCTGGTCAAGGTCAACTGACTGTCGATGGGAACAACTATCCAGTCCAAAAAGGCAGTCACTTTATCCTACCAAGTGATGTTGAAGCTTGGACATTGGAAGGGCAAGGTATTGAATTGATTGTTAGCCATCCATAAAAAAGAAAGGGCCTGAGTTCACTACTCAAGTCCTTTTTGATTACATAAATTGGGCGATAAAGACCACGATGATGATGATAGGAATGACAAAGCGAAGAAGGAAGAGCCATACTTGGAACAGTCCCTGTTTCCATGCTCTTTCATCGAGATGGAGTTCCTCCATTGCAAGAGCCTTTTTAAAGATATAGCCTGTAAAAAGTGAAAGGCAGAGAGCTCCAAATGGCATGAGGAGATTGGAAACCAAGAAGTCCATAGCGTCAAAGAAGGTCTTCCCAAAGATGTGAACATCTGCCATGACACCGTAAGATAGGGCTGAAGGAATTCCAAAGACAAAGGTCAAAATTCCTAAAATAACACTCCACTTAGCACGCTTGCTATTGTCCTGATTGGTGATATTGCCCACATTGATTTCCAGCATTACGACCGAAGAAGTGACCGTCGCAAAGAGGAAGAGCAAGAGGAAGAGGATGTAGAAAATGGTTCCAAAAGGCATCTTGTCAAAGAGTTGAGGCAAGACGATAAAGAGCAAGCTCGGCCCCCCTTCAGACTGGATATTGAAGGCTGACATGGCTGGGAAAATGGCTAGACCCGCCATGATGGATACCGAGATGTTCATAGCTACAATGGAAATCCCTGACTGGACAAGATTGGTTTTATTGTCCAAGTAAGAAGCATAGGTCAACATGGCTGTAACCCCTAGTGAGAGGGCAAAGAAAGATTGTCCCAGAGCATAGAGGAGACCAGCACTTGTCAGCTTAGAGAAGTCTGGTTTGAGGAAGTAAAGAACCCCTTCCATGGCATTTGTCAAACTGAGAGAACGACCGATGATAACGACAAAGATGATAAAGAGCAGGGGCATCATGACTTTCGAAGCTCTTTCAATCCCTTTTTGAACACCACGTGATACAATAAAGATATTCAATAAGATAAAGGCTGCTTGAGCTCCAAGGGCAATGGCTGGATTGGAAATAATATCGGTAAAGAGCTGAGCATAGTCACCCGTTCCGCTAAGCTGGAACAATTTTCCAAACTCGATGCCTAGATAAACCAGAATCCATCCTCCAATAACACTGTAGAAAGATAAAAGGATAAAGAGGGCAAAGGCACCAATCCAACCGATAAAGTTGTACTTGCTATTATTGCCTAGTTTTCCAAAGGTTTTGATTGCTGAGACACCAGCGCTTCGGCCGAGGGCAAATTCTGCAAGCAAAAGGGGGAAACCGATTAGAATAGTGGAGATGAGAAAGACTAGTAAAAAGCCACCTCCACCGTTAGCAGCAGTCATGTAAGGGAATTTCCAAACGGCTCCAAGTCCGATGGCTGAGCCAGCAGATGCTAGGATGAAGCCCAGTTTAGAACCCCATTGCGATTTTTCAGACATAGTTAAACTCCTAAAATTAGTGTTACAAAAGAAAAAGCTACTGCCCTTGGCAACTAGCCTCATCAGTACTCAAAGTGAGCGTTTCTTTTGATTGATAGACTTGACTATCCTATCATGTTTTCTAAGGTCTGTCAAGAAAACCATTTTCATGTTATGATAAAGTAAAAAATTTCGCAAAATCGCTTGACTCTGACCTAAGGGGAGGGGTTATACTATCATTGTAAGGAGGAAATCATGTACCATATAAAAGAAGCTGCCCAGCTTTCGGGCGTCTCTGTCAAGACCCTACACCACTACGATAAGATAGGACTTTTGGTTCCTTTAAAGTCGGAAAATGGCTATCGAACCTATAATCAGGAGGATTTGGAACGCCTTCAGGTTATTCTTTATTACAAATATCTAGGTTTTTCTTTAGAAAAAATAGCAGAACTATTAAAGGAAGAAAGGGAAGATTTATTGCCTCATTTGACCAGGCAGTTGGACTATTTGACTCGAGAAAGGGAATATCTGGATACCTTGATTTCAACCTTGCAAAAAACCATTCAAGAACAAAAAGGAGAAAGAGAAATGAGCATTCAAGAGAAATTTGCTGGATTTAACTACCAAGACCATCAAAAATACCACCAAGAGGCGGTAGAGAAATATGGACAAGAAGTCATGGATCAAGCGCTGGAGCGCCAGAAAGGTCACGAAGACGAAGCTACGGCTGCCTTCAATCAAGTCTTTCAAGCCTTGGCACAAAATCTTCAAGCTGGTCTACCTGTAACAGCATCCGAAAATCAAGAAGAAGCAGCCAAACTCTTGCAAGCCATCCGTACTTATGGATTTGACTGCTCTATCGAGGTCTTTGGTTATATTGGAAAAGGCTATGTCTATAATCCAGAGTTTAAGGAAAACATTGACAAATTTGGCCCAGGAACAGCCCAGTACACATCAGATGCCATTGCCCACTATGTCCAAACTCAGACAAAATAAAATCGGAGGAGTGATCTTCCGATTTTTACTAAATTCAAGCACTACTTGCTTAATAATTTTTCTACTACATTTAGTTTTCGCATGGTCAAATCTACATTAAAAAGCTTTTCAAGATAGTTGGTATGGAGTTTCTTTTGTTTTGCAGTTCTAGGGAGATAGAGGTAAAGACAATGGTTACCGATACAAATTTCTTCTTCACCGTAATCAATTTTCAATTTTTCTAAAGGGAGACTTTGAATAGATTCTTGATAAAAAATCACGTGTATACGGTCATAAAGATAGTGTTCTCCAAACGGGTTTTCTTGGACAATTTTTTTAAAATCACTTTTGTTCTTGATTACCATTTTTAAGTCGGCCCCAATTTTTTCCTTTATCAGAGTATGAACACGTTCTCGTATTTTTTCTAAATCTAAGTCACTTTCAAGAATGATATTCCCACTTTGAATATAGGTTCGAACTTGTTGAAAACCAGCTTCTGTCAAGATATCTACTAGATAAGACATTTTCGGGATAGCATTTTTCCCATTAGGAGTAACTCCTCTTAACAAGATAATATGTTCCAAAGGACTTCCTTTCTTTTGGAGTTGGTTTAGCCATTGAATAATTTAGATTTAGATTAGATTTGATCCCGCAACCCAGCCAGTACAGAGGGCAGAAGTGATGTTAAAGCCACCTGTGTGGGCGTTGATATCCATGACCTCGCCAGCAAAGTGGAGGCCAGGTACCAGCTTACTTTCCAGAGTTTTAGGGTTGATTTCCTTAAGACTGACACCACCCTTGGTAACAAATGACTTGGCAAGAGACATTTTACCAGTCACAGGGATTTTGAGGGCCTTAATAGACTGGAGAAGTTGTTCTCGTTTCTTTTCAGTCAACTGTTTGACTTTTTCAGGATAGCCTTGCGCAAAAAATTCTGCCAAGCGTTCTGGTAACAAGGTTTTTAAAGCATTTTTCAAGGATTTTTCCCGATTCTCTTCTAAAAAAACAACCAAGCCCTCCTCAGAAAGTTGAGGCAAAACATCGAGTGAGAGAACTTCCCCACCCTTGACAAAGCTGGACATACGCAGGGCAGCAGGGCCTGACAAACCAAAGTGGGTAAAGAGCAAATCGTGAGTGATGACATGCTTACCATAGCTTAGGGTCACATCGTCCAGCGAAATCCCCTGTAAGGCTTTGTGTGGAAAATCTGTTAATAAAGGACTTTCAGCAGCCTCAAGCTCGGTGATGGTATGCTTAAAATGGCGGGCAATCTCGTGACCAAAACCAGTCGAACCAGTAGAAGGATAGGATTTCCCACCAGTTGTGACAATGAGTTTCTCACAAGTGAAAGTTTGGTCTGTGGATTTAAGGACAAACTGGTTGTCTATCTTTTTAACCGAAACAATCTCCGTTTGAGTAGCAACTTGGCCGCCTAGCTCAGTGATTTTCTTTTCCAAGGCTTCGATAATGGTTCGCGATTTGTCGCTAGTAGGAAAGACGCGTCCGTGGTCTTCGATCTTAAGTTTAACACCATTTTCAGTAAAAAAGTTAATGATATCATGATTATCAAATTGGGAGAAGACACTGTAGAGAAAGCGCCCATTTCCAGGGATGCCAGCTAGCAGGTCGTCCAAGCTACCATTGTTGGTTACATTGCAACGTCCCCCACCAGTCCCAGCTAATTTTTTTCCAAGTTTCCGATTTTTTTCGATGAGGAGGGTTTTCTGTCCATAAAAGCTACTGGAAATTGTAGCCATCATTCCAGCAGGTCCTCCACCGATGACGATAGTATCAAAATGTTTCATAGCTCTATTGTACCACAAAAAAACAAGAGATGCTCGACATCTCTTGTTGCTAATGATCTTAGTTGATTTCATATCCCATCAACAAACCGCCATCTTCTGCATAGAAACTGCAGAGACCAGATGTCGGGAGAATTTTAATATCCGCCTGTGGGAAGGTTTCGCGAATTCGCTCTGAGAGCTGTTGACAACATTTCTCGTTATTACGTTGGGCCATGACGATACGGCCACCAGTATATCCTGCTTTCACTAACTCTTCATATGCTGCTTGAATCGCTTTCTTTGGCCCTCGTGCTTTTTGTAGCAATTCAAGGGTTCCAGTTTCACTAGCTTCTCCAACCATACGGATATTGAGAAGGCCAACGACCGTACCGATAAGCTTGCTCAAACGGCCGTTCTTCACCAAGTTATCGACTTTGGCTAGGACAAAAAGTAACTTGGTTTTTTCTTGATAGGCAGTGATAGTTTCAACCACTTCTTCAAAAGATAAGCCCTGGTCAATCAAGTCATTCAATTTTTCTACGAGCAAGTCAACTTCCCCACCAGCAGACAAACTATCAATTACATGAATTTTAGTATCAGGATGTTCTTCCAGATAAATATTCTTGGCCAGTTGAGCACTATTGTGACTGCCAGAAAGAGTACCTGTGATGGTTACTAGGAAAATGTTTTTGGCACCTTCAAATGCTCGCAAATAATCATCTGGACTTGGACAAGCCGATTTTGAAGCTTCTGCGGTTGCATACATGGTTTCCATCATTTGGTCAATATCAAGACTGGCATCATCAACAAAGACCTGATCAGCTACTTGAATGGTTAAAGGAACACTTACAAAGGTCGTGTCAATAGCTGGTGTTGGCAGCTGACGATAATCACAACCAGAGTCAGCAATAATCTTCCAAGTCATAGAAATTCTCCATCTTTGTCAGTTATACATTGACAAAGGTTCTGTCTTTTTTTACAATTATATCATGAAAGCCCTTGAAACAAAAGCCTCATCCGTCTGTTGTGACAAGTAGAAAGAAAATGTTATGTCTGAACGTAGAATCTCTGAAAAGTCTCTTGAAAATCTCAGAAAATCAAACCAAGAATCCAATTTATTAACTAGAGAAGCCATTGAAACAGCCCTCTTACAACTCTTGGAAAAAAAGGACTTGACCAAGATTAGTATTTCTGAATTGGTCAAACGTGCAGGCGTTTCGCGTGCGGCCTTTTACCGTAATTATGATTCCAAAGAGGAAATTTTAGAGAGTGTCTTTAAACGGAGTGTCCACAACATCATGGAACAGTTGCACCATTATGATTTAAAGACAGACCTTTATCTGGTCTGGGTTCACCTTTTCCGAGAAGCAAGAAAGGAAGCCAGAGTAATTCAACTGGCCTTGGATTACCATCTGGAAAAAATCTTTGTCCAAGCCATGCAGGAATTTCTAGAAAAATACCATGGAAAATCAAAAGGTGTCAGCTCTTATCTTCATTCCTTTTGGAGTTCAGCCATCGTCTCTGTCCTCCTAAAATGGATCAAGGATGGCATGAAGGTACCAGCTGAAAAGATTGCAGATTTACGGTTACCATTTTTTAAAAAATAGAGAAAAAGGAGAAAAGAGATGACTGAAAAAAGACTAGCCTGGGATGAGTATTTTGCAGCCCAAGCCCTACTAATTGCCAATCGTTCCACTTGTAAACGTGCCAAAGTGGGTGCGATTCTGGTAAAGGATAATAAGGTAATTTCCACTGGTTACAATGGTTCGGTGTCAGGGACTGAGCATTGTATTGACCACGAATGTCTGGTCATTGAAGGCCACTGTGTTCGCACCCTTCACGCTGAAGTTAATGCAATTCTCCAAGGTGCTGAGCGTGGTGTTCCTAAAGGCTTTACAGCCTATGTGACACACTTTCCTTGTCTGAATTGCACGAAACAATTGTTGCAGGTCGGTTGCAAGCGCGTAGTTTATATCAACCAGTACCGAATGGATGACTATGCCCAATACCTTTATCAAGAAAAAGGGACAGAATTGACCCATCTACCACTTGAGACAGTACAAGCAGCTCTTAAAGAGGCAGATTTAATGTAAAAATTATCAAAAATAAATGGTTTAGAAAGATTTTTAAACCGTTTTTTGGTATAATAAGAAGAATAAATTGAAAGAAGGAACTCCAAAAATGGGAAAAATTGAAGTTATTAATCACCCACTGATTCAACACAAATTGTCAATCTTGCGTCGTACAGATACTTCTACAAAAGCTTTTCGTGAGCTAGTAGATGAGATTGCAATGTTGATGGGGTATGAAGTACTTCGTGATCTTCCACTAGAAGATGTGGAAATCGAAACACCAATCACAAAAACAGTTCAAAAACAATTGGCTGGTAAGAAATTGGCCATCGTTCCAATCTTGCGTGCAGGTATCGGGATGGTTGATGGTCTCTTGAGCTTGGTTCCAGCTGCCAAAGTTGGTCATATCGGTATGTACCGTGATGAAGAAACGCTTCAACCAGTTGAATACTTGGTGAAATTGCCTGAGGACATTAACCAACGTCAAATTTTTGTAGTAGACCCAATGTTGGCAACAGGTGGTTCAGCAATCTTGGCTGTTGACTCGCTTAAAAAACGTGGCGCATCAAATATCAAATTTGTCTGCCTTGTATCTGCTCCAGAAGGTGTAAAAGCCCTTCAAGAAGCTCATCCAGATGTAGAAATCTTTACAGCAGCCTTGGATGAACGCTTGAACGAACACGGTTATATCGTTCCAGGTCTTGGAGATGCTGGAGACCGCTTGTTCGGTACGAAATAAAATTAAAAGAAGAATGACTTGGAAAAGGATTTCCAGTCACGAAAGGAGGTTGAATTTTTGTTTCTGTCTAATGAAAACAGAGCAAAAATTTGACCTTTTTTGACCAAGATATTATAATAGTCTTATCTTTAGTCATTTGACCAACAAAAATAAAACTCAAAAGGAGAAATAAATGATTCCTGTAGTTATTGAACAAACAAGTCGTGGAGAACGTTCTTACGATATTTACTCACGTCTTCTCAAAGACCGCATCATTATGCTAACAGGTCCAGTTGAAGACAATATGGCTAACTCTGTTATTGCCCAATTGCTTTTCTTGGACGCCCAAGATAGTACAAAAGATATTTACCTTTATGTCAATACACCTGGTGGTTCCGTTTCAGCTGGTTTGGCAATCGTTGATACCATGAACTTTATCAAGTCAGATGTCCAAACTATCGTTATGGGAATGGCTGCATCTATGGGAACAGTCATCGCATCAAGTGGAGCAAAAGGCAAACGTTTCATGCTTCCAAATGCTGAATACATGATTCACCAACCAATGGGTGGTACAGGTGGTGGTACCCAACAAACTGATATGGCGATCGCTGCAGAACACTTGCTTAAAACTCGTAACACCTTGGAAAAAATCTTGGCTGAAAATTCAGGTCAGTCAATCGAAAAAGTCCATGCAGATGCAGAACGCGATAACTGGATGAGTGCCCAAGAAACACTCGAATATGGCTTTATTGATGAAATCATGGCCAACAATTCATTGAACTAATGATGAAAGAAGGCAAACTCGACTGGGTTTGCTTTTTTTGGTATAATAGGGAGAGATTTCTTAGAAAGAGGATTTATCATGTTTGAAAAAGTCAATCGATCTGGCTTGATTATCTATCTTTACTATAATCGTGATGCCAAAAAACTGCAGGATTATGGAGATATTACCTATCATTCCAAGAAACATCGTTACTTACAACTCTATGTTCCAACTCAAGAAGTGGAGCAATTGGTCGGGCGCTTGAGTAAGGAAAAATTTATAAAAAAAGTCAGAGTTTGTCATATCCAAGAGCTGGAAACACCCTTTGTGGGCAATCTTTACCGAGAAGAAAACGTTATCAGATAAAAAATTAAAGAAAAGTGTTGACAATTTTCTGATAATTCGGTATATTCTTAACAGACTATTTAAGAAATAAGGAGACAAAAAAAGATGAAGAAAAAATTTGCCCTATCGTTTGTGGCGCTTGCAAGTGTAGCACTTCTTGCAGCCTGTGGAGAAGTGAAGTCTGGAGCAGTCAACACTGCTGGTAACTCAGTAGAGGAAAAGACAATCAAAATCGGATTTAACTTCGAGGAAACTGGTGCCGTAGCAGCCTACGGAACATCTGAACAAAAAGGTGCCCAATTGGCTGTTGATGAAATCAATGCAGCAGGTGGTATCGATGGAAAACAAATCGAAGTAGTCGATAAAGATAACAAGTCTGAAACAGCAGAGGCTGCTTCAGTAACAACTAACCTTGTAACTCAATCTAAAGTATCAGCAATCGTAGGACCTGCGACATCTGGTGCAACTGCAGCTGCGGTAGCGAACGCTACAAAAGCAGGTGTTCCATTGATCTCACCAAGTGCGACTCAAGATGGATTGACTAAAGGTCAAGATTACCTCTTTATCGGAACTTTCCAAGATAGCTTCCAAGGAAAAATTATCTCAAACTATGTTTCTGAAAAATTAAATGCTAAGAAAGTTGTTCTTTACACTGACAATGCCAGTGACTATGCTAAAGGTATTGCCAAAGCCTTCCGTGAAGCTTACAAGGGTGAGATCGTTGCAGATGAAACTTTCGTAGCAGGTGACACAGACTTCCAAGCAGCCCTTACAAAAATGAAAGGGAAAGATTTTGATGCTATCATCGTCCCTGGTTACTACACTGAAGCTGGTAAAATTGTAAACCAAGCGCGTGGTATGGGAATTGACAAACCAATCGTTGGTGGTGATGGATTCAACGGTGAAGAGTTTGTACAACAAGCAACTGCTGAAAAAGCATCAAACATCTACTTTATCTCAGGCTTCTCAACTACTGTAGAAGTTTCAGCTAAAGCAAAAGCCTTCCTTGATGCTTACCGTGCTAAGTACAATGAAGAGCCTTCAACATTTGCAGCCTTGGCTTATGACTCAGTTCACCTTGTAGCAAATGCAGCAAAAGGTGCTAAAAATTCTGGTGAAATCAAGGATAACCTTGCTAAAACAAAAGATTTTGAAGGTGTAACTGGTCAAACAAGCTTTGATGCAGACCACAACACAGTCAAAACTGCTTACATGATGACCATGAACAATGGTAAGGTTGAAGCAGCAGAAGTTGTAAAACCATAATCGAAAAATGTTGAAATAGGGAATGAGCCTTTGACTCACTCCCTGTTTCGATGTTTAATACTCTTCGAAAATCAAATTCAAACTGCGTCAACGTCGCCTTGCCGTACTCAAGTACAGCCTGTGGCTAATTTCCTAGTTTGCTCTTTGATTTTTATTGAGTATAAGAACCTATCAAAAATTGAGGGAAAACCCTCGAAATTATAAATAGAAAGAGTGAATCTTATGCTCCAACAACTAGTAAATGGTTTGATTCTAGGTAGTGTTTATGCCCTGTTAGCACTAGGATATACCATGGTTTACGGAATTATCAAGCTCATCAACTTCGCCCATGGTGATATTTATATGATGGGAGCCTTTATCGGTTATTTCTTGATCAATTCTTTCCAAATGAATTTCTTTGTAGCGCTTATTGTAGCCATGCTAGCGACAGCTATTCTTGGTGTCGTGATTGAGTTCCTTGCTTACCGACCTTTGCGTCACTCTACTCGTATTGCTGTTTTGATTACAGCTATTGGGGTTTCTTTCCTATTGGAGTATGGCATGGTCTATCTGGTTGGTGCCAATACTCGTGCCTTTCCTCAAGCGATTCAAACAGTTCGCTATGATTTGGGACCAGTTAGCCTAACAAACGTGCAGTTAATGATCTTGGCCATTTCCTTGATTTTGATGATTTTGTTACAGGTCATTGTCCAAAAAACGAAGATGGGGAAAGCCATGCGTGCTGTATCTGTAGATAGCGATGCGGCACAATTGATGGGGATCAATGTAAACCGTACGATCAGCTTTACCTTCGCTTTGGGTTCAGCTCTTGCGGGTGCGGCTGGTGTTCTGATTGCCCTCTATTATAACTCTCTTGAGCCTTTGATGGGGGTTACTCCAGGTCTTAAGTCTTTCGTTGCTGCAGTACTTGGTGGTATCGGAATTATTCCTGGTGCGGCTCTTGGTGGCTTTGTGATTGGTCTATTGGAAACCTTTGCGACAGCCTTTGGAATGTCAGACTTCCGTGATGCCATTGTTTATGGAATCTTGTTGTTGATCTTGATTGTCCGCCCAGCTGGTATCCTTGGTAAAAATGTGAAAGAGAAGGTGTAAACGATGAAGGAAAATTTAAAAGTTAATATTCTATGGTTACTCCTTTTGTTAGCTGGCTATGGATTGATTAGTGTACTGGTTTCAGTCGGAGTACTCAATCTATTCTATGTACAGATTTTACAACAAATTGGAATTAATATTATTCTTGCTGTTGGTCTCAACTTAATCGTTGGTTTTTCAGGACAATTTTCACTTGGTCATGCTGGTTTCATGGCGATTGGTGCCTATGCTGCAGCTATTATTGGTTCTAAATCACCAACCTACGGTGCCTTCTTTGGAGCTATGATTATAGGCGCTTTGCTTTCAGGAGCAGTTGCCTTACTTGTCGGAATTCCAACCTTGCGTTTGAAGGGGGACTATCTTGCAGTAGCAACTCTCGGTGTTTCTGAAATTATCCGTATCTTTATCATCAATGGTGGAAGCATTACAAATGGTGCGGCAGGTATCTTGGGAATTCCTAACTTTACAACTTGGCAAATGGTATACTTCTTTGTCGTGATTACAACCATTGCAACCTTGAACTTCTTGCGTAGTCCAATTGGTCGTTCAACCCTCTCCGTTCGTGAAGATGAAATCGCTGCTGAGTCAGTTGGGGTTAATACGACTAAAATTAAAATCATCGCTTTTGTCTTTGGTGCCATTACTGCAAGTATTGCAGGGTCACTTCAGGCAGGATTTATCGGTTCAGTTGTACCGAAAGATTACACCTTCATCAACTCAATCAACGTTTTGATCATTGTTGTATTTGGTGGACTTGGTTCAATTACAGGTGCGATTGTATCGGCTATTGTTTTGGGAATTTTGAATATGCTTCTCCAAGATGTTGCTAGTGTGCGTATGATTATTTACGCTTTGGCCTTGGTATTGGTAATGATTTTCAGACCAGGTGGACTCCTTGGGACATGGGAATTGAGCCTATCACGTTTCTTTAAAAAATCTAAGAAGGAGGAACAAAACTAATGGCATTACTTGAAGTAAAACAGTTAACCAAACATTTTGGCGGTCTAACAGCTGTTGGAGATGTGACTCTTGAATTGAACGAAGGGGAACTGGTTGGACTAATCGGTCCAAATGGAGCTGGGAAAACCACTCTTTTCAACCTTTTGACCGGTGTTTATGAACCAAGTGAGGGAACAGTTACCCTTGATGGTCACCTTTTGAATGGAAAGGCACCTTATAAGATTGCTTCTTTGGGACTTGGACGTACTTTCCAAAATATCCGTCTCTTTAAAGATTTAACAGTTTTGGACAATGTTTTGATTGCTTTTGGCAACCATCACAAACAACATGTTTTTGCTAGTTTTTTACGCTTACCAGCTTTTTACAAGAGTGAAAAAGAATTAAAAGCTAAAGCTTTGGAATTGCTGAAAATCTTTGATTTGGATGGTGATGCAGAAACTCTAGCTAAAAATCTTGCCTACGGACAACAACGTCGTTTGGAAATTGTTCGTGCCCTCGCTACGGAACCTAAAATTCTCTTTTTAGATGAACCAGCCGCAGGTATGAACCCACAGGAAACAGCGGAATTGACTGAGTTAATTCGTCGCATCAAAGATGAATTTAAGATTACAATCATGCTGATTGAACACGATATGAATCTGGTCATGGAAGTAACAGAACGTATCTACGTACTTGAATATGGTCGTTTGATTGCTCAAGGAACTCCAGATGAAATTAAGACCAATAAACGCGTTATCGAAGCTTATCTAGGAGGTGAAGCCTAATGTCTATGTTAAAAGTTGATAATCTTTCTGTGCATTATGGTATGATTCAAGCAGTCCGTGATGTAAGCTTTGAAGTGAATGAAGGAGAAGTTGTTTCCCTTATCGGTGCCAATGGTGCTGGTAAGACAACCATTCTCCGTACCTTGTCTGGTTTAGTTCGACCAAGTTCAGGAAAGATTGAATTTTTAGGTCAAGAAATCCAAAAAATGCCAGCTCAGAAAATCGTGGCAGGTGGTCTTTCACAAGTTCCAGAAGGACGCCACGTCTTCCCTGGCTTGACTGTTATGGAAAATCTAGAGATGGGAGCTTTCTTAAAGAAAAATCGTGAAGAAAATCAAGCTAATTTAAAGAAAGTTTTCTCACGCTTCCCACGTCTTGAAGAACGTAAGAACCAAGACGCAGCCACTCTTTCAGGAGGGGAACAACAAATGCTTGCCATGGGACGCGCTCTTATGTCAACGCCAAAACTTCTTCTTTTAGATGAACCATCAATGGGACTTGCCCCAATCTTTATTCAAGAGATTTTTGATATCATTCAAGATATCCAGAAACAAGGAACAACTGTCCTCTTGATTGAACAAAATGCCAATAAGGCACTCGCAATCTCTGACCGAGGCTATGTACTGGAAACAGGAAAAATTGTCCTATCAGGAACAGGAAAAGAACTTGCTTCATCAGAAGAAGTCAGAAAAGCATATCTGGGTGGCTAAACTAGTCTGGGAGACTAGTTTAGGTTGCAGATAAAGATTACGAAGTAATCATCAATATAGTCCGGGGGACCTTTTTAATCGGTGGATAGAGATTGCGAAGCAATCATAGCATAGTCTGGGAGACTAGTTTAGGTTGTAGATAAAGATTGCGAAGCAATTATCTTATCCAGTGGATTGTTTTAGTCGGTGGATGAAGATTACGAAGTAACCATCAATATAGTCCGGGGGATCTTTTTAGTCGGTGGATGAGGATTACGAAGCAATCATCAAATCCAGTGGATTGTTTTAGTCGGCGGATGAAGATTGCGAAGCAATTATTTTATCCAGCATATTTAGATTGCGAAGCAATTCTCATCTACACTGGAAAGTTAGCTTCTGATTCTTGAAATAAAATCGAATGAAACGTTTCTTACCTTCATTCACAGAGCTCGATTTTAGAGCTCTTTTTGCTAGCTTATTCATACTTTTCTGAATTTTGAAAAAGAAATGTAAGCGTTTGATAGATTTACAAAAAGATTGTATAATAGGGATAAGAATAGAAAAGGAGAAGTCTCATGGCAGTTAAAGATTTTATGACCCGCAAGGTAGTTTATATTAGTCCAGATACAACAGTATCTCATGCAGCAGATTTGATGAGAGAGCAAGGGTTGCACCGCTTGCCTGTTATCGAAAATGATCAATTGGTTGGTTTGGTAACTGAGGGAACCATTGCCCAAGCTAGCCCATCAAAAGCAACCAGTCTTTCTATCTATGAGATGAATTATCTTCTAAATAAGACAAAAGTAAAAGATGTCATGATTCGCGATGTTGTCACTGTTTCAGGCTATGCGAGTCTAGAAGATGCAACTTATCTGATGTTGAAAAACAAGATTGGTATTCTTCCTGTCGTAGATAACCATCAGGTCTATGGTGTTATTACGGATCGTGACGTTTTCCAAGCCTTTCTCGAAATTGCTGGTTATGGTGAGGAAGGAATTCGTGTGCGCTTTGTTACAGAAGATGAAGTTGGCGTTCTTGGTAAGATTGTTTCTCTAATCGTTGAAGAAAATTTGAATATCTCCCATACAGTCAATATTCCGCGTAAGGATGGTAAGGTGATTATCGAAGTGCAAATCGATGGATCAATTGATTTACCAGCCTTGAAAGAAAAATTTGAAGCAAATGGTATTCAAGTGGAAGAAATCACTCGCACTTCAGCAAAAGTCTTGTAAGAAGGGAAGCCGAAAGGCTTCTTTTTTCATAAAAAAGGGATTATAGCAAAAGATGGAAAGAAATGATAAAATATGCTATAATGAAATGATGCAAAAAGGAGTATTTATGGACATTTCAGTAATTCGTCAGAAAATTGACGCAAATCGTGAAAAATTAGCTTCTTTCAGGGGGTCTCTTTGACCTCGAAGGGCTAGAGGAAGAGATTGCCATCTTGGAAAACAAGATGACAGAACCTGATTTTTGGAACGATAATATCGCGGCCCAAAAAACGTCGCAAGAATTAAATGAATTAAAAAACACCTACAACACCTTCCATAAGATGGAAGAGTTGCAGGATGAAGTTGAAATTTTATTGGACTTTTTAGCAGAAGACGAGTCGGTTCAAGAAGAACTGGTAGAGCAGTTAGCCGAACTTGATAAGATGATGACCAGCTATGAGATGACTCTACTCTTGTCAGAACCTTATGACCACAACAATGCCATCTTGGAAATCCATCCAGGATCTGGTGGTACTGAGGCGCAGGACTGGGGCGATATGTTGCTTCGTATGTATACTCGTTATGGTAATGCTAAAGGCTTTAAAGTGGAAGTATTGGATTACCAAGCAGGAGATGAAGCTGGTATCAAGTCAGTAACCTTATCATTTGAAGGGCCTAATGCCTATGGCCTTCTCAAGTCAGAAATGGGTGTGCACCGTTTGGTGCGAATTTCGCCGTTCGACTCTGCCAAACGTCGCCATACATCTTTCACATCTGTAGAAGTGATGCCAGAATTGGATGATACTATTGAAGTGGAAATCCGTGAAGATGACATCAAGATGGATACCTTCCGTTCAGGTGGTGCCGGTGGACAAAACGTCAACAAGGTTTCAACAGGTGTACGTTTGACCCACATTCCAACTGGAATTGTTGTCCAATCAACAGTGGATCGGACCCAGTATGGAAATAGAGATCGTGCCATGAAGATGTTGCAGGCTAAGCTCTATCAAATGGAGCAAGAGAAGAAGGCTGCGGAGGTAGATTCTCTCAAAGGTGAGAAAAAGGAGATCACATGGGGAAGCCAAATCCGTTCTTATGTCTTCACACCTTATACTATGGTAAAAGATCACCGAACTAGCTTTGAGGTTGCTCAGGTAGATAAGGTTATGGATGGGGACCTAGATGGTTTTATCGATGCCTACCTCAAGTGGCGAATCAGCTAAGAAAGAAAGGAAGTCACATGTCAATCATTGAAATGAGAGATGTCGTCAAAAAATACGACAACGGAACGACTGCCCTACGCGGTGTTTCGGTCAGCGTTCAACCAGGGGAATTTGCTTACATCGTAGGACCTTCAGGAGCAGGGAAGTCAACCTTTATTCGTTCTCTGTATCGTGAAGTAAAAATCGATAAAGGAAGCCTATCAGTTGCTGGTTTTAATCTGGTTAAGATCAAAAAGAAAGACGTCCCGCTTCTACGTCGTAGTGTTGGGGTTGTCTTCCAGGATTATAAACTCTTGCCAAAGAAAACGGTCTATGAAAATATTGCTTACGCTATGGAAGTAATTGGGGAAAATCGCCGTAATATCAAAAAACGTGTGATGGAAGTTTTAGACTTGGTTGGGTTGAAGCATAAGGTTCGTTCTTTCCCAAATGAGCTCTCAGGTGGAGAGCAACAGCGGATTGCGATTGCACGTGCCATTGTAAATAATCCCAAAGTATTGATAGCCGATGAACCAACAGGAAACCTGGACCCGGATAATTCATGGGAAATTATGAATCTCTTGGAACGGATTAACCTACAAGGGACAACTATTTTGATGGCGACTCATAATAGCCAGATTGTAAATACCTTGCGCCACCGTGTCATTGCCATTGAAAATGGTCGTGTTGTTCGTGACGAATCAAAAGGAGAGTATGGATACGATGATTAGTAGATTTTTTCGCCATTTATTTGAAGCCTTAAAAAGTTTGAAACGAAATGGTTGGATGACAGTAGCTGCTGTCAGCTCAGTCATGATTACTTTGACCTTGGTGGCAATATTTGCTTCTGTTATTTTCAATACAGCGAAACTAGCTACAGATATTGAAAATAATGTCCGTGTAGTAGTTTATATCCGAAAGGATGTGGAAGATAACAGTCAGACAATTGAAAAAGAAGGTCAAACTGTTACAAATAATGACTACCACAAGGTATATGATTCTTTGAAGAACATGTCTACGGTTAAGAGTGTTACCTTTTCAAGTAAAGAAGAACAATATGAAAAGTTAACCGAGACAATGGGAGATAACTGGAAAATCTTTGAAGGAGATGCCAATCCTCTCTATGATGCCTATATTGTAGAGGCAAATACTCCAAATGATGTAAAAACTATAGCCGAAGATGCTAAAAAAATTGAAGGTGTCTCTGAGGTTCAAGATGGCGGTGCCAATACAGAAAGACTCTTCAAGTTAGCTTCATTTATCCGTGTTTGGGGACTAGGGATTGCTGCTTTGTTAATTTTTGTCGCAGTTTTCTTGATTTCAAATACCATTCGTATTACCATTATTTCCCGCAGTCGCGAAATTCAAATCATGCGCTTGGTCGGAGCTAAAAACAGTTATATCCGTGGACCGTTCTTGTTAGAGGGAGCCTTTATCGGTTTATTGGGAGCTATCGCACCATCTGTTTTGGTCTTTATTGTTTATCAAATGGTTTACCAATCTGTCAATAAATCGTTGGTAGGGCAAAATCTATCCATGATTAGTCCAGATTTATTTAGTCCGTTGATGATTGCCCTACTATTTGTGATTGGGATTTTCATTGGTTCATTGGGATCAGGAATATCCATGCGTCGATTCTTGAAGATTTAGGTAAAATAATTATTTTTATGAGGAGGTTGTAAAATCTCCTTTTTTTGCTACAAGAGTTTTTGAAAAGGGACTTCTAATACTCAATGAAAATCAAAGAGCAAACTAGGTAGCTCGCCACAGGATGCTCAAAATACTGTTTTGAGGTTGTAGATAAGACTGACGAAGTCAGTCACATATATACGGTAAGGCGGCGCTGACGTGGTTTGAAGAGATTTTCGAAGAGTATAAAGAAGTCCCCCAGAGAAAACTTCTTGATGGGTAACTTGAACTTGAAATTTGGCACTAGAAAAATTTTTGAAAAAAGTGTAATTTTTTTTGTAAAAGCCTTTACAAAAAAAATTAAAGTGGTATAATTAAATCATAAAAGGTGCAAACGTTTTCGTAAAACGTTTGCCTAAATAAAAATAAAGGAGATTTGAATGATGAAAGATACATTCAAAAATGTCTTGTCTTTCGAATTTTGGCAAAAATTCGGTAAGGCTTTGATGGTGGTTATCGCGGTTATGCCGGCTGCTGGTTTGATGATTTCAATCGGTAAGTCTATCGTGATGATTAACCCAACCTTTGCACCACTCGTTATTACTGGTGGTGTACTAGAGCAAATCGGTTGGGGGGTTATCGTTAACCTTCATATCTTGTTCGCCCTCGCTATTGGAGGAAGCTGGGCTAAAGAACGTGCTGGTGGTGCGTTTGCGGCAGGTCTTGCCTTTATCCTAATCAACCGTATCACTGGTACAATCTTTGGCGTATCAGGAGACATGTTGAAGAATCCAGAAGCTATGGTAACAACTCTCTTTGGTGGATCAATCAAAGTTGCTGATTACTTCATTAGTGTTATGGAAGCTCCAGCACTTAACATGGGTGTATTCGTAGGGATTATTTCTGGTTTTATTGGAGCAACTGCTTACAATAAATACTATAACTTCCGTAAGCTTCCTGATGCACTTTCATTCTTTAACGGAAAACGTTTTGTACCATTTGTAGTTATTCTTCGTTCAATAATTGCTGCAATTGTACTTGCTGCTTTCTGGCCACTTGTGCAAACTGGTATCAATAGCTTTGGTATCTGGATTGCCAACTCACAAGAAACTGCTCCAATCCTTGCACCATTCTTGTATGGTACATTGGAACGTTTGCTCTTGCCATTTGGTCTTCACCACATGTTGACTATCCCAATGAACTACACAGCTCTTGGTGGTACTTATGAAGTCTTAACTGGTGCAGCAAAAGGTAGCCAAGTATTTGGTCAAGATCCACTTTGGCTTGCATGGGTAACAGACCTTGTAAACCTTAAAGGTACTGATGCTAGTCAATACCAACACTTGTTAGATACTGTTCACCCAGCTCGTTTCAAAGTTGGACAAATGATTGGTTCATTCGGTATCTTGATGGGTGTGGTTGTGGCTATCTACCGTAATGTTGATGCTGACAAGAAACACAAATACAAAGGTATGATGATTGCGACAGCTCTTGCAACATTCTTGACAGGGGTTACTGAACCAATCGAATACATGTTCATGTTCGTTGCAACACCTATGTATCTTGTTTACTCACTTGTTCAAGGTGCTGCCTTTGCTATGGCTGACGTCGTAAACCTACGTATGCACTCATTCGGTTCAATCGAGTTCTTGACTCGTACACCTATTGCAATCAGTGCTGGTATCGGTATGGATATCATTAACTTCGTTTGGGTAACTGTTCTCTTTGCTGTAATCATGTACTTTATCGCAAACTTCATGATTCAAAAATTCAACTACGCAACTCCAGGGCGTAACGGAAACTACGAAACTGCTGAAGGTTCAGAAGAATCTAGCAGCGAAGTGAAAGTTGCAGCAGGCTCTCAAGCTGTAAACATTATCAACCTTCTTGGTGGACGTGCAAACATCGTTGATGTGGACGCATGTATGACTCGTCTTCGTGTTACTGTTAAAGATGCAGATAAAGTAGGAAATGCAGAGCAATGGAAAGCAGAAGGAGCTATGGGTCTTGTCATGAAAGGACAAGGGGTTCAAGCTATCTACGGTCCAAAAGCTGACGTATTGAAATCTGATATCCAAGATATCCTTGATTCAGGTGAAATCATTCCTGAAACTCTTCCAAGTCAAATGACAGAAGCACAACAAAACACTGTACACTACAAAGGTGTAACAGAGGAAGTCTACTCAGTAGCTGACGGTCAAGTTGTTGCTTTGGAACAAGTAAAAGATCCAGTATTTGCTCAAAAAATGATGGGTGATGGATTTGCAGTAGAACCTGCAAATGGAAACATTGTATCTCCAGTTTCAGGTACTGTATCAAGCATCTTCCCAACAAAACATGCTCTTGGTATTGTGACTGAAGCAGGTCTTGAAGTATTGGTTCACATTGGTTTGGACACAGTAAGTCTTGAAGGTAAACCATTTACAGTTCATGTTGCTGAAGGACAAAAAGTTGCAGCAGGAGATCTCCTTGTCACAGCTGACTTGGATGCTATCCGTGCAGCAGGACGTGAAACTTCAACAGTAGTTGTCTTCACAAATGGTGATGCAATTAAATCAGTTAAATTAGAAAAAACAGGTTCTCTTGCAGCTAAAACAGCAGTTGCTAAAGTAGAATTGTAATATACTTGAGGTTGGAAGCTGTATTCCAACCTCTTATTTTGGGAGAAAAGCATGAAATTTTTAACACTCAATACTCACAGTTGGATGGAGAAAGAAGCAGAGGAAAAATTCCAGATTTTGCTTGAGGATATTCTTGAAAAAGACTATGATTTGATTTGTTTCCAAGAAATCAATCAGGAGATCACATCGCCAGAGGTGGAGGTCAATGACCTTTATCAAGCTTTGCCAGCATCTGAGCCTATTCACCAAGATCACTATGTTAGACTCTTGGTTGAAAAGTTATCTGAGCAAGAGAAAAATTACTACTGGACTTGGGCCTATAACCATATCGGTTATGATCGCTACCACGAAGGTGTGGCTATCTTGTCTAAAACACCTATTGAAGCCAGAGAAATTTTGGTTTCAGATGTGGATGATCCAACAGACTATCATACTCGCCGTGTTGCCTTGGCTGAAACTGTAGTTGATGGTAAGGAGCTTGCAGTTGCAAGTGTCCACCTTTCTTGGTGGGATAAAGGTTTCCAAGAAGAATGGGCACGATTTGAGGATGTCTTGAAAGAATTGAACAAGCCACTTTTACTCGCTGGAGATTTTAACAACCCAGCTGGTCGGGAAGGCTACCAAGCTATTTTAGCTAGTCCATTAGGCTTACAAGACGCTTTTGAAGTTGCTCAAGAGAAAAGCGGTAGCTATACTGTTCCACCTGAAATTGATGGATGGAAAGGGAACACAGAACCCCTTCGGATCGACTATGTTTTTACTAGCAAGGAGTTAGCGGTGGAAAATTTACATGTCGTATTTGATGGTAACACGAGTCCGCAAGTGAGTGATCACTATGGCTTGAGTGCTATTTTAAACTGGAAATAATAACTGATACTCTTCGAAAATCTCTTCAAACCACGTCAACGTCGCCTTGCCGTACTCAAGTACAGCCTGCGGCTAGTTTCCTAGTTTGCTCTTTGATTTTCATTGAGTATGAAAAGAGGTTGGGATTATAAAATTCCAGCCTTTTTCTGATTAGAAAAGCTACTGGAAATAGCCTAATACTCTTCGAAAATCAAATTCAAACCACGTCAGCTTCACCTTGCCGTACTCAAGTACAGCCTGCGGCTAGCTTCCTAGTTTGCTCTTTGATTTTCATTGAGTATAAATAAGTGAGGCTACTGAAATGGAATAAAATGTGGTATAATTGATAGGATAGATAGAATCGAGGATAGTATGTCATTTACGAAATTTCAATTTAAAAACTATATTAGAGAAGCCTTGCAGGAGTTGAAATTTACAACTCCAACAGAGGTACAAGATAAGTTGATTCCCATTGTCTTGGCAGGCCGAGATTTGGTTGGAGAATCAAAAACAGGTTCAGGTAAGACCCACACTTTCTTGTTACCGATTTTCCAGCAATTAGATGAAGCTAGCGATAGTGTACAAGTAGTGATTACTGCACCGAGCCGTGAATTAGCTACTCAAATTTACCAAGCAGCCCGTCAGATTGCTACTCACTCAGAAGTAGAAGTTCGTGTGGTTAATTACGTGGGTGGTACTGATAAGGCTCGCCAGATTGAAAAATTGGCAAGCAATCAGCCTCATATTGTTATTGGAACACCAGGCCGTATCTACGACTTGGTTAAATCTGGTGATTTGGCTATTCACAAGGCTAAGACCTTTGTGGTCGATGAGGCAGACATGACCTTGGATATGGGATTCTTGGAAACTGTTGATAAGATTGCTGGCAGCCTTCCAAAAGACCTGCAATTCATGGTCTTCTCAGCGACTATTCCACAAAAGTTGCAACCATTCCTGAAAAAATACTTGTCAAATCCTGTTATGGAGAAAATCAAGACCAAAACGGTCATTTCTGACACTATTGATAATTGGTTGATTTCTACTAAGGGACGTGATAAGAATGCTCAAATTTATCAGTTGACTCAGTTGATGCAGCCTTATTTGGCAATGATTTTTGTCAACACTAAGACACGTGCTGATGAATTGCACTCATATCTGACTGCTCAAGGATTGAAGGTAGCAAAAATCCATGGAGATATTCCTCCTCGTGAGCGCAAACGTATCATGAACCAGGTGAAAAATTTGGATTTTGAGTATATTGTCGCAACAGATTTGGCAGCGCGTGGAATTGACATTGAAGGTGTCAGTCATGTCATCAATGATGCCATTCCGCAAGACTTATCTTTCTTTGTGCACCGTGTTGGTCGTACTGGACGCAATGGCCTAGCTGGTACAGCTATTACCCTTTATCAGCCAAGCGATGACTCGGATATCCGTGAGTTGGAGAAATTGGGAATCAAGTTTACTCCTAAGATGGTTAAAGACGGGGAATTTCAAGATACCTATGACCGTGATCGTCGTGCAAACCGTGAGAAAAAACAAGATAAGCTTGATATTGAAATGATTGGTCTGGTTAAAAAGAAAAAGAAAAAAGTCAAACCGGGTTATAAGAAGAAAATTCAATGGGCGGTTGATGAAAAGCGCCGTAAGACCAAGCGTGCCGAAAATCGTGCTCGCGGTCGTGCCGAGCGTAAAGCTAAACGCCAAACATTTTAATAGAAATCGTTGGAGTACTGAGCTCCAACTTTTTGCTTTATGAGAACGAACTATCTAAACCGAAATACCACATTAAAGACTGCAAATTGCGATTAAAAATGGTATAATGATAAAGTTATATAGTCCCGATAAGATGGTAGGTATTTCTATTTTTTCTTGCGAGTCGCAACTCGCAAAGACTGACGGCTCAAAAGTCGTTCGTCATTCTACGGTTGCCGCTATAAGGCGGTCACCCTATGCGCCTTATTAGCTTCAGAAATAAAAAATTATCGTTTTTATTTCTGAAGCTAGTAACTCTTAGATTATAGAAATACCTACCAGTACTTTGTAACTCTATAACACTATTTTTAAGGGGGGACATTTTTATGTCAGAACGTAAATTATTCACGTCTGAATCTGTATCTGAGGGGCATCCAGATAAGATTGCAGACCAAATTTCGGATGCGATTTTGGATGCTATTTTAGCTAAAGATCCAGAGGCGCACGTTGCTGCTGAGACAGCTGTATATACTGGATCTGTCCACGTTTTTGGTGAAATTTCTACAAATGCCTATGTGGATATTAACCGTGTGGTTCGTGATACCATTGCAGAGATTGGTTACACCAATACAGAGTATGGTTTTTCTGCTGAAACGGTGGGAGTCCATCCGTCACTTGTTGAGCAGTCACCAGATATTGCCCAAGGTGTTAACGAAGCCTTGGAGGTTCGTGGAAATGCAGATCAAGATCCGCTGGACTTGATTGGTGCTGGAGACCAAGGTCTCATGTTTGGATTTGCTGTGGATGAAACAGAAGAGCTCATGCCATTGCCAATTTCACTCAGTCATAAATTGGTTCGTCGTCTGGCAGAACTTCGCAAGTCTGGGGAAATCAGCTATCTTCGCCCAGATGCTAAATCACAAGTTACAGTTGAGTATGATGAAAATGACCGTCCAGTACGTGTGGACACAGTCGTTATTTCTACTCAGCACGACCCAGAAGTCAGTAACGAACAAATTCACAATGATGTCATTAGCAAGGTTATCAAAGAGGTTATTCCAGCCTCTTACTTGGATGAGCAAACAAAATTCTTCATCAATCCAACTGGTCGCTTTGTAATCGGTGGACCTCAAGGAGACTCAGGCTTGACTGGTCGTAAGATTATCGTGGATACCTATGGTGGCTACTCTCGTCACGGTGGTGGTGCCTTCTCTGGTAAGGATGCGACTAAGGTGGACCGTTCTGCCTCATATGCAGCTCGCTATATTGCCAAGAATATTGTTGCAGCAGGCTTGGCTAAGAAGGCAGAAGTGCAATTGGCCTATGCTATCGGTGTTGCCCAGCCTGTTTCTGTCCGTATCGATACCTTTGGTACAGGAGCAGTAGCTGAAAGTAAACTTGAAAAAGCAGCTCGTCAAATCTTTGACCTTCGCCCTGCAGGGATTATCCAAATGCTGGACCTTAAGCGTCCAATTTACCGTCAAACAGCAGCTTATGGACACATGGGACGTACAGATATTGACCTTCCATGGGAACGTTTGGATAAGGTAGATGCTTTGAAAGAAGCCGTCAAATAAATGAATTGAAGAAAGAGGGGGTCCCCTCTTTTTTATAGTTTTTAACTATACTGGGATACTGTTCTGAAAATCAATTTTGCGAAAGTAGAGATTTACATGTATTTCTTTAAAAATGATAAAGGTTGAGATTTCTCCTTGTAATAGATAATCATGGGGATATTTCAATCCAAAGTTTTATTCGTTATCACTTGACTATTGCAAGGTTTTCTAGAGCAACAGAGTCATGGAATGGACTCATGGTTGAGATTTCTCCTTGTTGCTTGGACTTCATTCAAAAGTCTGTTACCCAAGCCTTGTTCAAACTTCCAATACACTAGCTGTTTCCATAGCATGACTTCTGCACTAGACTTTCTTTTCCGAATAAATAGATAGAACCACAGAATCTAGTAAACCTAGAATTAAAACTGTGGTATAATATTAGCAATAAAAGGAATCTGGAGGATTAGAATCATGGTATCAACGAAAACGCAAATTGCTGGTTTTGAGTTTGACAATTGCTTGATGAATGCAGCAGGTGTGGCTTGTATGACGATAGAGGAGCTAGAAGGGGTTAAAAACTCAGTTGCAGGAACCTTTGTCACAAAGACAGCGACCCTGGACTTCCGTCAGGGAAATCCTGAGCCACGTTACCAAGATGTTCCACTTGGTTCTATCAACTCTATGGGCTTGCCGAATAATGGCTTAGACTATTATTTGGATTATCTTTTGGATTTGCAAGAAAAAGAGCCAAACCGAACTTTCTTTTTATCTCTAGTCGGCATGTCTCCAGAGGAAACCCATACTATCTTGAAAAAAGTCCAAGAGAGTGATTTTCGTGGTCTGACTGAGCTAAACCTCTCCTGTCCAAATGTTCCAGGTAAACCTCAGATTGCCTATGATTTTGAGACAACAGACCGGATTTTGGCAGAGGTGTTTGCCTACTTCACCAAACCTCTTGGAATTAAATTGCCACCATATTTTGATATTGTTCACTTTGACCAAGCGGCAGCTATTTTCAACAAGTACCCGCTCAAGTTTGTCAACTGCGTTAACTCTATCGGAAACGGACTGTATATAGAAGATGAATCTGTCGTTATTCGCCCTAAAAATGGTTTCGGTGGCATTGGTGGGGAGTATATCAAACCGACTGCTTTAGCTAATGTTCATGCCTTCTACCAACGTCTCAATCCTCAAATCCAAATTATCGGAACAGGTGGCGTGTTGACTGGTCGTGATGCCTTTGAACATATCCTCTGTGGAGCAAGCATGGTGCAGGTGGGAACCACCCTTCACAAAGAAGGCGTCGGTGCTTTTGACCGTATTACCAATGAACTGAAGGCAATCATGGCGGAAAAAGGGTACAAGAGCTTAGAAGATTTCCGTGGGAAATTGCGCTATATCGACTAAATTAAATCGAAAAATCAGAAGAAAGGAGAGAAGATGCTAGCTATTGAAGAAAGTCAGAAGTTGACTTTATCAAATTTACCTAGTCTGAGCCTATTTACAGGGATAGATCAGGGCCAGTTTGAAGTGATGAAGAGTCAAGTGTTGAAACAGATTGGGTATGATTCTGCAGACCTCAACTTTGCCTACTTTGATATGAAAGAAGTGGTTTATAAGGATGTAGAACTGGAGTTGGTCAGCCTTCCTTTCTTTGCGGATGAAAAAATCGTGATATTGGATCATTTTGTAGATATCACAACAGCCAAGAAACGCTTTTTGACAGATGATGAGCTCAAGTCGTTTGAGGAATACCTTGATAACCCTTCACCAACAACCAAGTTGTTGATTTTTGCGGAAGGAAAACTGGATAGCAAAAGGCGGTTGGTTAAATTACTGAAGCGTGATGCCAAGGTTTTTGACGCAGTAGAAGCCAAAGAACAAGAATTGCGCCAGTATTTCCAAAAGTGGAGCCAGAAACAAGGTCTGCAGTTTGCTAATCATTCTTTTGAAAATCTTCTCGTCAAGTCGGGTTTTCAATTTAGCGAAATTCAGAAAAATCTGCTTTTTTTACAGTCCTATAAGGCAGATTCTGTTATCGAAGAAGAGGATATTGTCAACGCTATTCCCAAGACCTTACAGGACAATATTTTTGATTTAACTCAGTTTATTCTGACTAAAAAGATGGACCAGGCGCGTGATTTGGTTAGAGACTTGACCTTGCAAGGAGAAGATGAAATCAAGTTGATTGCAGTCATGCTAGGACAATTTCGGACTTTTACTCAGGTGAAGATTTTGTCGGAGTCTGGGCAAACAGAATCGCAGATTGCAAGTAGTCTAGGAAGTTTTCTTGGACGCAATCCCAATCCCTATCAAATCAAGTTTGCGCTGAGAGATGCGCGAGGACTTTCCTTGAGCTTTTTGAAGCAAGCTATTTCCTATTTAATTGAGACAGACTATCAGATTAAGACAGGTCTTTATGAAAAAGGTTTCCTTTTTGAAAAGGCACTCTTACAGATTGCTAGTAAGGTAAATTGATATTTTTTTGAAACTACAACCCGCGTCAGGATTATCTTGTCGTGGGTTTCTTAGTGATTTGATTATTTTATACTCAATGAAAATCAAAGAGCAAACTAGGAAACTAGCCGCAGGTTGCTCAAAGCACTGCTTTGAGGTTGTAGATAAGACTGACGAAGTCAGCTCAAAACATGTTTTTGAGGTTGTAGATAAGACTGACGAAGTCAGCTCAAAACATGTTTTTGAGGTTGCGGATGAAACTGACGAAGTCAGTAACCATACCTACGGCAAGGCGACGTTGACGCAGTTTGAAGAGATTTTCGAAGAGTATTATTAGAAAGTATTTCAGCGATTTCTTCAAGCAAAAAACTTGAAAAAAGTGAATGTTTACGTTATCATTTTCATATAGAAAGAAAAAGAGGTATTACAGATGGCTATTATCTTACCAGATCTTCCATATGCATACGACGCTTTGGAACCATACATCGATGCGGAAACAATGCATTTGCACCATGACAAACACCATCAAACTTATGTCAATAATGCTAATGCAGCTCTTGAAAAACACCCTGAAATCGGTGAAGACCTTGCAGCCTTGCTTGCTGATGTAGAATCTATTCCAGCTGATATCCGTCAGGCACTTATCAACAATGGTGGTGGACACTTGAACCACGCTCTTTTCTGGGAATTGATGACTCCTGAAAAAACAGCTCCATCAGCAGAACTGTCAGCAGCAATCGATGCAACATTTGGTTCATTTGAAGACTTCCAAGCAGCCTTCACTGCAGCAGCAACAACTCGTTTCGGTTCTGGATGGGCATGGTTGGTTGTCAACAAAGAAGGGAAGCTTGAAGTGACTTCAACAGCAAACCAAGACACACCAATCTCAGAAGGTAAAAAACCAATCTTGGGCTTGGACGTTTGGGAACATGCTTACTATGTGAAATACCGCAACGTGCGTCCTGACTACATCAAAGCTTTCTTCTCAGTAATCAACTGGAACAAAGTAGATGAATTGTACGCAGCTGCTAAATAATGATAGTTGGAGGGAAGAATTGTTCTTCTCTTTTTAAGGTTATATTATTTGGTCTGACAAAATCGTCAGACTTTTTTCATTTATTATGAGAAACGTGCTAACTGCTAGAAATTATGGTAGAATAAAGTATTAAGTAATCGTGGAAAAAGGATATCTATGCGAAAAGAAATTGCACCTGAATTATACAACTATAACAAGTTTCCTGGTCCTGAGTTCCATTTACACGGGGACAAGGTTGAAACGGAAGGGATAGCTTTTTCCTTGGTAGAAAATATCAAGGATGCCTTTGATGTGACGGCTTTTAATCAGCGTTTTTCAGAAGTCTTAACCAAGTTTGATTTTATCGTGGGGGACTGGAGCAACGAACAGCTTCGCCTACGAGGTTTTTATAAGGATGATCGAACAGAAGAAAAACTTGAAAAAATCAGTCGTTTACAAGACTACCTTTTAGAGTATTGTAGTTATGGTTGTGCCTATTTTGTCTTAGAAAATGAAGCCCCTAAGCGAGCATCATTTGACAAGAAAATGCGTAAGAAGGAAGAAGAAACACCTTCTAAAAAAGGAAAGAAACCGACTCAAACCAAACGAAAGCCGAATGCAGATAAGAAAAATAGACGTCGTCAGAAAGACCAGCATTCTCAGAAAGAGGACAAGGGACAACGTCATTTTGTCATTCGTCAGAAGTGAGTAGAGAACAAGGAGAAGAAATGAAACCGTCAATTTATAGTTTAACACGTCAAACCATGCAGGAATGGGTTTTGGAGCAAGGAGAAAAGAAATTCCGTGCAGATCAAATCTGGGAATGGCTTTACCGTAAACGTGTCCAGTCATTTGAAGAGATGACTAACCTTTCCAAGGATTTGATTGCTAAGCTTAATGACCAGTTTGTGGTCAATCCCTTGAAACAACGTATCGTGCAAGAGTCTGCTGATGGGACAGTTAAATATCTTTTTGAATTGCCAGATGGAATGCTGATTGAGACAGTACTCATGCGTCAACACTATGGTTTGTCAGTCTGTGTGACCACTCAGGTAGGCTGTAATATCGGTTGTACCTTCTGTGCTTCTGGTTTGATAAAGAAACAACGTGACCTCAATAATGGGGAAATCGTAGCGCAAATCATGCTGGTTCAGAAATACTTTGATGAGCGTGGTCAGGATGAACGCGTCAGCCATATCGTTGTCATGGGAATTGGTGAACCCTTTGATAACTACAACAATGTCTTGAATTTCGTCCGTACTATCAACGATGACAAGGGAATGGCCATCGGTGCTCGTCACATTACGGTTTCAACTTCAGGTTTAGCCCATAAAATTCGTGATTTTGCTAATGAAGGGGTTCAGGTTAATCTTGCCGTTTCTCTTCACGCACCTAACAATGAGTTGCGTTCAAGCATCATGAAGATTAATCGTGCCTTTCCAATTGAAAAACTCTTTGCTGCTATTGAGCACTATATCGAAACAACCAATCGTCGTGTGACCTTTGAATACATCATGCTCAATGAAGTTAATGATGGTGTAGAACAAGCCTTGGAATTGGCTGAATTGCTTAAGAATATCAAGAAATTGTCTTATGTAAACTTGATTCCTTATAACCCAGTTAGTGAACATGACCAATATAGCCGTAGTCCTAAAGAGCGCGTCCTGGCCTTCTATGATACGCTTAAGAAAAAAGGGGTTAACTGTGTGGTTCGTCAAGAGCACGGAACAGATATTGATGCAGCTTGTGGACAATTGCGTTCCAATACAATGAAACGTGACCGCCAGAAAGCAGTCGCAGCAGTCAATCCTTAATGATGAAGAAAACTTATAATCATATTTTGGTCTGGGGAGTCATTTTCTATAGCATTTGCATTGTCTATTTTTGCTTTACCCCTCAAGAACAATCTCCCGTGGGGGTGGAAACTCCAGGTATTCAGCATCTTGGACGCCTGGTTTTTCTTTTGACTCCTTTCAATTCTTTTTGGAAACTGAGCCAAGTGAGTGACATTGGACAATTATCTTGGATTTTTTTACAAAATATCCTCAATGTCTTCTTGCTTTTTCCTTTGGTGTTCCAACTCCTTTATCTCCTTCCAAACTTGCGGAAAACAAAAAAGGTGCTTCTTTTTAGTTTTCTAGTGAGCCTTGGGATTGAGTGTACGCAGTTAGTCTTGGACTTTTTCTTTGATTTTAATCGCGTCTTTGAGATTGATGATTTGTGGACCAATACCTTGGGTGGCTATCTGGCTTGGCTCCTCTATAAACAATTACATAATACTCAATGAAAATCAAAGAGCAAACTAGGAAGCTAGCCGCAGGCTGCTCAAAGCACTGCTTTGAGGTTGTAGATAAGACTGACGAAGTCGGTAACCATACCTACGGCAAGGTGAAGCTGACGTGGTTTGAAGAGATTTTCGAAGAGTATAAAAACAAGATAAGGAAATAAAATGAGTATTTTAGAAGTTAAAAATCTGAGTCACGGTTTTGGTGACCGTGCAATTTTTGAAGATGTGTCTTTCCGCCTCCTCAAGGGGGAACATATCGGACTAGTTGGTGCTAACGGTGAAGGGAAATCAACCTTTATGAGTATTGTGACTGGTAAAATGCTGCCAGATGAAGGGAAGGTTGAGTGGTCCAAATATGTGACCGCTGGTTACTTGGATCAGCACTCCGTCCTTGCTGAAGGGCAGTCGGTGCGTGATGTTCTCCGTACAGCTTTTGATGAGCTTTTTAAAGCAGAAGCTCGTATCAATGACCTCTATATGGAAATGGCTGAAGATGGAGCGGATGTTGATGCTCTCATGGAAGAAGTTGGCGAACTCCAAGACCGTCTGGAGAGTCGTGATTTCTATACCTTAGATGCTAAGATTGACGAAGTGGCGCGTGCCCTTGGTGTCATGGACTTTGGCATGGATACGGATGTAACTTCTTTGTCAGGTGGGCAAAGAACCAAGGTGCTTTTGGCTAAACTTCTCCTTGAAAAGCCTGATATCTTGCTTTTGGACGAGCCGACCAACTACTTGGATGCTGAGCATATTGATTGGCTCAAGCGCTATCTCCAAAACTATGAGAATGCCTTTGTCCTTATTTCGCATGATATTCCTTTTCTCAATGATGTGATCAATATCGTCTATCATGTAGAAAATCAACAGCTGACGCGTTATTCTGGTGACTACTACCAGTTCCAAGAAGTCTATGCTATGAAGAAATCTCAGCTAGAGGCGGCCTACGAACGTCAGCAGAAAGAGATTGCAGACCTCAAGGACTTCGTGGCACGAAACAAAGCACGTGTTGCAACACGAAACATGGCCATGTCCCGTCAGAAAAAATTGGATAAGATGGATATTATCGAGTTGCAAAGTGAGAAACCAAAGCCGTCCTTTGATTTCAAACCAGCTCGTACGCCAGGACGCTTTATTTTCCAAGCCAAGGATTTGCAGATTGGTTATGACCGTCCTCTGACCAAGCCTTTAAATCTTACCTTTGAACGTAATCAAAAGGTTGCTATTATCGGGGCAAATGGTATCGGGAAAACAACTCTCTTGAAGAGTCTCTTGGGAATTATCCCACCTATTGCTGGGGAAGTGGAGCGTGGAGATTATTTAGAACTTGGTTACTTTGAGCAGGAAGTAGAAGGTGGCAATCGTCAAACACCTCTTGAAGCTGTCTGGAATGCCTTTCCTGCACTTAACCAAGCAGAAGTCCGTGCAGCCCTTGCCCGTTGTGGTCTGACAACCAAGCATATTGAAAGCCAAATTCAGGTCTTGTCAGGTGGGGAACAAGCCAAGGTGCGTTTCTGTCTCTTGATGAATCGTGAAAACAACGTTTTAGTGCTGGACGAGCCGACCAACCATTTGGATGTGGATGCCAAGGATGAACTCAAACGTGCTCTCAAAGAATACAAGGGGTCTATCCTTATGGTCTGCCACGAACCAGACTTCTATGAAGGCTGGATGGACCAAATCTGGGATTTTAATAATTTAACTTAAAAATGAGGATAAAAGAAATACAGTACCGTATGTGGATACTGTATTTTTTTTGGTTTTTAAGATTTAAAATTGTAGTCTTTCACCACTTCGATGCTATCGATAGTAATAGCAGTAGTTGGTTTGTCTTTCTCATCTTTTTCGGCTTTAGCAATCTTATCTACAACATCCATACCGTCAATCACTTGACCAAAAACTGGGTGTTTGCCATCTAAACTAGGATTTCCCCCTTCTTTGTAGGCTTCGATGATTTTCTTTGGATACTTACTTGTAGGGAGTTTAGCAGAGGTATCTGTAGAGTTTTGGTTGATGAAGAATTGGCTGCCGTTGGTGTTTGGTTGACCAGTATTAGCCATAGAAAGAGCACCACGGATATTATAGAGATAAGGAGTAATCTCGTTCTTGAAACCAGTTCCCTTGTCTTTTGTCTTATCCTTGTCATGCCAGATGGACTGACCACCTGTACCATCCCCTTTTGGATCTCCAGTTTGAACCATGAAGCCATCGATGACACGGTGGAAGGTAATGCCGTTATAGTAGCCTTCTTTGGCATGAGTGAGGAAGTTTTCAACCGCTAGAGGAGCGAGTTTAGGGAAGAGTTTGATACGGATATCTCCTTGACTTGTGTGGAGAATCACTTCAGCCTCGTCTTCAGCAACTTCCTTAGAAAGTTGTGGGAAATTGGCGTTTTCGTTTGTTAAAGCATCGTTTAACTCCTTGGCAGATTGGGCTGCTGCTTTGGAGCTTTCCTCAGCGGCCAAGCTAGAATCTACATAGTCATCACCACGCAAACTACGTTGGACGTTGCTACATCCAGCTAGAGCTACAGTGGATAGTAAAAGAAGGGTTGCTAGTTTTTTCATTCTAATCCTCTCAAAAATTCATTTCTACCATTGTACCCTAAAAGGAAGTGGATTTCAAATATTAGTGACAAGACAGTTTAAGAGGAAGGCAACCAGAAAGTCGCTTGCTTAGGGGCATCAATACCATAAGTGTGCTCAAAGTATTTAGGAAACCAGATCTTAAGAAAGCTCGTAAAGTTTCACAATTAGTAAACGTTCTTCGAAAGAATTACTATATTTTAAAAGAGCACATTTTCAAAGGATTTTTCTTTTGGCTTCAATTCCTAATGAATCAATGAACTTAATACTAGGTCTCGAAAAGAATTATGCTTCCTCTTTCTGTCTGAGTTCAAAGAGGTCTTCTACTTTCAGATTAAAAACTTGAGCAATTTTAAGAGCCATCTCCAGCGAAGGATTGTAACGGTTATTTTCTAAGTGCAGAATTGTCTCGCGGCGCATGCCGATGAGGTCGGCTAACTCCTTCTGGGTCATGCCTGTGGACTCACGAACAGATTTGAGATTAGTAATAATCTTACTTTCTTTGGCCATGCTTATCCTCTCCGTTCCAAGATAAGATAGACAACCGCAAAGATGCAAATCAAGGTAGCTATGCTAATAAAGATCTGGCCCATGTAAAGAGTGAGAGGCCCCATATACCCAATGATAACTGCTAGGATCATCAGTGCGCCTAGTATAAAAACCAACATCAAGCTAGCTGCCTTTGCTAAATTAGCATAAAAGCGTTCGTCCGGAGTTTCCTTGACATTTTTTAAAGAGAAAAAACCAAATAGAATCACTTCAATAACGAGGCCAATTCCCAAAATCCATTCTTTAATACCAGAACTTTCGCTTGGGGTCGCAACCCAAATTCCTACTGTATAAAAAATGCTTGCTGCAAACACAAGTATCGTGTAAAGCTTAGCAGACAAGTCAAAAATAATTTTTCTCTTACCTTTCTGACTCTTATGTAGCCAGCTCGATATAGCTACAATTTGACCTGACACTGAAATACCAGTAATAACTAACTTGGGTCCCCAACTAAGATTAGAACCAAATACAACAATAAAATCAATAAAGAGAGCTACGGCAATCATTGCAATGAGGCCATGCATTTTTTGACTTTTTTTCATGATAGACTCCTTTTTTGTGTTATAAATATATAACACTTAAATTTTATGTTATAAATATATCACATTTAAATTCGGAAAGCAAGAATTTATGTGCCAAGGTGGCAATTATTTGAAAAAATTTTTTAATAAAAGCCCATGATAGTCAAACAACTAAAGAATTCTTTGAAGCAATGCATCGGATTTGGTTTGGATAGTTTCGTTAATAATATTTGATGATAAAGAATTTTTGAAAAATCTAGATACTGTATGAATATCTACTTTTTTTCTTAGACTGTTACAAAGTCTGTCAGAATAGGCGTTGTAGGTGTAGAAGTTAATTTTTATAGAACTAAATTATTCCCCTATTTAGAATCTATTGATTCATATTTTATAAACTAAAATTAGTAGATATCTTTCTTAAAATCCTTGATATTTCGCTTGGGATTTAGGAGCCAAGCATTCAAATCATGTTCAGGTGAGATGAAGGGCTTAACTTGGTGGTCTTTATCACATTTTTCTAAAATAGTATTCACTGATAGCCTCTTTCAAACATTTATTTCCTACTTCTAGCAAATTTCTAAATGGTTTAAAAATTTTTAGTGTGTCAAGTTTTTTTCTTGACACCTGTCAGAAATCTGCTATAATAGAACATGTGCTAAATAGCTCAGCTATTTCACCGAAATAAAAAATAAGAAAAGAGACTTTAAAAATGGCAGTTAAAATCCGTTTGACTCGTATGGGTTCTAAGAAAAAACCTTTCTACCGTATCAACGTAGCAGATTCACGTTCACCACGTGACGGACGTTTCATCGAAACAGTTGGAACTTACAATCCACTTGTTGCTGAAAACCAAGTAACTTTGAAAGAAGACCGCGTTCTTGCATGGTTGGCTGATGGAGCTCAACCTTCAGATACAGTACGTAACATCCTTTCAAAAGAAGGTGTATTGAAGAAATTCCACGATTCTAAATTCTCAAAATAAGTTTAAAGTAGGTTGACAGATGGATACGATTGAAAATCTCATTATTGCGATTGTGAAACCCTTGATTTCACAACCAGATGCCTTAACTATCAAGATTGAAGATACACCAGAATTTTTGGAATATCATTTGAATCTTGATCAAAGCGATGTGGGTCGTGTAATCGGTCGTAAGGGTCGCACTATTTCTGCGATAAGAACGATTGTCTACTCTGTCCCAACTGAAGACAAAAAAGTAAGAATCGTTATTGACGAAAAATAAGAAGAGCGGGACGAATGTCTCGCTTTTTTTGTGTGGAGAAGTGTAAAATAGCCTCATCAGGATTTGGAAGGATTTTTGAAGGGGAAGGAGAATTAATGTCCCCTTCCTCCAACTTGAGAAAATACCTGGAACGTGATAAAATAAAGGATAAGGATTTTTAATAATTCATTATATAGAATGAGTGGATTTCTTTATGAAGAGGATTGATGTATCTACGAAAATTGGTAGTCTCTCTGTTACTTATCAAAAGCAAAAGAAAGTGCTAGTTTGTTTAAGTGGCGCAGGTTTGCTACCAAGTTATGAAAATTTTTCACTTATAATCGAAAAACTTCCTCCTACAATTGGTTATTTGACAATTGATTTTCCAAACACAGGTAGGAGTCCGATTCATGACCAAGCTGGAAAAAATCTGGATAATCTTGCAGATGCAGTTTATGAAGTACTTGAAGAATTGGCGATTTTTGAATATATACTTTGTGTACATAGTTTGAGTGGAATTTTAGCTTGCAAATTGCTCAAGAAACTAATTAAGTGTCAGGCTTTACTAGCAATTGAACCGACAACTAAAAACGTCATGTTTGCTGATTTTTCAGAAGATCCTTATCCAGAAATGGAAGAACAGATGAGGCTGATTGACGAGTATGGACCTGAACTTTATTTGAAGAATTTAACTCAAGCAACATTTAGTCCTGAAACGAATAAAGAAATCTGGGAAATAATGCAAGGAAAAGGCTTAGAGTTGGAAAATCAAGATCCAGAGTTTCAGATATCTGGAGAGATTACTGAGGAAGATTTTGAGGATGTATCAATACCAGATCGTATCCCTGTATTTGTTTTTTGTCAGCCTTATAGAGAAAAAGAGTACAGAGAATCAGAATATTGGACTTCCAATACTAAACTCATTTTAGGAGGGAATCACCATTATTTACAATGGTCAGAAGCGGAAAAAATTGCGGCTATTATTCGAGAATTGTCAGAATAAGATGGAAAAAAGGAGAGCACGGGAGACAAGATGAACTACTTTAATGTTGGGAAAATCGTCAATACGCAAGGGTTGCAGGGTGAGATGCGAGTCTTGTCTGTGACAGATTTTGCAGAAGAACGGTTTAAAAAAGGTACTGAGCTGGCCTTGTTTGATGAAAAAGATCAGTTTGTCCAAACAGTGACCATCGCTAGTCACCGTAAACAGAAGAACTTTGACATTATTAAATTCAAAGATATGTATCATATCAATGCTATTGAAAAGTACAAGGGATACAGTCTCAAGGTTGCTGAGGAAGATTTGAATGATCTAGACGATGGTGAATTTTATTATCACGAGATTATCGGTTTAGAAGTCTATGAGGGAGATAACTTGGTTGGAACCATCAAGGAAATCCTGCAACCAGGTGCCAACGATGTCTGGGTGGTCAAGCGAAAAGGCAAGCGTGATTTATTATTGCCTTATATTCCACCAGTGGTTCTCAATGTTGATATTCCAAATAACCGCGTCGATGTGGAAATCTTAGAAGGGTTAGACGATGAAGATTAATATTTTAACCCTTTTTCCAGAGATGTTTTCTCCACTGGAGCACTCAATCGTTGGAAAGGCTCGAGAAAAAGGGCTCTTGGATATCCAGTATCATAATTTTCGAGAAAATGCTGAAAAGGCCCGCCATGTAGACGATGAGCCCTACGGAGGTGGTCAGGGGATGTTGCTCCGCGCACAACCTATTTTCGATGCCTTTGACGCTATTGAAAAGAAAAATCCGCGCGTTATTCTCCTAGACCCAGCTGGCAAGCAGTTTGATCAGGATTATGCTGAGGATTTGGCTCAAGAGGAAGAGCTAATCTTTATCTGTGGGCACTATGAGGGTTATGATGAGCGAATTAAGACCTTGGTGACAGATGAGATTTCCCTAGGCGACTATGTCTTGACTGGTGGAGAGTTGGCGGCTATGACCATGATTGATGCTACGGTACGCCTGATTCCAGAAGTGATTGGCAAGGAGTCTAGCCATCAAGATGATAGTTTTTCTTCTGGCCTTCTTGAATATCCTCAGTACACACGTCCCTATGATTATCGAGGTATGGTTGTACCAGATGTATTGATGAGTGGTCACCATGAAAAGATTCGTCAGTGGCGCCTGTATGAGAGTTTAAAGAAAACCTATGAACGCAGACCGGATTTGCTTGAACATTATCAACTAACAGCAGAAGAAGAAAAAATGCTGGCAGAAATCAAAGAAAACAAAGAAAACAAAGAATAAAGGAGATACCTATGCAAGTAATCAAACGTGATGGAGAAATTGCTGAATTTAATCCAGATAAGATTTACCAAGCTATCTTAAAGGCAGCTCAGACTGTCTATGTATTGACAGATGATTTGCGTCAAAACCTTGCACAAGTCACTAAGAAAGTGGTTTTGGATTTGGAAGAGGCCAAGGTGGAACGTGCGACTATTAGCATGATTCAGTCTATGGTTGAACATCGTTTACTGGGTGCAGGTTACATTACCATTGCAGAACACTACATTTCCTATCGTCTACAACGTGACTTGGAAAGAAGTGGATATGGTGACCATATCGCGGTTCATTTACATTTTGAACAAGTTCGCTAAGAAAAAAGAGTGGGATGAAGCAACTACATCTCACTCTTTCTTAAATCTATTTTTTTGGGCTGTTTGGACGGTTGAAGGGACAAATCGCAGGCGTTGAATATCGCTTATGCGGATAATACGGCTTACATTTTTAGCAAAATTTTTCACGATAAGTTGTTGGCCTTGTTGATCGTATTTGATGATGTCACCTGTAAAGCTTGTCTCAGATAAGATAAGGTGAACAGCGGTTTGTTTTTGTATAGCCTCTTCAATAGTGGCTGTAAGGGAGTTGGTTTCAGTCTGATCAGGTTGGTCATGTCCATTTAAAAAGTCATGTATTTTATCTAGAACTTGCTGGAATTTATGTCTCATAGTGGCCTCCCTTCTTTTATATCAATATTATATAAAATTTTCCTAAAATCTACAAGATTTTACGAATAATCAAATGAAAGCTAAAAAAGGAGAAGAAAATGGCAGAATTTACATTTGAAATAGAAGAGCACTTGTTGACTCTTTCTGAAAACGAAAAAGGTTGGACCAAGGAAATCAACCGTGTGAGCTTTAATGGTGCTCCTGCAAAGTTTGATATTCGTGCTTGGAGTCCAGATCATACTAAAATGGGCAAAGGGATTACTCTCTCCAATGAAGAATTTCAAACGATGGTGGATGCTTTTAAAGGAAACTAAGTTTTCAAAATGAAAGAAAAGGATATTGAGTTATGACAACTCGATATCCTTTTTTAGCTAGCAAAGTAAGCCTGATTTTTAAGGCGTTGAAGTAGAGGACGGCTAATCAAACTAATAGCTAGAAGTTTACCAAGGTCTGGGATAATAAAGGGAAGAACTCCCACAATAAGAGCTTTTTCAAATGCCATTCCAGCTAGAAAATGCAAGCTGAGAATCCCGCCTACAAAGACAAGGGCATCACCCAAGAGGTTTGCAAGAAAAATCTTGACAACACTACTCTTTCTGTTGGTTAGAGAGGAAGTAAGTCCAGAGTATACAAGATAAAACCAAAGATAGCCTGCAGTGGGACCAACCAACGCCTGCAATCCAGCTCCACCTCCTGCAAAAACAGGAAGACCGATGGCACCTAGAAGAAGATAAAGTCCAACAGAAAGTACAGCCTCTCTGGGTCTAAAGACAGTAGCAATCAAGCCGATTGCAAAGTTTTGCAGAGTGAAGGGGACGGGTCCAATTGGAAGACTGATTTGTGCCAAAACAGCAATGAGAGCAGCCCCAATAGCAGGGATAGCATAAACGTGAGCTTTTTTCAAAATAGTTAACCTCTTTTATAATGTATAGTAACTATTATACTCGTAGAGTAATCATTGTCAACCAATTTTTAAAAACAAGATAACAAAAACTGTAACAGCCGATTTTACTTACTGGTTAAGGGGTGGGTAATTGTTTTGTTGATTTGAAAACATCAAAAAAGAGGCCGACACATTTGTATCAGCTTCTTTTATTTCGATTAACGCATGGTTACAAATTCTTCAGATGCAGTTGGGTGAATCGCCACAGTTGCATCAAAGTCAGCCTTGGTTGCTCCCATTTTGATAGCCACAGCAAATCCTTGAATCATTTCATCAACGCCGTAGCCAATTCCATGAAGTCCGACAACTTTTTCTTCTGAACCAGCTGTGATCAATTTGAAACGTGTTTCTTGACGGTTGCCAGTGCAAGCAGAGTACATAGAAGTAAAGCTTGATTTGTAAACCTTGATTTGGTCTTGTCCGTATTCTTTAATAGCTTGTTCTTCTGTCAATCCAACAGTTCCGATAGCAGGGTGTGAAAAGACAACGGTTGGAATAGTTGAGTAATCCATTTTTGCAGTAGTTTTTCCATTAAAGAGACGTTCAGATAGGGTACGCCCAGCCTTGATAGCAACTGGAGTCAGTTCTTTTTCACCTGTTACATCACCTAGAGCGTAGATTCCTTCAACAACAGTATTTTGGTATTCATCAACTTGGATAAAGCCACGTTCGTTCAGAGTCACTCCAGCTTTTTCAAGTTGCAAGCCCTTAACGTTTGGACGGCGACCTGTAGCCCAGATAACTTGACTAGCTGTGTGACTAGTACCATCTTCGAAATGAATGGTAATGCCTTCAGCAGTTTTTTCTAACTTGACAGGGACTTTGTGAGTATGAAGTGGCAAGTTTGTTCTTTCCATTTCCTTTACCAAACCTTCAACGATGTAAGAATCAAAACCACGTAAAGGACGATCACGACGAACAAAGAGGTCTGTCTTGACACCAAAAGTGTGGAGTACGCCAGCCAATTCAACGGCGATATAACCAGCGCCTAGAATAGCAACTGACTCTGGCAATTCTTCCCAGGCAAATACATCATCAGAAGAGCCACCTAGCTCAGCACCAGGAATAGTTGGAATACTTGGATGGGCACCAGTAGCAATCACGATATGTTTAGCACGAATCAGTTCACCATTTACACTGACAGTATGAGAATCTACAAATTCAGCATGACCTTCAATCAAGTCTACACCGTTACGTTTAAAACTGCCATCATAAGAAGAACGAGCGCGATCAATGTAGGTTTCACGATTGCGACGTAGGGTTGCAAAGTCAAAGTTAAGATTAGTAGTCTTAAAGCCGTAGTCTTCTCCAAATTGATGGAAAGTCTCAGCGATTTGCGCCCCGTACCACATGATTTTTTTAGGAACACAACCGACATTGACACAGGTTCCACCTAGTTTCTTTTCCTCAATAACGGCTGCTTTAGCTCCGTGTTCACCAGCACGGTTCATGGAAGCAATTCCTCCGCTACCTCCACCGATAGCGATGATATCGTATTCTCTCATTGAAAACTCCTTTGTACTCTTTTAAATAGTAGAGTATCATTTTTTGATAGTCATATTCTATCTTTTTTTTGATTTGATTGCAAAAATCTGCTACGTTCAAAAAATTGCAAAAAAGCTTGCCAAATAAGTCAAGATAGTGTATTATATAACTAGTACAATAGAAAAGGAGGATTTCCGAACGATTGTTTAATCCTGAACTGTCATTATTTCCATCTGAACTGCATTGTTTGCTGGAGGGAAATTTGGTATAATAGCAAAGTATTGTAAAAAAGAAAAGGAGTTTCATTATGAAGAAAAAGAATGGTAAAGCTAAAAAGTGGCAATTGTATGCAGCAATTGGTGCTGCAAGTGTAGTTGTATTGGGTGCTGGGGGGATTTTACTCTTTAGACAACCCTCGCAAACTGATGTGAAGGATGAAACGCCACATCTAGTAGTGGCAAAAGAGGGAACTGTTGCTTCGTCGGTTTTATTGTCAGGGACAGTAACGGCAAAAAATGAACAATACGTTTATTTTGATGCTAGCAAGGGAGATTTAGATGAAATCCTTGTTTCTGTGGGGGATAAGGTCAGCGAAGGGCAGGCTTTAGTCAAGTACAGTAGTTCAGAAGCCCAGGCGGCCTATGATTCAGCGAGTCGAGCAGTAGCTAAGGCAGATCGTCATATCAATGAACTCAATCAAGCACGAAATGAAGCCGCTTCAGCTCCGGCTCCTCAAGCCTCTGCGCCAGCAGGAGGAGAAGATGCAACGGTGCAAAGTCCAACTCCAGTGGCTGGAAATTCTGTTGCTTCTATTGACGCTCAGTTGGGTGATGCCCGTGATGCGCGTGCAGACGCTGCGGCGCAATTAAGTAAGGCTCAAAGTCAGTTAGATGCAATGACGGTTCTCAGTACCCTAGAGGGAACTGTGGTCGAAGTCAACCACAATGTTTCTAAATCTCCAACAGGAGCTAGCCAAGTAGTCGTTCATGTCGTAAGTAATGAAAACTTGCAAGTTAAGGGGGAACTATCTGAATATAACCTTGCCAACCTCTCTGTAGGACAAGAAGTAAGCTTTACTTCTAAAGTGTATCCTGATAAAAAATGGACTGGGAAATTAAGCTATATTTCTGACTATCCTAAAAACAATGGTGAAGCAGCTAGTCCAGCTGCCGCAGCTTCTGGTAATTCTGGTTCTAAATATCCATACACTATTGATGTTACAAGTGAAATTGGTGATTTGAAACAAGGATTCTCAGTAAGTGTTGAGGTCAAAAATAAGAGTAAAGCCATTTTGGTTCCTCTAACAAGTGTTGTGACTGAAAATGATAAGAACTATGTCTGGGTGCTTGACGAGCAGAAAAAGGCCAAGAAAGTGGAAGTTGGTTTGGGTAATGCTGATGCAGACAACCAAGAAATCACTTCAGGTCTGACAAATGGAGTCAAGGTCATCAGTAACCCAACGTCTTCTCTAGAGGAAGGAAAAGAGGTGAAGGCTGATGAAGCAACTAATTAGTCTAAAAAATATCTGCAGAAGCTACCGTAACGGTGACCAAGAACTGCAGGTTCTCAAAAATATCAACCTAGAAGTGAATGAGGGTGAGTTTGTTGCCATTATGGGACCATCTGGTTCTGGTAAGTCTACTCTCATGAATACGATTGGGATGTTGGATACACCAAGTAGTGGAGAGTATTATCTTGAAGGTCAAGAAGTGGCTGGATTGGGTGAAAAACAACTAGCTAAGGTTCGCAACCAACAAATCGGTTTTGTCTTTCAGCAGTTCTTTCTTCTATCCAAACTCAATGCTCTGCAAAATGTAGAATTGCCCTTGATTTACGCAGGAGTTTCGGCTTCAAAACGGCGCAAGTTGGCTGAGGAGTATTTAGACAAGGTTGAATTGACTGAGCGTAGTCACCATTTGCCTTCGGAATTATCTGGTGGTCAAAAGCAACGTGTGGCTATTGCGCGTGCCTTGGTAAACAATCCTTCTATTATTCTAGCAGACGAACCGACAGGAGCCTTGGATACCAAAACAGGGAACCAAATCATGCAACTATTGGTTGACTTGAACAAAGAAGGAAAAACCATTATCATGGTAACGCATGAGCCTGAAATAGCTGCTTATGCCAAACGTCAGATTGTCATTCGCGATGGAGTTATTTCATCTGATAGTGCTCAGTTAGAAAAGGAGGAAAACTAAGATGCAGAATCTGAAATTTGCCTTTTCATCTATCATGGCTCATAAGATGCGTTCTTTGCTTACCATGATTGGGATTATTATCGGTGTTTCATCAGTTGTTGTGATTATGGCTCTAGGTGACTCCCTATCTCGTCAACTCAACAAAGATATGACCAAATCTCAGAAGAATATTAGTGTCTTTTTCTCTTCTAAAAAAAGTAAAGATGGGTCTTTTACTCAGAAACAATCAGCTTTTACGGTTTCTGGAAAAGAAGAGGAAGTTCATGTTGAACCACCAAAACCGCAAGAATCTTGGGTCAAGGAGGCAGCCAAACTCAAGGGAGTGGATAATTACTATGTAACCAACTCAACGAACGCCATCTTGACTTATAAAGATAAAAAAGTTGAAAATGCCAATTTGACAGGTGGAAACAGAACTTATATGGAGGCTGTTAACAATGAAATTCTTGCAGGACGTAGTTTGAGAGAACAAGATTTCAAAGAATTTGCAAGTGTCATTTTGCTTGATGAAGAATTATCCATTAGTCTATTTGGATCTCCTCAAGAGGCTATTAACAAGGTTGTAGAAGTCAATGGATTTAGTTACCGGGTTATTGGGGTTTATACTAGTCCAGAGGCTAAACGTTCAAAAATATATGGTTTTGGTGGCTTGCCCATTACCACAAATATCTCCCTTGCTGCGAATTTTAATGTAGATGAAATAGCTAATATTGTCTTTCGAGTGAATGACACAAGCTTGACTCAAACTCTGGGTCCAGAATTAGCACGAAAAATGACAGAGCTTGCTGGCTTGCAACAGGGAGAATATCAAGTGGCAGATGAGTCAGCTGCATTTGCAGAAGTTCAACAAACGTTTAGTTTTATGACGACGATTATTAGTGCCATTGCAGGTATTTCTCTCTTTGTTGGAGGAACTGGTGTTATGAATATTATGCTGGTTTCGGTGACAGAGCGTACCCGTGAAATTGGTCTCCGTAAGGCTTTGGGTGCAACTCGTGCCAATATTTTAATCCAGTTTTTGATTGAATCCATGATTTTGACCTTGTTAGGTGGCTTGATTGGCTTGACAATTGCAAGTGGTTTAACTGCCTTAGCAGGTTTGTTACTGCAAGGTTTGATTGCGGGTATAGAAGTTGGAGTATCAATTCCAGTTGCCCTATTTAGTCTTGCAGTTTCGGCTAGCGTGGGTATGATTTTTGGAGTCTTGCCAGCCAACAAGGCATCGAAACTTGATCCAATCGAAGCCCTTCGTTATGAATAAGATCAACAAGATGGACACTTGTCTATCTTGTTTTTGTATGGATTTCCCTATCGAAAATCCTTAAAAATGTGATATAATGAAGTGTTAGAAAAACAGGTTTCATTTGCCTGGAAAGGAAAAATTATGTCTGAAAAGAATTTTTATATTACAACGCCGATTTACTACCCATCTGGTAAACTTCATATCGGTTCTGCCTACACAACCATTGCTTGTGATGTCCTAGCACGTTATAAACGCCTGATGGGCTACGATGTCTTTTATTTGACAGGTCTTGATGAGCATGGTCAGAAAATCCAGCAGAAAGCTGAAGAAGTTGGCATCACACCTCAAGCCTATGTTGATGGGATGGCAGTTGGAGTCAAAGAACTCTGGCAATTACTAGATATCTCATACGATAAATTTATCCGTACAACTGATGATTACCACGAAAAAGTTGTCGCACAGGTCTTTGAGCGCTTGCTTGCTCAAGATGATATCTATTTGGGTGAATATTCTGGTTGGTACTCAGTCTCAGATGAAGAATTCTTTACAGAAAGCCAGCTGGCAGAAGTATTCCGTGATGAAGCTGGAAATGTAACTGGTGGTATTGCTCCATCAGGTCACGAGGTTGAATGGGTATCTGAAGAATCATACTTCCTTCGCCTCAGCAAATACCAAGACAGTTTGGTGGAATTTTTCAAGGCCCATCCTGAATTTATCACTCCAGATGGTCGTCTCAATGAAATGCTTCGCAACTTCATCGAACCAGGTTTAGAGGATTTGGCAGTTTCTCGTACAACCTTTACATGGGGTGTGCCAGTACCATCTAATCCTAAGCACGTTGTCTACGTTTGGATTGATGCCCTTCTTAACTATGCGACAGCTCTTGGCTACGCTCAAGACGAACATGGTAACTTTGACAAGTTCTGGAATGGAACAGTCTTCCACATGGTAGGAAAAGACATCCTTCGTTTCCACTCAATCTACTGGCCAATCCTTCTTATGATGTTGGATGTTAAATTACCTGATCGTTTGATTGCCCATGGTTGGTTTGTCATGAAAGACGGTAAGATGTCTAAGTCTAAAGGGAATGTCGTTTACCCTGAAATGTTGGTAGAGCGTTATGGACTAGATCCGCTTCGTTACTACCTCATGCGTAGCCTTCCAGTTGGTTCAGACGGAACCTTCACTCCAGAAGACTATGTAGGCCGTATCAACTACGAATTGGCCAATGACCTTGGGAACCTCCTCAATCGTACGGTTTCTATGATTAACAAATACTTTGATGGACAAATTCCAGCCTATGTAGAGGGTGTAACAGAGTTTGACCATGCTCTTGCTGAGGTTGCAGAACAATCAATCGCAGACTACCATACACACATGGAAGCAGTTGACTACCCACGTGCTCTTGAAGCAGTCTGGACCCTTATCTCTCGTACCAATAAATACATCGATGAGACCGCACCATGGGTCTTGGCCAAGGATGAGGCTCTTCGTGACCAATTGGCAAGTGTTATGAGCCACTTGGCAGCCAGCCTTCGTGTCGTCGCTCACTTGATTGAACCATTTATGATGGAAACTAGTCGTGCGGTTATGACTCAACTTGGCTTGGAAGAAGTAGCGAGCCTTGAAAACTTGAGCTTGGCTGACTTCCCGGCAGATGAGACTGTAGTTGCCAAAGGAACACCAATCTTCCCACGTTTGGATATGGAAGAAGAAATCGCCTATATCAAGGAACAAATGGAAGGTAACAAGCCAGCTGTCGAAAAAGAATGGAATCCAGACGAAGTCGAACTCAAACTCAACAAGGAAGAAATCAAGTTTGAAGACTTTGACAAGGTCGAAATCCGTGTTGCCGAAGTTAAAGAGGTGTCTAAAGTGGAAGGTTCTGATAAGTTGCTTCAATTCCGCTTGGATGCTGGTGATGGAGAAGATCGTCAAATTCTTTCTGGAATTGCAAAATACTATCCAAATGAACAAGAATTGGTCGGCAAGAAAGTTCAAATTGTTGCCAATCTCAAACCACGTAAAATGATGAAAAAATATGTCAGCCAAGGGATGATTCTCTCAGCTGAACATGATGGACAATTAACCCTTCTTACAGTTGATCCAGCTGTACCAAACGGAAGTGTGATTGGGTAAAAATAGACAGGACTAGTTTATGCTAGTTCTGTTTTTTTATTTATACTCAATGAAAATCAAAGAGCAAACTAGGAAACTAGCCGCAGGTTGCTCAAAACATAGTTTTGAGGTAGTAGATAAGACTGACGAAGTCAGCTCAAAACACTGTTTTGAGGTTGTGGATAGAACTGACGAAGTCAGTAACCATATCTACGGTAAGGCGATGCTGACGTGGTTTGAAGAGATTTTCGAAGAGTATTAACTATTATGCTTTACAAACTAGTGTGAAAGTGGTATATTATAGATGAAGCTACTAGTAGGTATTACAAAATAGATAGAAGGGAGAAGGGATGAAAGAAACTCAGCTATTAAAAGGTGTTCTTGAAGGTTGTGTCTTGGATATGATTGGTAAAAAAGAGCGATATGGTTATGAGTTGGTTCAGACTTTGCGAGAGGCTGGATTTGACACTATCGTTCCAGGAACTATTTATCCTTTGTTGCAAAAGTTAGAAAAAAATCAATGGATAAGAGGCGACATGCGTCCGTCGCCAGATGGTCCAGATCGGAAGTATTTTTCGTTAACCAAAGAAGGAGAAGAGCGTGTCTCGGTCTTTTGGCAACAATGGGACGATTTGAGTCAAAAAGTAGAAGGGATTAAGAATGGGGGTTAAACCATGAAGAAAATGAAGTATTACGAAGAAACAAGTGCTTTGTTGCATGAGTTTTCTGAGGACAATCAGCAGTATTTTGAGGAACTGTGGGATAGTTTTAATCTTGCTGGATTTCTCTATGATGAAGACTATCTCAGAGAGCAGATTTATTTGATGATGTTAGATTTCTCAGAAGCAGAACGAGATGGCATGAGTGCAGAGGATTATTTAGGTAAGAATCCTAAAAAAATAATGAAAGAGATTCTCAAGGAAGCCCCACGCAGTTCTATCAAGGAGTCCCTTTTAACACCAATTTTTGTCCTAGCGATATTACGCTACTATCATCTACTGGGTGATTTTTCTAAAGGTCCTCTCTTAACAGTCAATTTGCTTACTTTTTTAGGGCAACTTCTTCTTTTTCTGATTGGATTTGGGCTTGTGGCTACAATTTTACGAAAAAGTTTAGTCCAAGATTCTCCTAAAATGAAAATTAGCACCTATATTATCGTTGGGATTCTTGTTCTGCTAGTTGTTCTGGGATATGTAGGAATAGGAAGTTTTGTACAAGAAGGAGCCTTTTATCTTCCTGCTCCCTGGGATAGTTTGTCTGTCTTTACGATTTCCCTAGTCATCAGTATTTGGAATTGGAAAGAACCGATTTTTCGTCCATTTGTTAGTATGATTATTGCCCACCTTATTGTAGGTTCTCTGCTCCGTTACTATGAGTGGATGGGAATTTCAAATGTTTTTCTTACAAAAGTTATTCCTTTAGCTGTCCTCTTTATTGGAATCTTTGTCTTGTTCCGTGGGTTTAAGAAGATAAAATGGAGTGAAATATAGTCAAAAAGCCGTTGCAAAGCGGTTTTTTGTTATAATGAAGGGAAGAATGTTAGAAATTTAAGGAGAAAAATTTGATGAGATACATAACTCTTGGTCAAGATGACAAAGAATTATCAGAAATTGTTCTCGGAATGATGAGAATAGAAGATAAGTCTGTAAAAGAAGTTGAAGAGCTTGTAGAAACAGCACTTTCTGTTGGAATCAATGCTTTTGACTTGGCTGATATATATGGTCGTGGTCGTTGTGAAGAACTGTTAGGTCTTGTCCTAAAAAATCGTCCAGATTTAAGAGAAAAGATGTGGATTCAGTCCAAATGTGGCATTCGCATTGAAGAATTTACCTATTTTGATTTTTCTAAGGACTATATTATAAAATCAGTAGATGGTATTTTGCAAAGATTGAAGATTGATCATCTAGATAGCTTGCTTCTTCATCGACCAGATGCTTTGATGGAATCTGATCAAGTAGCAGAAGCCTTTGATCTCCTTTATAAACAAGGTAAGGTTCGAGATTTTGGAGTTTCTAATCAAAATCCTATGATGATGGAGTTGCTGAAGAAAGAAGTAAAACAATCTCTATCTATCAATCAATTACAATTAAGTGCAGCTTTCACACCCGGTTTTGAAGCAGGATTTCATGTTAATATGGAAGATAGTCAAGCAGCTATGCGAGATGGCAGCATTTTTGAATATTGCAAATTACACGATGTGGTCATTCAAGCATGGTCTGTCTTACAATTCGGGTATTTTAGAGGGAATTTTGTTGGCAATGAGAAATTTCAAGCTTTAAATCAAGTACTTGAGCGTTTAGCTATTAAATATGGAGTAACTTCTTCAACTATTGCCATTTCTTGGATATTACGCTACCCAGCCAAAATGCAGGCAGTCGTAGGTACAACAAATCCTAAGCATTTGATAGAAGCTAGCCAAGCGACAAACTTTAATTTAACAAGAAAAGAATGGTATGAAATTTATCTTGCTGCAGGGAATAATTTGCCGTAAGTAGAAGCAGATGTAAATAAATCACAGTCAAAAAGCCGTTTTAAAGCGGTTTTTTTGTTATAATGAAGGGAAGAATTATTGATATTAAAGGAGATAAACATGACATTTGAAGAAATTCTACCTGGGTTAAAGGCTAAGAAAAAATATGTACGTACTGGTTGGGGAGGTGCTGAAAACTATGTCCAACTCTTTGATACCATCGAGCAAAATGGTGTGGCTTTAGAGGTAACTCCTTATTTTTTGATTAACGTTTCTGGCGAAGGAGAAGGATTTTCCATGTGGAGCCCGACACCTTGTGATGTTTTGGCGACGGATTGGGTAGAAGTGCATGACTAAGCGTGTACTCATTACAGGAGTGAGTTCAGGCATTGGTCTGGCTCAGGCTCGACTCTTTTTAGAAAATGGTTATCAAGTTTATGGAGTTGACCAAGATAAAAATCCACTCTTAGAGGGTGATTTTCACTTTTTACAGAGAGATTTAACCTTGGACTTGGAGCCAATTTTTGACTGGTGTCCTCAGGTAGATATTTTGTGCAATACTGCTGGAGTGTTGGATGCTTATAAACCCCTATTGGAACAATCAGCCCAGGAAATTCAAGAGATTTTTGAAATTAACTATGTGACTCCTGTTGAGTTGACTCGCTATTATTTGACACAAATGCTGGAAAATAAAAAGGGAATCATCATCAATATGTGTTCCATTGCTTCTAGCCTAGCAGGTGGAGGTGGTCACGCCTATACTTCCTCTAAGCATGCTTTGGCTGGCTTTACTAAGCAGTTGGCTTTAGACTATGCTGAGGCTGGGATTCAGGTCTTTGGGATTGCTCCAGGAGCAGTCAAGACAGCTATGACTGCTGCCGACTTTGAACCAGGTGGTTTGTCTGACTGGGTAGCGAGTGAAACCCCAATCAAGCGCTGGATTGAACCAGAGGAAGTGGCAGAAGTCAGTCTTTTTTTGGCCAGTGGAAAGGCATCTGCCATGCAAGGACAAATCCTTACAGTAGACGGTGGCTGGTCTTTGAAATAGGAGGATTTGGATGGAAATCAAAAATCACTTTGGAGTCTATGGTGTTTGCTTTGAAAATGGGAAGTTACTCTGCATTGAAAAATGAGAGGCCCTTATCAACATCGGTATGATCTACCTGGAGGCAGTCAGCAACTTGGTGAAAGACTGATGGAAACGCTGACTAGAGAAGTTATGGAAGAGACGGGATTTACTGTTAGAAGTTATTCTAATCCTCGAATCTACGATGTTTTCGTCAGGGAAGAGTTAAAAAATTTTATGGTTCACCATATCATGGCCTTGTATGATGTTGAAATGAATGAGAGTGTACCTCTAGTTACAATTTCGGAAGCTGTGTCTGATGGTGCGAATGATTCACTTGGATATATTTTGATGGATATTCAAGAGATTACAGAAGAAAGTGCATCGCCATTAGTCTTGAAGGTTAAGTCTGAATTATTAGGATTTCCAGAATTAGATATGACAAGCTATAGAAATTGGAAGGTGAAGTAGGGGGATAATGGAACTATTTAAAACATGGAAGAAAAATATGGTTCTCTATGGTCTTAAATCTCAAATTGGAACTATCTACCGAAACAATGATAGGACAACAAGCTTTTATGATGTTGGGAATTTTCTATACCTAGCAGGGGAGTTGGATTCCAGATTTTGGGAAGATTTTGTTAGAAAATATGGTTTAGATTATAAGATTATTATTTCAGAAAATACTAATTGGCAAGATTTTCTGCATCGGAAAGTGGGGCTAAATTCTTTTACTCGCTATTCTTTTAAAGATAAGGCAAATTTTCAAGTTAAATTTCTAAATGATCTAGTTACTCATTTAGAGGAAGATTACAATATTGTGCCTATTGATAATCATATTTATAACTGCTTTTCTACGAAAGAATGGTCACAGGATTTACAGGGGGATTTTGAGTCTTATCAGGATTTTGTTTTAAAAGGTGGATTTGGCTTTGTGATTCTTAAAAATAATGAACTGATTGCTGGGATTTCCTCAGGGTTAGTTTACCGTGGAGCAGTTGAAGTGGAAGTTGCAACTAGACCAAACGAACAAGGAAATGGATTTGCTAAAAAGCTTGGTGCTGCAATGATTCTAGAGAGTTTAAATAGAGATATGTTTCCACTTTGGGATGCTCATAACGAGGCTTCCAAAAAAGTAGCAGAATTTTTAGGATATGAGTTAGTTGAACCTTATGAAGCTTTTGAACTAGAGGAAAGTTTCATGTAGTGATATCTGATATTGTATCTTTTAAGACGAGGTGAATGGACATGAAAAACCAACTTGCCCTTAGTGGCGAAAAACTTGATGAAAAAGTTTACCCACAACTATTTCATCATGTTGGCATGATTCGTGGGGAATATTTATTGAGAGAGCTCAATCAAAATATACTATTACCAAGTTGTCAGCAATTTGTAAAAGATTATCTAGATACTATCTGTTCCTTGTACTCAGATGAGGAGATCTGGTATCGTTTTTCAGAATTAACGAATACAGAAGCCAATTATTTAGAGGGGACTAAAGAGTATTTTGATGAAAATCATCCCTTATTTGGATATAGAGGAACTAGGCGTTTGTTGGCGTGTCCGGATGAATTTCAGGCTGAAGCACATGTCGTTACAGAAGTTTATCAAACCAATCCCAATCTGTCTGTTATTTTTCCTTTTGTCAATGATGCCGACCAATTAAAACAAGCTATTACAGTATTGCGTCAGTATGGCTTTACTGGGAAAGTCGGCACGATGATTGAATTACCGTCAGCGTATTTTGACTTAAATAGGATACTGGAAACGGGCATTTCAAAGATTGTAGTTGGAATGAATGATTTGACTTCCTTTGTTTTTGCGACTGTGAGAAACAGTCAATGGCATGATATAGAAAGTCCAATAATGTTAGATATGCTAAGAGATATGCAGGATAAAGCAAGGGCGAAAAAGATTGATTTTGCTGTAGCAGGTTATCTGAATACTTCTTTCATACAAAAAATGAATCAGTTGGGTATCAAGTGCATTATCCATTACAGTTCTATTCCAGAGATTTTTAATTTAGAGATTGACCATCCAGACCACCTCAAACGTGTAAAAGAAGAAAGTAAAAAATTACAAAGGAGAAACCCATGACACCGCAAGAAATGTGGAATAAATACAAACAAATCAATCCTTCTATCGGAGATGAAATCGATGCTTGGGCTTTTGGAGTGGAACCAGACCTTTTAGCGGATTTGGTTTTAAAAGGCGAAAAGACGGCAACAGCTTCAGCCTACGATCTCTATGCACTAGAAGATGAACCCCTTCCGCAAGAAGGGACCTTCGATGTCATTTTAGATAGTCAAAATCAGGCTGTCTGCATTGTCGAAATTACAAAGGTTTCTGTTAAACCCTTCAATCAAGTTTCTGCTGACCATGCCTACAAGGAAGGCGAGGGAGACAAATCTTTAGCCTATTGGCGTCAGGTTCATGAGGACTTTTTCACCGAGTGGATGAGGGAGGCAGGACAGAATTTTACACCTGACAGCAAGGTTGTTTTAGAAGAATTTCGCAAGGTCTACCCCCTGTAGACTGCTAGACGGAAGAAAGTTTTGGAAATTGCCGTCCAATCCTTTTTTCTCAAGTAAAATATGATATAATAAGTTTGTTTGAAGAAGAGCAGCAGCTCTTAAACTTAGAATAGGAGAAAATTATGCAAGCAGTTGAACATTTTATTAAGCAATTTGTTCCTGGACATTATGATTTATTTTTAGACTTGAGTCGTGAGACCAAGACGTTTTCAGGGAAGGTGACCATCACTGGTCAAGCACAGAGTGACCGTATTTCCCTTCACCAAAAAGACTTGGAAATCGCCACTGTAGAAGTTGCAGGTCAAGCTCGTCCATTTACACTTGACCATGAAAATGAAGCCCTTCATATTGAATTAGCTGAGGCTGGTCAAGTTGAAGTGATTATCGCTTTCTCAGGAAAAATTACAGACAACATGACAGGGATTTACCCATCTTACTACACAGTTGATGGAGTCAAGAAGGAAGTCTTGTCAACTCAATTCGAGAGCCATTTTGCGCGTGAAGCCTTCCCATGTGTGGATGAGCCAGAAGCTAAAGCAACTTTTGACCTCTCTCTACGTTTTGACCAAGTAGAAGGTGAATTGGCCTTGTCTAACATGCCAGAAATCGATGTTGAAAAACGTAAGGAAACAGGTATCTGGAAGTTTGAGACAACACCTCGCATGTCTTCTTACTTGTTAGCCTTTGTTGCGGGTGATTTGCAAGGGGTAACCGCTAAAACTAAGAATGGTACCCTCGTTGGTATATACTCTACCAAAGCACATCCGCTTTCTAACCTTGATTTCTCTTTGGACATTGCCGTTCGCTCTATCGAGTTTTACGAAGATTACTACGGAGTCAAGTATCCAATCCCTCAATCTCTCCATATCGCCCTTCCTGACTTCTCAGCTGGTGCTATGGAAAACTGGGGTCTTGTAACCTACCGTGAAGTATACTTGGTTGTGGATGAGAACTCAACATTTGCCAGCCGTCAACAAGTTGCCCTTGTTGTGGCCCATGAATTGGCTCACCAATGGTTTGGGAACCTCGTTACTATGAAATGGTGGGATGATCTTTGGCTCAATGAAAGCTTCGCTAACATGATGGAGTACGTCTGTGTGGATGCCATTGAGCCAAGCTGGAATATCTTTGAAGATTTCCAAACAGGTGGAGTACCTCACGCTCTTGAACGTGACGCGACTGATGGTGTTCAGTCTGTTCACGTCGAAGTCAAACACCCAGATGAAATCAATACGCTCTTTGATGGCGCTATCGTCTATGCCAAAGGAAGTCGCCTCATGCACATGCTTCGTCGTTGGCTAGGTGATGCTGATTTTGCCAAAGGTTTGCATGCCTACTTTGAAAAACATCAATACAGCAATACAATTGGTCGTGACCTTTGGGATGCTCTTGGTCAAGCGTCTGGACGTGATGTCGCAGCCTTTATGGATTCTTGGTTGGAACAACCTGGTTATCCAGTTCTCACTGTCAAAGTTGAAAATGATGTCTTGAAGATTTCACAAAAACAATTCTTCATCGGTGAGCACGAAGATAAGAACCGTCTCTGGGTTGTGCCACTAAACAGCAACTGGAAAGGCCTGCCTGATACACTCGAAACTGAAAGCATCGAAATCCCTGGCTACGCAGCTCTTCTTGCTGAAAATAAAACAGCACTTCGTCTCAACACAGAAAATACAGCCCACTACATTACCGACTATCAAGGAGACTTGTTGGATGCAGTTCTTGCTGAGCTAGAGACACTTGATAACACAAGCAAACTGCAAATCGTCCAAGAACGTCGTTTGCTTGCTGAGGCAGGGTACATTTCTTATGCTGACTTGCTCCCAGTTCTTGATAAACTTGCTAAGGAAGAATCTTACCTTGTCGTTTCAGCTGTTTCTGAAGTGATTTCGGCCCTTGAGCGCTTTATCGATGAAGGAACAGAAGCTGAAAGAGCCTTCAAGGCATTGGTTGCTAAATTGGCTCGTCATAACTATGACCGTCTTGATTTTGAAGCTAAAGACGGAGAATCAGATGAGGATGAATTGGTTCGTCAGTTAGCTATTTCTATGATGATTCGCTCAAATGATGTAGAAGCTAGTCAAGTCGCTAGCCAAATCTTCGAATCTCACAAGGATCATCTTGCAGGACTTCCAGCAGCAATTCGCTCACAAGTTCTAATCAATGAGATGAAACATCATGAGACTAAAGACTTGTTAGCACTTTATCTTGATACTTATACTCACGCAACAGATGCTGTCTTTAAACGCCAGTTGGCAGCAGCTCTTGCATACAGTACAGATGCGGACAATATCCAAACCTTGATCGCTGCTTGGAAGGACAAATTTGTGGTCAAACCGCAGGACTTGTCTGCTTGGTATTACCAATTCCTAGCTCATCAAGCAACTCAGGAAACAGCTTGGTCTTGGGCGCGTGAAAACTGGGCTTGGATTAAGGCAGCTCTTGGTGGAGATATGAGCTTTGATAGCTTTGTTATCCTTCCTGCACACGTATTTAAGACTCAGCAACGCTTGGCGGAATACAAAGAATTCTTTGAACCGCAGCTTTCTGACCTTGCTCTTAGCCGTAACATCGGTATGGGAATCAAGGAGATTGCAGCGCGTGTTGACTTGATTAACCGTGAAAAAGCTGCAGTGGAAGCAGTTGTTCTTCAATACGGAACTAAATAATTAAGACTAAATAAAAGAAAACTCAGCTATCTCATATAAAATGCAGAGAGTTGAGTTTTTTTTAAGGCAAATTTGGTATAATAGTTTTAATAAGGAGGAGTTTCTCATGATAAAAATCTTATTGGTTGAGGATGACCTAGGACTGTCAAATTCAGTATTTGACTTTTTAGACGATTTTGCGGATGTCATGCAGGTATTTGATGGAGAAGAAGGTCTCTACGAAGCTGAAAGTGGCGTCTATGACTTGATTTTGCTCGATTTGATGTTACCAGAAAAAAATGGCTTCCAAGTCTTGAAAGAATTGCGTGAAAAGGGAATTACGACACCAGTTCTGATCATGACCGCCAAGGAAAGTTTGGATGACAAGGGACATGGATTTGAACTGGGAGCGGATGATTATTTGACCAAGCCATTCTACCTAGAAGAACTCAAAATGCGGATTCAAGCCCTTCTCAAACGTTCAGGCAAGTTTAATGAAAATACGCTATCTTATGGAGATATTCTCATCAATTTGTCAACCAATACCGTTAAGGTTGAAGATACTCCAGTCGAATTGCTGGGGAAAGAGTTCGATTTACTAGTTTATTTCCTTCAAAATCAAAATGTTATTTTGCCGAAGACTCAGATTTTTGATCGTCTATGGGGATTTGATAGTGACACAACGATTTCGGTTGTCGAAGTTTATGTTTCAAAAGTCCGTAAGAAATTAAAAGGAACCACTTTTGCAGAGAATTTGCAAACCTTGCGCAGTGTTGGGTATATTTTAAAAGATGTTCAGTAAACTAAAAAAAACATGGTATGCGGATGACTTTAGTTATTTTATCCGCAACTTTGGTGTCTTTACCTTGATTTTCTCTACCATGACTCTGATTATTTTACAGGTCATGCACTCGAGTCTCTATACTTCAGTGGATGATAAGCTCCACGGACTGAGTGAAAATCCTCAAGCAGTTATTCAGCTGGCAGTAAATAGGGCAACAGAAGAGATTAAAGATTTAGAAAATGCCGCTACAGATACTAGCAAGACTGAGATAAAACCCAATGTCAGTTCTAACACAGAAGTCATTCTTTTTGATAAAAATTTTACCCAACTCCTTTCTGGAAATCGATTTTTGGGATTAGATAAGATTAAGTTAGAGAAAAAAGAACTAGGACATATCTACCAGATTCAGGTTTTTAATAGCTATGGGCAGGAAGAAATCTATCGTATGATTTTGATGGAAACCAATATTAGTTCGGTTTCAACCAATATCAAGTATGCTGCTGTCTTGATAAATACCAGTCAGTTGGAGCAAGCCAGTCAAAAGCATGAGAAATTGATTGTGATTGTGATGGCTAGTTTCTGGATTTTGTCTTTGCTTGCCAGTCTCTATCTAGCTAGGGTCAGTGTTCGTCCTCTGCTTGAGAGTATGCAGAAGCAACAGTCCTTTGTGGAAAATGCCAGTCATGAGTTACGGACTCCACTTGCAGTTTTGCAAAATCGCTTAGAGACCCTCTTTCGTAAGCCAGAAGCTACCATTATGGATGTGAGCGAAAGTATTGCATCGAGTTTGGAAGAAGTCCGAAACATGCGTTTTTTGACGACAAACTTGCTGAACTTAGCTCGGAGAGATGATGGGATTAAGCCGGAGCTTGCAGAAGTTCCAACTAGTTTTTTCAATACGACTTTCACAAACTATGAGATGATTGCTTCGGAAAATGATCGTGTCTTCCGTTTTGAAAATCGGATCCATCGTCCGATTGTCACAGATCAGCTTCTCTTGAAGCAGTTGATGACCATCCTATTTGATAATGCTGTCAAGTATACTGAAGAGGATGGTGAAATTGATTTTCTTATCTCGGCGACCGATCGTAATCTTTATTTGCTAGTTTCCGATAATGGAGTCGGTATTTCGACAGAAGATAAAAAGAAAATTTTTGATCGTTTTTATCGAGTCGACAAGGCTAGAACCCGCCAAAAAGGTGGTTTTGGTTTAGGATTATCTCTGGCCAAGCAAATTGTAGATGCGCTTAAAGGAACCATTACTGTCAAAGATAATAAACCAAAGGGAACAATCTTTGAAGTGAAGATTGCCATCCACACACCATCGAAAAAGAAAAAATAAACATATCGCTCCGGATGGGGCGATATGTTTATTTTTTAAGTTTTCGTTTGATAATAGAGCGTTGGATTTTTAAAACAAGTAAGCTGGATACTATTGCTGCAGGTAAGGCGAGCACAGTTGTTAATTTTAATGATAAAAAGATAAAACTAAAGATGGCAATGCAGATACAAAAAACAGCGATATTGACAAAAAATAAAATTTCTTTGAGATTGCTATCAGCTTGTGCTTCAGGTGCATAAGCTTGATAATGAGGAAGTTGCTGGTTTAATTCTTCTTGATAGTCTACCTCATAGGATTGTAATTTTCTTACGGGCATGATTCTCTCCTTAACAGTACATACCCATTTTATCATTTTTTCAGCAGAGAATTATTACAGAAAGGTTACAAAAAGAATAAAGTACCTTTTCATTTTCAAAGAATAGCTGATTTTTGAGAAATATGGTATAATTTTCCTTATGGAAAAGATTATCATTACAGCAACTGCTGAAAGTATTGAACAAGTTAAACAACTGCTCGAAGCTGGCGTAGACCGTATATATGTCGGTGAGAAAGATTTTGGCCTTCGTCTACCAACAACCTTTAGTCATGACCAATTGCGTGAAATCGCTAAGCTGGTTCATGATGCTGGTAAGGAATTGATTGTTGCGGTTAACGCCCTCATGCACCAAGATATGATGGACCGTATCAAGCCTTTCTTAGACTTTTTGGAAGAAATCAAGACAGACTACATTACGATTGGGGATGCAGGTGTCTTTTACGTAGTCAACCGCGATGGTTATTCATTTAAGACCATCTACGATGCTTCGACTATGGTAACTAGCAGTCGTCAGATAAACTTCTGGGGACAAAAGGCTGGCGCATCTGAGGCTGTTTTGGCGCGTGAAATTCCATCAGCTGAACTTTTCAAAATGCCAGAGATTTTGGAAATTCCTGCTGAAGTTTTGGTTTACGGTGCCAGTGTCATCCATCATTCTAAACGTCCGCTCTTGCAAAACTATTATAACTTTACGCATATCGATGATGAAAAGACGCGCAAGCGTGATCTCTTCTTGGCTGAGCCGAGTGACCCAGAGAGCCACTATTCCATTTTTGAAGACAATCATGGTACCCACATCTTTGCAAACAATGACCTTGATTTGATGACCAAATTAACAGAATTGGTGGAGCATGGTTTTACTCACTGGAAACTAGAAGGGCTCTACACTCCTGGTCAGAACTTTGTTGAGATTGCAAAACTCTTTATCCAAGCGCGTAGCTTGATTCAAGAGGGTAACTTTAGCCATGACCAAGCCTTCTTGCTGGATGAAGAAGTTCGTAAACTTCACCCTAAAAACCGTTTCCTTGATACAGGATTCTATGACTACGATCCTGATATGGTTAAATAAAGCAAATGATTCGTTGAGAGAAGGAAGATGTAAACATTTCTTCTCTCAATTTTTCTTATTCTCCAATAATTTCAAAAAAATAAGTAGGCTAGGATGCTCTGTTTGCTGGGATTTTTAATACAAGTAACCTTCTTGAGTTTGAAAATTATCCCATGTTTGCAGGTGCCAAATGGCCCTTTTTTTGGTATAATTTTTTATAATGAAAACGATTGGTAATCGCTATGTTGTGGTGGATTTAGAGGCAACTAGCACAGGTAGTAAGGCTAAAATTATCCAAGTGGGAATTGTCGTGATTGAGGACGGAAAAATCGTTGATCACTATACGACGGATGTCAATCCACATGAACCCTTGGATGCTCATATCAAAGAACTGACAGGACTGACTGATCAACGTCTGGCGCAAGCGCCTGATTTTTCGCAAGTTGCCAGAAAAATCTTTGACTTGGTGGAGGATGGGATTTTTGTAGCCCACAATGTTCAGTTTGATGCCAATCTCTTGGCGGAAAATTTATTTTTTGAAGGCTATGAACTAAGAAATCCTCGTGTTGATACGGTCGAATTGGCCCAAGTCTTTTTCCCAGAACTGGAAAAATATAGTTTGCCGATTTTGTGTCGAGAATTAGGAATTCCTCTAAAACATGCTCACACAGCCCTTTCAGATGCTCAAGCTACAGCAGAATTACTCTTGTTTTTACGGGAAAAGATGGCCCAACTTCCTAAAGGACTCTTGGAACGCTTGCTGGAAATGGCTGACGCCCTCTTATATGAGTCCTACCTGGTTATTGAAGAAATTTATCGCAGCCAATCTATCCTGAGTTCTCCAGACTTGGTCCAAGTTCAAGAACTGTATTTCAAGAAAACTGGAGCCCCCCTGGAGCCACGAAAACTATCCCAAGATTTTTCTAAGAATATTTCTCTGTTGAACCTTGAAGTGAGGGAGGAGCAGGAACGTTTTGCTAAAGAGGTCGGCTTGCTATTGAAGGAGGAGCCTGTATCTCTGATTCAAGCACCGACAGGGATTGGGAAAACCTATGGCTATCTCTTACCCGCTTTGTCCCAAGTGGAAAATCGTCAGATTGTCCTTAGCGTTCCGACAAAGATTCTTCAAAATCAAATCATGGAAGAAGAGGGTAAACGTCTCAAGGAAGTGTTCCATATAGATATTCATAGTTTAAAGGGACCACACAATTATCTGAAGTTGGATGCTTTTTATCATTCCTTGCAGGAAAATGATGAAAATCGCTTATTTAGACGCTTTAAAATGCAACTCTTGGTTTGGTTGACAGAGACAGAGACAGGAGATTTGGATGAGATTGGTCAACTCTACCGTTACCAACATTTTCTGACAGATCTTCGTCATGATGGAAATTTGTCTTCTAAAAGCTTATTTGTGACGGAAGATTTCTGGAAACGTAGTCAAGAAAGGGCAAAGTCCTGTAAGCTTTTAGTGACCAATCATGCCTATCTTGTAACCAGACTTGAAGATAATCCTGAATTTGTCAGCGACCGTTTATTGATTATTGATGAAGTCCAAAAAGTTTTGTTGGCTCTAGAAAATCTGCTTCAAGAGACCTACGATATCCAGTCTATTATTGCTTTAGTTGATAAGGCTTTAGTAGAAGAACAAAACAGGATTCAACAACGAATACTAGAAAGTATTCGCTTTGAGTTTATCTACTTGATAGAACAATTTCAGTCTGGCAAATCTAGGAAAAATATCTTAGATTCTCTGGCCAATCTCCACCAGTATTTTTCAGAATTAGAGGTAGAAGGCTTTGGGGAACTGGTTCGCTATTTTACAGCTGACCGAGATTACTGGCTTGAAGCAACTGAAACGAGTCAAAAGAAAATTCAGATTTCTTCTACGAAATCAGGCCGTATTCTTCTATCTTCTTTAGTGCCTGATTCATGCCAAGTCTTGGGAGTATCGGCTACTCTTGAGATTAGTCAAAGAGTTTCTTTGGCAGACCTGTTAGGCTATCCTGAAGCCAAATTTGTTAAGATTGAAGCTGGTAAAAAACAGGATCAAGAAGTGGTCTTGGTCAAGGATTTTCCCTTGGTAACAGAAACCTCCTTAGAAGTTTATGCCAGAGAGGTAGCTGATTTACTAGTGGAAATTCGAGCTTTCCAGCAACCGATTTTGGTTCTCTTTACTGCTAAAGATATGCTTCTAGCAGTATCGGATTTACTCCCTGTAAGTCACTTGGCCCAGTATAAAAATGGGGATGTTCATCAACTGAAGAAACGCTTTGAAAAAGGTGAACAACAAATCCTGCTTGGTGCAGCAAGTTTCTGGGAGGGAGTTGATTTTTCAAGTCATCCTTTTGTGATTCAAGTTGTACCAAGACTTCCTTTCCAAAATCCCCAAGAGCCCTTGATGAAAAAAATCAATCAGGAACTGATTCAAGAAGGGAAAAATGCCTTTTATGATTATCAATTGCCAATGGCCATTATTCGTTTAAAACAGGCTTTAGGAAGAAGTATGAGACGCGAACACCAACGTTCTTTAACCCTCATTCTGGATAGAAGAATCGTCGGAAAACGATATGGCAAGCAAATAGTGACTTCTTTAGCAAAAGAAGCGACTGTTAAAACCGTCTCTCGATCCGAAGTTAATGAGGCTATTGATAGATTTTTAAATGAACTTTGATAAATAGTATTGTATGAAAGTATAAGGTTAGTGTATATGAAACGTTCTCTCGACTCTAGAGTCGATTATAGTTTGCTATTGCCAGTATTTTTTCTACTGGTCATCGGTGTGGTGGCTATCTATATAGCCGTTAGTCATGATTATCCAAACAATATTCTGCCCATTTTAGGGCAGCAGGTCGCCTGGATCGCCTTGGGGCTTGTGATTGGTTTTATCGTCATGCTCTTTAATACAGAATTTCTTTGGAAAGTGACCCCCTTTCTGTATATTTTAGGCTTGGGACTTATGGTCTTGCCGATTGTCTTTTATAATCCAAGCTTAGTTGCATCAACGGGTGCCAAAAACTGGGTATCGGTAAATGGTGTTACCTTGTTCCAGCCGTCAGAATTTATGAAGATATCCTATATCCTCATGTTGGCTCGTGTCATTGTCCAATTTACTAAAAAACATAAGGAATGGAGACGCACGGTTCCGCTGGACTTTTTGTTAATTTTTTGGATGATTCTCTTTACTATTCCAGTACTAGTTCTTTTAGCACTTCAAAGTGACTTAGGGACGGCTTTGGTTTTTGTGGCTATTTTCTCAGGAATCGTTTTATTATCAGGGGTTTCTTGGAAAATCATTATCCCAGTATTTGTGACTGCGGTAACAGGAGTTGCTGGTTTCTTAGCTATCTTTATTAGCAAGGACGGACGAGCTTTTCTTCACCAGATTGGAATGCCGACCTACCAAATCAATCGGATTTTGGCTTGGCTCAATCCCTTTGAGTTTGCCCAAACAACGACTTATCAGCAGGCTCAAGGGCAGATTGCCATTGGGAGCGGTGGCTTATTTGGTCAAGGTTTTAATGCTTCTAATCTGCTTATCCCAGTTCGAGAGTCGGATATGATTTTCACGGTCATTGCAGAAGATTTTGGCTTTATTGGCTCTGTCCTTGTTATCGCCCTCTATCTCATGTTGATTTATCGTATGTTGAAGATTACTCTCAAATCAAATAACCAGTTCTACACCTATATTTCCACAGGTTTGATTATGATGTTACTCTTCCACATCTTTGAGAATATCGGTGCTGTGACTGGCCTACTTCCTTTGACTGGGATTCCCTTGCCTTTCATTTCGCAAGGGGGATCAGCTATTATCAGTAATCTGATTGGTGTTGGCTTGCTTTTATCGATGAGTTACCAGACTAATCTAGCTGAAGAAAAGAGCGGAAAAGTCCCATTCAAACGGAAAAAGGTTGTATTAAAACAAATCAAATAAGGAGAAAATCATGGTAAAAGTAGCAGTTATGTTAGCTCAGGGCTTTGAAGAAATTGAAGCCTTGACAGTTGTAGATGTCTTGCGTCGTGCAAATATCACTTGTGATATGGTTGGGTTTGAAGAGCAAGTGACGGGTTCGCATGCAATCCAAGTAAGTGCAGATCGTGTCTTTGATGGTGATTTATCAGACTATAACATGATTGTTCTTCCTGGAGGGATGCCTGGCTCTGCACATTTACGTGATAATCAGGCCTTGATGCAAGAGTTGCAAAATTTCGAACAAGAAGGGAAGAAACTGGCGGCCATTTGTGCGGCACCAATTGCCCTCAATCAAGCAGGAGTGTTGAAAAACAAGAAGTTTACTTGTTATGACGGCGTTCAAGAGCAAATCCTTGATGGTCAATATGTCAAGGAAACAGTAGTGGTAGATGGTCAGTTGACAACCAGTCGAGGCCCTTCGACAGCTCTTGCCTTTGCCTACGAGTTGGTGGAGCAACTAGGAGGGGACGAAGAGAGTTTACGAACAGGAATGCTCTATCGAGATGTCTTTGGTAAAAATCAGTAAAACGGGAGTTATTCTCTCGTTTTTTATGTGGAAAAATCAGGGAAATCATCGCTTTTTTCATAAAAAAATGCTATAATGAAGGGTATGAAATATCACGATTATATCTGGGATTTAGGTGGAACTTTACTGGATAATTATGAAACTTCAACAGCCGCATTTGTTGAAACATTGGCACTGTATGGCGTCACACAAGACCATGACAGTGTCTATCAAGCTTTAAAGGTTTCTACTCCTTTTGCGATTGAGACATTCGCTCCCAATTTAGAGAATTTTTTAGAAAAATACAAGGAAAATGAAGCCAGAGAGCTTGAACACCCGATTTTGTTTGAAGGAGTTTCTGACCTATTGGAAGACATTTCAAAACAAGGTGGACGTCATTTTTTGGTCTCTCATCGAAATAATCAGGTCTTAGAAATTTTAGAAAAAACTTCTATAGCAACCTATTTTACGGAAGTAGTGACTTCTAGCTCAGGCTTTAAGAGAAAGCCAAATCCTGAGTCCATGCTTTATTTAAGAGAAAAGTATCAGATTAGCTCTGGTCTTGTCATTGGTGATCGACCGATTGATATCGAAGCAGGGCAAGCTGCTGGACTCGATACCCACTTATTTACCAGTATCGTGAATTTAAGACAAGTATTAGACATATAAGAAAAAGGAATAAGATGACAGAAGAAATCAAAAATCTGCAGGCACAGGATTATGATGCCAGTCAAATTCAAGTTTTAGAGGGCTTAGAGGCTGTTCGTATGCGTCCAGGGATGTACATTGGATCAACCTCAAAAGAAGGTCTTCACCATCTAGTCTGGGAAATTGTTGATAACTCAATTGACGAGGCCTTGGCAGGATTTGCCAGCCATATTCAAGTCTTTATTGAGCCAGATAATTCGATCACTGTTGTCGATGATGGACGTGGGATCCCAGTCGATATTCAGGAAAAAACAGGTCGACCTGCCGTTGAGACTGTCTTTACTGTCCTTCACGCTGGAGGAAAGTTCGGCGGTGGCGGATACAAGGTTTCAGGTGGTCTTCACGGTGTGGGGTCCTCAGTAGTTAATGCTCTTTCTACTCAATTAGACGTTCATGTCCACAAAAACGGAAAAATTCATTACCAAGAATACCGTCGTGGTCATGTTGTCGCAGACCTTGAGGTGGTTGGAGATACGGATAAAACAGGAACAACGGTTCATTTTACTCCGGATCCAGAAATCTTCACGGAAACAACAACCTTTGATTTTGATAAATTAAATAAACGGATTCAAGAGTTGGCCTTTCTAAATCGCGGTCTTCAAATCTCCATCACAGATAAGCGCCAAGGTTTGGAACAAACTAAGCATTACCACTATGAAGGTGGGATTGCTAGTTATGTTGAATATATCAATGAGAATAAGGATGTAATCTTTGATACACCAATCTATACAGACGGTGAGATGGATGATATCACAGTTGAAGTAGCCATGCAGTACACAACGGGTTATCATGAAAATGTTATGAGTTTCGCCAATAATATTCATACCCATGAAGGTGGAACGCATGAACAAGGTTTCCGTACAGCCTTGACACGTGTCATCAACGATTATGCACGTAAGAATAAGTTACTAAAAGACAATGAAGACAACCTGACAGGGGAAGATGTTCGCGAAGGATTAACTGCAGTTATCTCAGTTAAACACCCAAATCCACAGTTTGAAGGACAAACAAAGACCAAACTTGGGAACAGTGAAGTGGTCAAGATTACCAATCGCCTCTTCAGTGATGCCTTCTCCGATTTTCTCATGGAAAATCCACAGATTGCCAAACGTATCGTAGAAAAAGGAATTTTGGCTGCCAAGGCTCGTGTGGCTGCCAAGCGTGCGCGTGAAGTCACTCGTAAAAAATCTGGTTTGGAAATTTCCAACCTTCCAGGGAAACTAGCAGACTGTTCTTCTAACAATCCTGCTGAAACAGAACTCTTCATCGTCGAAGGAGACTCAGCTGGTGGATCAGCCAAATCTGGTCGTAACCGTGAGTTTCAGGCTATCCTTCCAATTCGCGGTAAGATTTTGAACGTTGAAAAGGCAAGTATGGATAAGATTCTAGCTAACGAAGAAATTCGTAGTCTTTTCACAGCAATGGGGACAGGATTTGGCGCAGAATTTGATGTTTCGAAAGCCCGTTACCAAAAACTCGTTTTGATGACCGATGCCGATGTCGATGGAGCCCACATTCGTACCCTTCTTTTGACCTTGATTTATCGTTATATGAAACCAATCCTAGAAGCTGGTTATGTTTATATCGCCCAACCACCAATCTATGGTGTCAAGGTTGGAAGCGAGATTAAAGAATACATCCAGCCAGGTGCAGATCAAGAAATCAAACTCCAAGAAGCCTTGGCTCGCCATAGTGAAGGACGTGCCAAACCAACTATTCAGCGTTATAAGGGGCTAGGTGAAATGGACGATCATCAGTTGTGGGAAACAACCATGGATCCCGAACATCGCTTGATGGCTAGAGTTTCTGTGGATGATGCTGCAGAAGCAGATAAAATCTTTGATATGTTGATGGGGGATCGAGTAGAACCTCGTCGTGAGTTTATCGAGGAAAATGCCGTTTATAGTACACTTGATGTCTAAAAAATCGGGAGAAGTAGTTCCCTTGGTCTAAAAAATATGATATAATCATTACGATTGTTTCAAGTAAAAAAAGGAGTTTGATATGTCTAATGGACAACTAATTTATTTAATGGTTGCAATTGCAGTCATTTTAGTTCTGGCTTATGTAGTGGCAATCTTTCTACGTAAGCGAAACGAGGGAAGATTAGAAGCGCTAGAAGAAAGAAAAGAAGAACTATACAATCTTCCAGTAAATGATGAAGTAGAAGCTGTAAAAAATATGCACTTGATTGGACAAAGTCAAGTGGCTTTCCGTGAATGGAATCAAAAATGGGTCGATTTATCTCTCAACTCTTTTGCCGATATTGAAAATAATCTCTTTGAAGCAGAAGGCTATAACCATTCATTTCGTTTTCTCAAGGCCAGTCATCAAATTGACCAAATTGAGAGTCAAATTACTTTGATTGAAGAAGATATTGCTGAAATTCGCAATGCTTTGGCAGACTTAGAGAAGCAAGAATCTAAAAATAGTGGTCGTGTTCTTCATGCTTTGGATTTATTTGAGGAACTTCAGCATAGAGTTGCTGAAAATTCAGAACAGTATGGTCAAGCCTTGGATGAAATTGAAAAACAATTAGAAAATATCCAATCTGAATTTTCACAATTTGTAACCTTGAATTCATCGGGTGACCCAGTAGAAGCTGCTGTGATTTTGGATAATGCTGAAAATCATATCTTGGCTTTGACACATATTGTTGATCGTATACCAGCAATTGTAACAACATTATCTAAAGAGCTACCAGATCAACTAGAAGATTTAGAAGATGGTTATCGTAAACTAATTGATGCTAATTATCATTTTGTTGAAACGGATATTGAAGCACGTTTCCACTTGCTTTATGAAGCATTCAAGAAAAACCAAGAGAATATTCGTCAGTTGGAATTGGATAATGCCGAATATGAGAATGGACAGGCACAAGAGGAAATCAATGCCTTGTATGATATTTTTACTCGAGAAATTGCTGCTCAGAAAGTAGTGGAAAATCTACTTGCAACTCTTCCAACTTACCTTCAACATATGAAAGAGAATAATACTTTATTGGGAGAAGATATTGCACGTTTGAGCAAGACCTATTTACTTCCTGAGACAGCTGCAAGCCATGTTCGTCGTATTCAGACAGAATTAGAGAGTTTTGAGGCAGCTATTGTTGAGGTAACTTCAAATCAAGAAGAACCAACCCAAGCTTATTCAATTCTTGAAGAAAATCTTGAATCTTTACAGGAAAATCTTAAAGATATTGAAGATGAGCAAATTTCAGTTAGTGAGCGCCTGACACAAATTGAGAAAGATGATATCAATGCACGTCAAAAGGCCAATGTTTATGTCAATCGTCTCCATACTATCAAGCGATACATGGAAAAACGCAATCTGCCAGGTATTCCACAAACTTTCTTGAAGTTATTCTTTACGGCAAGCAATAATACCGAGGATTTAATGGTTGAGTTAGAACAGAAAATGATTAACATTGAATCTGTTACCCGAGTTCTTGAAATTGCAACGAATGATATGGAAGCTTTAGAAACGGAAACTTATAATATTGTACAATATGCAACCTTAACAGAGCAACTCTTGCAATATTCTAACCGCTATCGCTCATTTGATGAACGCATTCAAGAAGCATTTAACGAAGCTTTAGATATTTTTGAAAAAGAATTTGATTATCACGCTTCATTTGACAAGATTTCTCAAGCATTGGAAGTGGCAGAGCCTGGTGTAACCAATCGCTTTGTTACCTCATATGAGAAAACACGTGAAACGATTCGTTTTTAATAAAAAAAGATTTGATTGTGTGAGGAGCAGAATCAAATCTTTTTCTATAGTAGTATCGTGAGCAAAAGATTTCAAAATGATAAAAACGCATAATAGCAGGTGTAGAAACTCTTGCTACTATGCGTTTTATTATGGAAAGACTTATTGGACTTTCGCTCAAGTCGAGTTTTTACTCAATTTCCTTACTTGATTGGGATTGAAATTCCAATTAATTTTTCTGAGTAGAGTGTCTTGATATTGGCTTCATCAATAGAGTCCTTATCAATTTTACGTTTCAAGAAAAATTCTTGAATGGTTTCGATTTCAGGCTCACGAATAGCACGGTGTTTGTTTGAGATGAGGATTTCATAGTGAAGCGGAGCTTGGGTAAAAATAACATCTGTATTCCCTGCTGAGTAAACCTCAACAAGGGTTGCATCGGTACTTTCTAGCTGGCTTTTTACAAGTTGCGAGTGTGAGTTTGTTGTATTGATAAGCTTCATAATATTTCCTCCGATTTTCTAATTCTATTATAGCACTTTTTGAATAAAGTCGCTTGATTTATACTCAATGAAAATCAAAGAGCAAACTAGGAAGCTAGCCGCAGGTTGCTCAAAACAGTGTTTTGAGGTTGTGGATAGAACTGACAGAGTCAGTATCATATACCTACGGTAAGGCGACGCTGACGTGGTTTGAAGAGATTTTCGAAGAGTATTAGTCAATCTTATGCTGTTTTTTCCAAGATTGGATGGCCCATTTATGGCTACCACGTTTGAGGTTCTCAATAGCCTCGTCAATAGGGAACCAGGCAATATGATTAAAGTCTTCTAGTGGATTTTGAACTTCCTTGAAAGAAGTCGCTTCATAGAGGTAGGCAGGATTGTAGTAGTAGGTATCACGGTGACGAGAGTAGAAATATTCGTCAGCTTGTCCATAATAGGTACCAATTTCAGCAGTGAATCCAAGTTCTTCAATCAATTCACGTTTTAGGGCTTCCTGATGATTTTCCCCTGCTTCAATTTCGCCACCTGGTAAGAACCAAGCACCATTAGGAGCTTGAACTAAAACTATTTGTTTTTGTTCAGCGTCAGGAATAACTGCATATACACCGTAACGTGAAACATAGTCTGTATTCGCTTTTTTTTCTCCGAAAGTTGGGTTTGCCATTGCATTTTCCTCATTATCTAGTATCGTTATTATTATCATAATGGACAAAGGCCAAGCTGTCAAGAAATTACAGTTATTTTAGTAAAAAGAAGCAGAAAATTTTCATTTTCTACTCCTTTTCTATAGGATTTATACTTCTTTTTCAGAAGTTTTAACTTCAGCTTTTTTGGCAGACTTAATTTGAATCTTACCCTTGCTGGTCATAACTGCCTTGAGGTCTTTTTCGCTTGGATTTTCAAGGTAGTAGTCAGTGATTGCGTCCTCAATATAGTCTTGAATAGTACGACGAAGTGGGCGCGCCCCCATTTTTGGATCATAACCGAGGTCAACCAATTTTTCCTTGACCTTGTCAGTTACATCCAAATGAATGTTGTTGCTAGAAAGGCGCTTGTTAACGTCTGCTAGCATAAGCTCGACAATCTGAAGGAGGTTATCTTTGCTGAGAGACTTAAATTCGATAATACCATCAAAACGGTTCATAAACTCTGGGCTAAAGAAGTTACCGAGTTCACCGAGAACAGAGTTGGTACGTCCTTCGCGAGCAGCCCCAAAACCAACGCTGGCTTCAGCCTTACCTGTCCCTGCATTTGAAGTCATGATAATAATGGCATCCTTGAAGCTGACGGTACGTCCTTGCCCATCTGTCAAACGACCATCGTCCAAGACCTGGAGGAACATGTGCATGACATCTGGATGGGCTTTTTCTACTTCATCCAAGAGAATAAGAGAATATGGATTGCGGCGAACTTTTTCAGTTAATTGTCCAGCCTCATCATAGCCAACATAACCTGGAGGAGCGCCGACCAACTTAGCCACACTATGTTTTTCCATGTATTCACTCATATCAAAGCGAATCATACTGTCAGCAGAACCAAAGAGTTCGATAGCTAGTTGTTTGGAAAGTTCTGTCTTACCGACACCAGTTGGTCCGACGAAGAGGAAGCTTCCGATTGGGCGGTTAGGTGTACCGAGACCGACACGATTACGGCGAATAGCCTTGGCAATCTTATCGACAGCATCATCTTGTCCAATAACATGAGACTTGAGATCTTCGGCTAGATGGATGAGTTGAGATTGTTCTTTCTCTTTCAAATCACCAACAGGGATATTGGTTTTCTGCTCAATAATGTGCTCAATAGTTTTCTCGCTGATGATAGGAGTATCTTGGTCTGTGACCTTTTTCTTTTGCATTTCTTTATACTTGGCAATCTGGTCGCGGAAATAAGCCGCTTTCTCAAAATCTTCCTCTCGTGTAGCTTGAGACTTGAGATTTTCAGCCTCAATCAAGCGTTGATCAATCACTTTAGGATCGACAAAATTCAAGGTCAAGTTCATCTTAGAACCAGCTTCATCTAGGAGGTCAATGGCCTTGTCAGGTAAGAAGCGATCTTGAATGTAGCGATTGGAAAGAGTTGCAGCTGCTTCAATTGCAGCATCGGTATATTGAACGTGGTGGTAGTCTTCGTATTTCTTTTGAATCCCTTTGAGAATAGTGATTGTTTCGTCCACTGTTGGTTCATCGACTTTAACAGGCTGCATACGACGCTCTAAGGCAGCATCCTTTTCAATGATACGGTATTCATTGAGGGTAGTAGCACCGACCAGTTGCAGTTCTCCACGAGCAAGGGCTGGCTTGAGGATATTTCCTGCGTCCATATTACCATCACTCGCAGAACCTGCACCAACAATTTCATGGATTTCATCGATAAAGAGGATAATATCCTCACGTTTGCGAATTTCTTCCATGAGTTTTTGCATGCGTTCTTCAAATTGTCCACGAATACCCGTTCCTTGAACTAAGCTAACCACATCCAGACGGATGACTTGTTTACCTTGGAGTTTATGTGGAACATCGCCATCAACGATTTTCTGAGCTAGGCCTTCGACAACAGCAGTTTTTCCGACACCTGGTTCGCCAATAAGAACAGGATTATTCTTGGTTCTACGATTGAGAATCTCGATGACACGGATAATCTCATCGTCGCGCCCGATAACGGGGTCAATGTCTCCACGACGGGCAATCTCAGTTACGTTGATACCAAATTCTTCCAGCAGCCCTTTTTCTTGGCTTGGTGGTGGAGTTTGAGCGGATCCATGATTTTGGGAACCATAACCGCCGTTTCCACCGTAACCTCCACCTGATTGGGTTGGGGGAATAGGAGGAGTATTGCTAGAAGGTCTGAAATTGTTTAGGTCATTGAAAAAATCACCAAAGGGATCGAAGTCACGATTGTTCAGATCCGTCATGCCTTTAAAGAGACTGTTATTAGGATCAGTCTTGATAATCTTGTAGCAGTTTTGACAGAGGTCAATTTGTTTTTGTTTTCCATTGAGATTGGTGTAAAGATGAATTGTTGAGTCGTTGATTTTACAGTTTTGACAAAACATACATCTACCTCATTTCTTTAGCTTGACCTGTTTAAAGGTCAAAAATAGTCAAATTTCTATACTTTCATTATAACAGGATTGGGGTGTAAAGCAAGTAAAAAGATTGTAGCTTTGAGAAGTTATTACAATGAAGATCTTTGTGAATTTGGACTATAAAAAAATCCTATTTGTGAGACAAAAAGGATTTTGGTTAGACATGCAGGGACAATCCCAGCTTGTTTTGTATTAGTAAAGGAGTTCGTAAATCTCCATTGCAATCAAGTCAATGCTATCAAACGTATACGTTTCGCGAGCTTCTACGTCACGAAGGGTAAAGATTGAGCCGTTTTCTTCGTCGTGGCTGTACGCAACTTCTGCAACAACAACTCCTTCGCGTTCAAAATTACGTTTTAAATTTCCGCCATCGTTTGCCATTGCTTCAAGGCGGTTGATGATTCTAACCAAATGTGATTCCATTTTGATTCTCCTTCATTTCTTATCGTTACTATTTTACCATAAAGGAGGCCAACTTGACTAGAAAAAACTAAGATTTCTCGCTAATTCTGCTAGTTTAAAGATTTTTAAATAAATTGGATAAAAGATTTGAATTTTAATTCAATACATGTTATAATCATACAGTACTCTATTTTAGAAAGCAGTGTGACTATGAATTTTTCTTTTTTACCTAAGTATTTACCTTATTTTAACTATGGGGCTGTTGTGACGGTTCTTATTTCTATCTGTGTTGTCTTTTTGGGAACTATTTTGGGTGTTGTCTTGGCTTTTGGGCAACGTTCAAAGTTTAAACCGCTTGTTTGGCTGGCCAACTTGTACGTTTGGATTTTCCGTGGGACACCTATGATGGTTCAGATTATGATTGCCTTTGCTCTTATGCATATCAATGCCCCGACTATTCAGGTTGGGATTTTGGGTGTTGATTTGTCTCGTCTGATTCCAGGGATTTTGATTATTTCTATGAACAGTGGTGCTTATGTTTCTGAGACTGTCCGTGCCGGAATCAATGCAGTTCCAAAAGGTCAGCTAGAGGCGGCTTATTCGCTAGGGATTCGTCCTAAAAATGCGATGCGCTATGTGATTTTGCCACAAGCTATCAAAAATATTTTGCCAGCATTGGGGAACGAATTTATCACTATTATCAAGGATAGTTCCCTCTTATCAGCTATCGGTGTCATGGAGTTGTGGAACGGAGCTACAACAGTTTCTACAACAACCTATCTACCTTTAACACCACTTTTATTTGCAGCCTTTTATTACTTGATTATGACCTCTATTTTGACCGTAGCCTTGAAAGCTTTTGAAAAACGTATGGGACAAGGAGATAAGAAATAATGACAGAAACCTTGATAAAAATTGAAAATTTACATAAATCATTTGGAAAGAATGAAGTATTGAAGGGCATCAACCTCGAGATTAAAAGAGGAGAAGTTGTCGTTATCATCGGTCCTTCAGGGAGCGGGAAATCTACCTTGCTTCGCTCTATGAATTTGTTGGAAGAGGCAACAAATGGGAAGGTTATCTTTGAGGGAGTCGATATTACGGACAGGAAGAATGACCTGTTTGCCATGCGTGAGAAGATGGGGATGGTTTTCCAACAATTCAATCTCTTTCCTAATATGACTGTGATGGAAAATATCACCTTGTCACCTATCAAGACCAAAGGTGAGAGCAAGGCAGTTGCTGAGAAGAGAGCCCAAGAGCTTTTGGAAAAAGTTGGTTTACCAGATAAGGCAGACGCTTATCCACAGAGTTTGTCAGGTGGCCAGCAACAACGGATTGCCATCGCGCGTGGGTTGGCTATGGAACCTGATGTTTTGCTCTTTGACGAGCCGACTTCAGCCTTGGATCCTGAAATGGTAGGTGAGGTATTGGCTGTTATGCAAGACCTTGCCAAGTCAGGGATGACTATGGTTATCGTAACACATGAGATGGGATTTGCTCGCGAGGTGGCAGACCGTGTCATCTTTATGGCAGATGGTGTGGTTGTTGAAGACGGAACACCTGAACAGATTTTTGAACAAACCCAAGAACAACGGACTAAGGACTTCTTGAGTAAGGTTTTATAATCTATTTTAAAATTTCAAGACAAGATTAGTGAAAAGCTCAACCAGAGCTTTTTCTTATAGTTTGAAACTATAGGATTGCCTAGGAAAGAAGTGTTAGAGGGTACTAGCAGTTTTTGGTATAATGGAAGATATTTGAAAGAAAAGAGAAGTGATATGACACAGATTATTGATGGGAAAGCTTTAGCGGCCAAATTGCAGGGACAGTTGGCTGAAAAAACTGCAAGATTAAAGGAAGAAACAGGTCTAGTACCTGGTTTGGTAGTGATTTTGGTTGGAGACAATCCAGCCAGCCAAGTCTACGTTCGCAACAAGGAGAGGTCAGCTCTTGCGGCTGGTTTCCGTAGCGAAGTAGTGCGAGTTCCAGATACCATTACTCAAGAGGAATTGTTAGACCTGATTGCTAAATATAATCAGGATCCAGCTTGGCATGGGATTTTGGTCCAGTTGCCATTACCAAAACATATCGATGAAGAGGCGGTTTTATTAGCCATTGACCCAGAAAAGGATGTGGATGGTTTCCATCCTCTAAATATGGGACGCCTTTGGTCTGGTCATCCAGTCATGATTCCTTCGACACCTGCAGGAATTATGGAAATGTTCCATGAATATGGGATTGACTTGGAAGGTAAAAATGCGGTTGTCATCGGTCGTTCAAACATTGTTGGAAAACCCATGGCCCAGCTTCTTTTGGCCAAGAATGCAACAGTGACCTTGACTCACTCACGCACCCATAATCTTGCTAAGGTGGCTGCTAAAGCAGATATTCTGGTGGTCGCAATCGGTCGTGCCAAGTTTGTGACCGCTGACTTTGTCAAACCAGGTGCAGTAGTCATTGATGTTGGGATGAATCGTGATGAAAATGGTAAGCTCTGTGGGGATGTGGATTATGAGGCAGTTGCTCCACTTGCTAGCCATATTACGCCAGTCCCTGGAGGTGTTGGTCCTATGACCATTACTATGCTGATGGAGCAAACTTATCAAGTAGCACTTCGAACATTGGATAGAAAATAAGAGAAAATTTGCTGAAGAGAGTGTATTTTCAATAGCTATATCTAAAGCGGCAGAAATGAATATTAAATTTTAGATATAAGATTACAAAAGACAAACTATAAGAAAAGTCAATAGTTTTATCTAAAATATTTCTTGTTTCAAATTTGCTGATTTTAGAGCACGTCAAAAATCCCTTGAAAAAATCCATTTTTTCAAAGGTAATCCTGTGTCAAATTCAGAAGTTACATCACTTTTTGTTCGTCAAAGGGTAGCTCGTTTTTGAAAAGATAAAACAGCATTCTGATAAGTTTTTTGCAAGGTGAATGATGGCTACATTGTAATGTTTTCCTTGTTCTAACTTATACTCATCTGTTTTCAAAAAGCATTCTAGTCCATCGCCGATTAACGATGGACTTTATCATTTCCTTCTCCAGTCCTTGTATGACATCTTGAAGTTGATTCATGACATCTTCCAAAGTTCGAAAGGCTTTATTCTTAAATCCACGTTTACGAATCTCTTTCCACACTTATTCATTGTGGTTCATCTCTGGTGTGTGTGTGGAGGAATAAATGCAAAGCCAATATTAGTCGGAATCTTTAAGGTACTTGATTTATGCCATATAGCATTGTCTATGACAAGTAAAAGATAATCATCTGGATAAACTTGTGAAAGCTCTTCTAAAAAGGCGTTCATACACTAGACTTCCTGCGAAACAAAAATATGATACAATAGAATTATGAAGCAAGTAAACAATTAACTGATGTTCGGTTTAAGCGTATTGTTGGTGTTCAGCGCACGACTTTTGAAGAGATGTTAGCTGTGTTAAAAACAGCTTATCAACTTAAACACGAAAAAAGTGGGCGAAAACCTAAATTAAGCCTAGAAGACCTTCTTATGGCCACTCTTCAATACACGCGAGAATACCGCACTTATGAACAAATTGCGGCTGATTTTTGCATTCACGAAAGCAACTTAATCTGTCGGAGTCAATGGATTGAAGTGACTCTTCTTTAAAGTGGTTTTACGATTTCAAAAACTCACCTTAGTGCTGAGGATATGGTGATTGTGGATGCAACAGAGGTAAAAATCAATCGTCCTAAAAAAAACAATTAGAGAATTATTCTGGTAAAAAGAAATGCCATGCTATGAAGGTTCAGACGATTGTCACAAGCCAAGGGAGAATTGTTTCTTTGGATATTGCGGTGAGCTATTGCCACGATATGAAGTTGTTCAAAATGAGTCGTAGAAATATCGGACAAGCTGGTAAAATCTTGGCTGACAGTGGTTATCAATGGCTCATGAAGATGTATTCACAAGCGCAAACTCCGAGGAAATCAAGCAAACTTAAGCAACTAACTCTTGAAGATAAATCCTATAATCATGTGCTATCTAAAGAAAGAATCAAGGTTGAGAATATTTTTGCCAAAGTAAAAACGTTTAAAATATTTTCAACAACCTATCGAAATAGACGCAAACGGTTTGGATTACGAATGAATTTGATTGCTGACATTATCAACTGTGAACTAGGATTTTAGTTTCGCAGGAAGTCTAATAAAATATATGAATTTGTGGAAGGTGAAAGAAAATCATATCCTGGTGAAATATGTTTTAAAAAATGTGATATTGACATGTGCGATGTATTGATATTTAACAAAACCTTGGGTGAAGGACGGTTCAATGGAAAGTCTATTGGTTTACAACAATTTATGGATGAATATATAGTAGATTGAAATAAGATATGAACAACTCTATTAGGAAAGTCAAATTAATTTCTAGAAATGTTTTAGTAGCTACAGCGTACTATTCCAAACTCAACCAATTATACAAACTCAGAATTTGAAATCATTATTGAAGGCTATTATGGCAACACAACTACATATACAGGATGGCTGAGGGAAGATGGGAAACGACCAGTGACGGCAATTATGTATGTTTGGAACAGCGGAGATATGGTGTATAACGTAAAAAAAAATAAACGATTTAAAACAACAATTTTATATGATAATTATTTGGAGAAAAAGAGGTATTGAATTTAAAGATGATAAAATATACAAATATAAAAGATATCGTTGAATATGGATTAGATACTATTTCTGATAAGGAAAAAATAACAATAAACCTGAAAGACTTTCTATACATTAGACGAGTTTTAGAGGAATATATGCGTTATCTACATAATCCTCATCATTATCCCGATATAGAAGCAATTCAAAATTTTTTAGGTGATACTTCTTCGGGAGGCGGATTTGAATGTTTAAGCACAGCTATTTATAAAAAAGTATATAAAGTTGATTTGCCGGCGGAGATTGAAAAAATGATTGATGATGGTTTATTTGAACACCCTCTTTATCCCAGCTACTATAAGAAAGATGAATAAGTAATAATTGGATAGTATTGTAATAGTAGAAAATATAAATATATGTGGATACGTAAATTCGAAGCTGTAGGAAAGGATAAAAAGTGAAAATAGTGTTTGTTAAATTTTAACTAATTAGGAGTACAGATTTTGATAAATGAAATAAAGGCATATTGGGACAAGCAGAAAAAAGAATATGAGGGTAGATATAAAGAGACATTTTTAAAGGACTATGAAAGATCAACAGAATACCTTAAAAAAATGGAAAGCTACTTGTTATCCAAACAAAAAGAATATCCTTCAGATATTGATATAGTATGTACGCTTGCTTCTTTAAAGTTAGAGCTTAGACGCGGTGAGTATATAAGATATTTAAATTCTTTTCTTGATAAATTTGAAAATTATTTAGATAATGCTCAAAAAGCAAGAGTTTACACCAATATTGCATTTAACCATGATTATACTGAAGAAACATTAGAATATTTACTAAAAGCAAAGGATTTAGATTCTCCTTTTGTTGAAACATATACAGGATTGGGGCTTTATTACTTTAGTATGTACCAGTCTAATGAAAATAAAGAATGGCTTATATTGAGTCAAAAATATTTTGAAAAAGCTAAAAATATTGATGATAGTTATGAATATTCCTTCAATCATGCAGTCTCTTTATATGAACTCAAAGAATATGAGAAAGCTAAAGAAATATTTTTAGAATTATTAAAACAATATCCTGATAGAATGAGTCTATTGCTTAGCATTGCATACTGCGAAGTATATCTTGGTAATAAAGATAAAGCAATATCTTGGTTAGAAAAAGTAAAGTCAGGAGAAGATGAAAATCACAATTTGAAAACAGATGATATTTCTGCGGAGCAAATTTTTGATGCCTATTATGCACTTGAAGAATTCGACAAATTCTTACATTACTATAGCGATGAAGTTATTTGTCAATACTATCTAGCTGACTGGGAACACTATTATTATGCTTTATGGCTAAAGGACGAAAAAGCAAAGTTTTTTGTCCTTGAAGAAAAAAATAGACTCTATTTAATGGATGCTATTAAAGAAGCTATAGTTGATGATGACTATGTGAGCGAGGAAGATAAGAAGAAATATATTGAGGAATTGGAAAAAGATAAAAGAGAATACGAAGAAATGATTTCTCGTGTAAAATCTCTAACTTTCAAACCAAAAGTAAGGCTTAAGCTATATCCAGAGTTTTCTTGCTTCATGGTAGACTGTGTGAGACATAAATTTAAATGAAATGTAAAAAAAATTTGAAGTTGGGGCTGCAACAATTATGATAAATGAATAAGTTATAAAAAAGTTGCATATGTCTTGGGGAGCTATAGCAGTTTTGATTATCCTAGCAGGTGCCGTGTTTGAAGAAATAGAAAAAGCGACAGACTGATTTACATATTGTATTTCAGGGCTCTGTCGCTTTTTATTGCAAATTATATAAATTTTAAAAAATGAGAAATCAAATAGAAGATATGGTCAATGATAACCACAAGGACTTCGTTAAGGCAATTATAAGCGTGGAAAAAGGTATCAACGATGAAAGTTGCTTTGGACAAGCTCTATGACGCTTATATGGACAATGACACCGTTAATTTTATTTGAAAGTGCAAAGAAATATCTCCAAGAACATTTAGGCGAGAGCAAGACCCTGAATATATCCAAATGGAAGGCAGAAATTGGCACTTTGAGGAAAGAAAAAGATAGTCTATATTCTCAAATCAAAGATATACGAAAAGAAGTGGAACAGGCTGAAAGTGCCAGAAGCTGTATAGATAAATTACTGCAAGAAAAAGGGGCCTAACACAGGTAAAGAAGCATGAGTTAGGGCTGTAAAACTTAGTAAAAACATGATACAATATTCTAAATATTAAGTGAAACAAATTAGAATTTGTACAAAAGAGGGAGTCATGAGTCAAAATATTCCATTCAAGATAAAGAAAAAAATAAATGATATTCGATTACTTCAAGTAGAGATTAAAAACTGGAAAATGAAAACAGAAACAGAAGTAGTTAATATTCTAAAGTTATTTGAAAAAACACCTAGAGATGAAATGTCATTATACTATTCTTCGTATTTCAAAGATGACAAATTTGCTGAGGAACTTTTACAGATAGCACTTAATTATTCAGATAATGAAAAAATACTATTGAATATCATATCTATTTTGGGAAATATGATACTAAGATACCAACTTGAAGAAACTACCGAAATTTATAATTTTATTTTATCAAATGCTTATAAAAAAGGACTTGCAGGTTATGTTTCTAACTATTTACCGCGTTTAAAAAATTTTGAATATTACCCTGATAAATGGAAATACTTTATGAGTATGCAAAAAATGACACCAAGAAAAATTGCACATCAAAATTTGGTTCATATTATTAATCAAAATATTCAAAGTATCCCTGAAGAATACAAAAAAGAAGTAATTTCTTTTTTACAAACAAAGCATGATTTAGCTAATAATGATGGTGGCAAGAATTTTTATTTAAATATGATAAAAAAGATCAAAAACTAAAATACGATTGACGTAATGTTTGATAGATAAAAAATAGTTACTTTCAGATATTTACATTTTGAGGAGAAGATTTATTGGGTAGTGGTTACTATGATACTTAAATATAGTTAAGAAAAAGCCAGTAGTAGTGTACCTATAATGGAGCAGAATAACCAAAAAGGTATGCTATAACATAACGAATGCATAAGTTATAGTAAGAATACAATAGCGAATATCGCTTGACAATTAGTTATGGCAGATATACGATTTAATCATGAGGTTAGTTCAGGAAACATAAGAGGCTTTCGGTATCTGAAACATTCTGTAGAAATGATGACGTATTTAATAACGATATAATAATTAAGAGAGCAAACAAAGTGAGAGTACCAACTTATATTAAAGAAGAAAATTACAATATAATAAATATAGATGATACATTTACAAGTATTAGTATTTGCAACAACTTAGAAAGTGGAGATACCAACGAACTGTATGAAATTTATTTTTATGGTTCACTTTTTGAAGAACATATGATTTGTGGTATGTATGATGAAAAAAATGAGATTAGCGATCCTTGCATGATAGTAGCAAAATATATACATACAGGAAAAAAAATTCTACTCTATGATGAAGCTAGATATGGATACAACCCTATGTTCTGTGATGAGATAAATTTAGAAGATATCAAAAAACGTCCACTTTCTAAATTAGAAATTCCAAACTCTAAAATTGAAATAGATTTTACCTATAACATTGATTTTGATGAAGAGAAAGAAGATTTTGAATTTGATGAAGATGACTTTACAGAAACTATTAACGGAGAAAAAATTTCTTTTGAAGAAGTGAAGAGAAATGGATTTGATTCTATAAAAATTACTGCTATAGACGAACTAGATACCAAAAGAGTTATCTGTGAGTTAGAACTTGCATAAGTTTATTAATTACGAGAGATAAAATATGAAACCAACGAAAGAAGAATTCTGAAAATATAGAGGAGACAAATGAAATGGGTGAAACAGAAAAGAAATTAACATACGCAAAGATTACCATAGAAAATATTAAAAGTTTAGATGAAACCTCTTATTTTGATGTTGTTGAGCCAATGTGGGAAACAATTAATATTTATGATGGATATGATGAGTATATTCAATCAGCGCAGACTTTCACTTTAGAGCAAAGATATTTATTAGCCATTACTTGGTATTTTTCAGAAGTAAGTAATGGAGGTCATTATCAGTTTTTATATAATCCTACAGGGATAGTTTGGGAAGATGCAATAAAAGGTTTCAAACATTTTGGAATGAACGAATATGCAGGTAATTTTCAAAAAGTTGTAGACTATTGTGGTGGGACAATATCTTTTGGTAGAGAAGAAAGATACCATATGCTAGAAATATTGGAAGAAAAATACGGAGAGGAATTTTTTAAGATTTTAGATGAAGCTGATGACTTCATTTACGATTATGAAGGTGAAGAAAACGAACTAAACTACATCAAATCTCACCCTGAAAAGTTTGTATTTGAAGGAGAATACGAGAGCTTTTACAATCGGCGCTAAAAAAGAAAAAGTAATATTCTAAAAAATTGAGAGAATGGTGCTTGAGTGAAAAATCTTTAGCATGTGAAAAAGAGAAATCATTAGAGAAATACTTGATAGAGGAAGTAGACAAACGATATGGATGAAGTATTTGAATGGTTAAAAGCATATTATCAGTATGTGCTGATAGTAGGAGGATTACTATTTTTAATCGGTGAGATAAGAGATTGGAAATGGGTATATCAAGCTACAGTCGGAGATAAAGCAAGGCACGCATTTATTTTTGGAGTGTGGGGTGAGAAAGGATATAGAGTCTTTATAGGAATATGTGGACTATTACTTGTAATTTGTGGTGTTGTATTTTTAATGTTGGATAAACGATAAAAGTGGAGGTAATATAACATGAAATGGAACTCAGAAAATCGCAAAGAATTTTTTGCGTATATTGAAAAGCTTACAGATGAAGATAAATATACGGAATGTATGACAGCGTTGGAAAGTATCCCTATGAAAGAACGGGATTATCAAGTATGGTATCAGCTTGCTCGTGCCTATCAAAACTTTGCAATTGTCGGCAATGACGATAAAGGAACACCTAGTTTTATTGGCGATAAATTTTTATTAAAATCTATAGATATTTTGAATTCGGTTAGAGAAGAGGGGAAAGATAAGGCTGAATGGAATATGCGTATGGCGTATGCCTATCAATATTTGACTCATGAGGAAGAAAGAGCTATTCCTTATGCCTTGCGTTGGGTGGAGTTAGATCCTGAGGAACAGAATGCTTTAGAAGTAGTAAAAGAGTGTAAAGAAGAAATTGAAAAAAGAGCATTCAGAGCCAATGTGGCTACTGATAAAGTAATCAATCAAGAAACTGCCGAAATTGACGAAGACTGGTGCATTTATCTATGCAATGCATTTGCTTACGACTTACCGGCTGTGGTTCGAACCAATTTAGCTCTTATGAATTTTGAATTTACTGCAAACTACCCTAAAAGGCTTCAATTACAAATATTATATAAGAATGCTGATGACAACGGTTTTCCTACAAGAGAAGAAGGGGAGTATGTATATTCTATAGAAGACTCTGTAGTAGAGATTATTGGACAACATGGAGACATGTTAGCAGGCGTTGTGAAATGCGATGAGCGGGCACATATTTTTGCGTATGTTAAGAATGAGTTGGGGTATTACGATGAAATTTCTGAGATGATGTCGGAAAAATTCCCTGATTATGCTTATACATTGGCAGTCTTTGAAGATAAGGACTGGGTCATGTACTTTCATGCACTGTATCCTGACAGATATGAATATCAAAGCATTATGAATATGAGGCTTATTGAGAATATTGAAAGTAATGGTGATAGTATGGTGCCGAGAGTACTCGAACATTGCCTACTCTTTAGAACAGAAGAAAATGGGGAAGCCTTTTTAGCCAAAGTAATCGAAGAAGGTTTTACAAAACTTTCATCAGAAAATCTGAGCAACAATGAAGATATAGATAAGGAAGATATAGATAATGAATATCCATATGAACTTGTCATAGGCAGAGAAGATGCTTTTGAAAATATCGATGACATTGTTTTTCGTTTAATAGATTTAGCAGAAGAATTTGACGGGGAATATGATGGCTGGGGATGCCATATTGTAAAGTAGCGTGAAATAGCACTTTAAAGAGAAGAAGCGAGATGAAAACTTCCCTTAAAAATATAGATTTCAACAGCCTCTTTGTTAAATAGGGTTGATGAAATAATTTTAACAGAAAATAACGATGTTTTTTGTCTCATTTTATTTTATAACTCAGGCGTAAATGATTCAGTGTAAAAAAACAATTAAAACTACTCAATTATTGTGATGTATTCACAGTGATATTTTATGTTTTAAAAGGAGAAAAATATGAGTTTTTATAAAAAAGTTATTAACGGATTATTTAATAGTTCAAAGGAAAAAAATGAAGAGTATTCTAAGATTAAAGAAGCACCTCTTGCTTATTGGGAAGAATTTTCACATATGTTAGCTTTAGTACCTAATAATTACTCACTTACAGAAGATATTTTTGAAAATATTAAAGCTATAGATGGTATTAAAATTAAAGAAAAAAGTCTTCCAAGTGAAGATTATCCTGGAAAGATTGTTCTATCATATAAAGGAACTGATTTTGATGTAAGATTCTATCTTGGAGATTTTTATGCAGAAGAAATGTATCAATGGGAATTACAATATTTTACAGAAGAAGAAAAAGAACAGATTTTAAATTCAAAGAATGCCTTAATTGTTTATATGAAATTTGAAGGAGATGATAAAAAATGTTACCATTTACAGCTTAAGCTTGTATATGCTATGGTTCCTGAAATGGTTGCTCTTTGTGATGAAAGTGCTGAAAGAATGTTAAATAAAAAATGGGTTGAATTAGCAGCAAAATCAAATGTACTTCCTTCTCCATCAAGCCTATATACTGTTCAAGCAGTTTATGATGAGAATGAAGTTTGGTTACATACTCATGGTTTATGTAGATGTAATCTTCATGAAATAGAGATTTTAGATTCAAATAAGAAAGATTACGAAGCACATTATAGCTTACTTTCTAATTATGCTTCTAGAATGATGGATGGAAATTATTCTAATGAAGATGGAGAAGAGATACATTTAGGAATGTTTGATGATGGAGAGCCAATAGTTGCTACATCTAAAAAATGGATTGATGCTTTGAAATATTATCCTAATGTTAAAATTGGAGGGATTGAAGACAGAAAAAAATCCCATAATTCTAAAACAAATATAATTTTCCTATATGAAAGTGAAGAAGACTATAATAATAACATTGTAAGTTTACCTTCAAAATTTACAGAAAAGTTTGATAATAATCCATTAATGTTCTTAAGTACTGAAGAAACTGCTAGAATGAGTGATTTGGCTAGAGAAAGATTTTCTTATGTTGAAAGAATGCTTAAGAAAAAACAAGAAGGTAATGAAGATATTACTATTATTATTAAATTAGGACTTGAAACAATAGATGAAGAAGGTAATTTGGATAGTACAAATCTTGAACATATTTGGTTTGAAGCTATTTCTATGGAAGGAGATAGTTTCAAGGCAGTATTGACTCAAGAACCATATCATATTCCAGATTTACATGAAGGTGATGAGGGGACATATTCTATAAATTATGTAAGTGATTGGGTGATTTATACTGAAAAGGGTGTAATAACACCAGAGACTGTCTATTTGTTAGATTTATAAGGAAATAAAATAGAGCGTATGATAAAAAGTCTGTAAATTCAAATCAAGCCTTCTATGGTAAAAGCGGCTCTTTGTCAAATAGGGTTGATGAAACCATTTTAGTGAAGGAATTAAGCAGCGTCAGGTTGCTTAATTCCTTTTTTAGGGCTCTTTATTAAATAAGGTTGATGAAATAATTTTAATAGAAAATAATGCTGTTTTTTGTCTCACTTTATTTTACAACTCAGGAAAGTGTTAATAATCGCCTAAGTTCTTAGTAATCGCCTAAAAATATGATATAATTAGGTGAAAAGAAAAAGGAGGTAGGCGAATGCGACTTTTTAGTTATGAAAATCTAGCAAGAAGTAAGTGGGATAGTGAAATTATAAATCTTCTTTCACAAATTCATGAGCACAAAGGAAAACAAGAACTATTTTTGACACGTAAACCTGCTGTTTTAGATAAATTAGTAGAGATTGCTAAAATTCAGAGTGTAGAAGATTCTAATAAAATAGAGGGGATTGTTACTACAGCAGTCAGAATAAAAGAGTTAATGAATCAAAAAACAACTCCTAGAAATAGGGATGAAGAAGAAATTCTTGGATATAGAGATGTACTAAATACAATTCATGAAAATTATGAATATATTCCAATCAGCAGTAACTATATTTTGCAACTTCATAGAGAACTATTTAAGTATAGTGAAAAAGGAATTGGTGGTCGATATAAAAATACGCAGAATTCTATTGTGGAAAAAGATAAAGAGGGTAATGCTGTCGAAAGGTTTAAGCCACTATCTCCATATGAAACACCAGGCGCAATTGAGCAAATTTGTAATGAATTGAATATAGCTTTTGACAAAAAAGATGTGGATTCGTTACTTTTAATTCCAATTTTTATTCATGATTTTCTTTGTATTCATCCTTTCAATGATGGGAATGGAAGGATGAGTCGTTTATTAACAACCCTCTTGCTATACAGACAAGGATATGTAATTGGGAAATATATCAGTTTAGAAAGTAAAATAGAAAAAAATAAAGACAGTTATTATATAGCTTTAGAAAAAAGTGGGATAGGTTGGCATGAAAACAAAGAAGATTCTGTGCCGTTTATAAAATATATTCTTAGAACGATATTAGCTGCTTATATTGATTTTGAAGAAAGGGTTGATTATGTAGACGAAAAAGTGCCTACAATTGAACTTGTTAGAAATGCAATTGATAGGAAATTAGGTAAATTTACTAAAAGCGATATGATGGAATTAGTTCCAAGTGTAGGAAAGGCTACAATTGAAAATATGCTTAAGCAATTAACTGAGGAATCGTACATTGAAAGACATGGCAAAGGAAGAGCGACCTTTTATGTAAAAAAGTAGCTAAATAACTAGATTTTAAGGTGAAATTATGAGGAACAGTATGAAGTTTATACACGATAGAAGTAGCAACATTCTTTTCAGCCTTCATGATAGCAGGGTGAAAGAAATCAAATATCACAACGAAACTTTGACGTTAAAAGTTAATAAAATATATGAATTTGTGGAAGGTGAAAGAAAATCATACCCAGGTGAAATATGTTTTAAAAAATGTGATATCGACCTGTGTGATGTATTGATATTTAACAAAATCTTGAGTGAAGGACATTTCAATGGAAAGTCTATTGGTTTACAACAATTTATAGATGAATATACAGACTCAGAATTTGAAATCATTATTGAAGGCTATTATGGCAACACAACCACATATACAGGATGGCTTCGGGAAGATGGGAAACGACCAGTGTCGGCAATTATGTATGTTTGGAATAGCGGAGATATGGTGTATAAGGTAAAAAAATAAACGATTTAAAACAATAATTTTATAAAGGAGAAAAGCTCATGAACAAATTTGAGAAGAGAAAATTGTTACAAGAATATCAAGTCAAACAAATGGAAGAATTTGAAGAGAACTTACCGATGGAAAAGAAATTATTTTATGAATTATTTGATTATCTAAATGATAAATCAGAAACGGTAGAGTGTAATCACGATTTTTCTTTAACAAATGAGTTTTTGAAAGATAAAAATGCGGATATTGAAAAGGTTATAGAATTTTTGCGAGAAAATGGTGCTGGTTGCGATTGTGAAGTGATTTTTAATGTTGAGGAAAAGTTTGAAGAATAAAATGTTTGTATTAGAAACAGACTGGTAAATTTGAAGGTGTAAGTAAAAATAGTGATAGATGAAACTAATAAATGATATTTTATGTGAAAAACTAAATCCGAGAAGTGGAGTTATCAAAATAAGTAGTTCTAATGATGAAGATAGAATTTATTTCGATATAAGTTGGGAGGGAGATTTCCATTTTATAGTTACTGGTTGGGTGCATTACGGGTGGTATTATGTACAAAGAGATAAACAATGTATATCGCCATCTTATGTTTATCAAAGAATAGATGATAGAGTGTTATCTGTAATGCAACACATTATAGACGAAATTGAAAATGGGAAATATAACAACAAAAAAACTGAAAAAGAAAAAATTAAACAGGTTCTTGAAGAAAGAAATCTAACCTCTTTTATGAACAATACAAAATGGAAAGAACTTATAGATTCCATCATGGAGAACATGAGAGACATCCCGATACAATATAAGACGTTTTTTGATGAAGAAGAGCCTAGCATGTATTGGACGATTGATGCTGATGAACATTTTTTTCATATGAATATGAGAATTGTTGAATGGTTTAAAATTAGAAGTAAATTTGAGAAAGTTCTTGGTCAAGGACGTTTAATTGAGCCAAAGATATGTGTTACTGATAAAAAAACAGAAATAGAGTGTATGCTTAATAAATTTAGTATTCCTTATGAATATGATGATATTGAAAAATGTTTTATTATTTTTGGGTAGAGATAATGAAAATTGAAAATTAGAAGTTAAAGGGGTAATTGTTCCATTAAATAGAATAGTTTGTTGTGATACTCCTCTTTATATTAAAATATCCGACTATAAATATGAGGTGCGGTTAGGCTATGAATTAGTTTTTAAATATGATTTTTTTGTATAGCTTTTGGGAAGAATGTGTTGTTATCACTGATAAGTTTTAGCAGCAAGGATGATAAAAATATTCGGATATCACAAATGAAAAAGGCTTGGTCAACGCCTAACCGAAGCGATAAACAGAAGAGGAAATGTGGAAGTCTTATCAAAAAATTGCAAACAGACAAACTTTTGAGAAACTATGCAATATGGAAGAGATTGCAAATGAATCTGATATAGTAAATAAAAAATCGGAAAATAGTTACCGCCTTATCGCTCTGTACAAAATGATTGGATACGGAGTTACAGGGTTTTATCCTGCCTTGGAAGAAAATAAAGATGAGCTGGAGAGAAAAATCGAAGAATACATTATGTGCTTAAGAACAAATCTCATTTTGTTGGATTAGTAACTAAATATAAATTTTAAATTTTTTAATTTTTAATAAGGAGGTCTGCGCCTCTTTTTTGTTGTATAATAAATGCGAGAGGAAAAAACGATGAAAGTGATTGATCAAACCTTACTAGAAAAAGTTATTATTGAACGTTCTCGTACAAGTCATAAAGGAGACTATGGTCGTCTGCTGTTGCTTGGTGGGACTTATCCTTATGGTGGTGCCATCATCATGGCCGCTTTGGCAGCTGTTAAAAGTGGAGCTGGTTTGGTGACCGTTGGAACGGACAGGGAAAATATTCCAGCTCTGCACAGCCATTTACCTGAGGCCATGGCCTTTTCTCTTCAAGACCAGCAATTATTAAAAGAGCAATTGGAGAAGGCAGAAGTTGTCTTGCTGGGACCTGGTTTACGAGACGATGCTTTTGGAGAAAATCTAGTCAAACAGGTCTTTGTTAATTTAAACCAAAATCAGATTTTGATTGTAGACGGAGGTGCCTTGACCATTCTTGCTAGAACAAGTTTGTCATTTCCGTCTAGCCAGCTTATCCTAACTCCCCACCAAAAAGAATGGGAAAAACTGTCTGGTATTGCTATTGAAAAGCAAAAGGAAGATGCAACGGCTAGTGTCCTAACTTCTTTCCCTCAAGGAACAATTTTGGTAGAGAAAGGTCCAGCTACTCGTATTTGGCAAGCTGGCCAGTCTGATTATTACCAGTTACAGGTTGGCGGTCCTTATCAGGCGGCTGGGGGAATGGGAGATACTTTGGCTGGAATGATTGCAGGATTTGTGGGCCAATTCCGACAGGCCAGTCTCTACGAGCGTGTGGCAGTAGCGACCCATCTTCATTCAGCCATAGCCCAAGAACTAGCTCAAGAAGATTATGTGGTTTTGCCAACGGAAATTAGTAATTGTATTCCTAAAGTAATGAAAATTATTTGTCAAAAAGAGAGGGTAAGCAAAGATAAACTTGTTTAAAATAGACAGATAAATCTACTTCCTTCTCTTAATTTATGGTTCTTGCAATGAGCCTGCTTTAATGCTAAACTAGACGTATCAAAGTTAAGGTCTTGTTTTTGGAACTGGAAAGAGATGAACAAATCAAATACATAAAAGATAAACTCATTTTTATTCGTTTGGTAAAAAGAAAATGCATATTTTTAAAGAAAGATTGATGAAAAATGTAAATTTGATCTTTTCACTTGAATAAAAAGCGGTTTCATAGTAAAATAAGAACTGAGAATGATGGAGGTAAATCGGTGGAAAATCTGAAGAAAATGGCAGGTATCAAGGCTGCTGAGTTCGTGAGCGATGGAATGGTCGTTGGACTTGGAACAGGCTCGACTGCCTATTATTTTGTCGAAGAAATCGGTCGTCGTATCAAGGAAGAAGGATTGCAGATTACAGCTGTAACGACTTCTAGTGTGACTAGTAAACAGGCGGAAGGCCTTAATATCCCACTCAAGTCTATTGACCAAGTAGACTTTGTCGATGTGACGGTTGATGGCGCGGATGAAGTGGATAGTCAGTTTAACGGAATCAAAGGCGGTGGTGGTGCTCTTCTGATGGAGAAGGTTGTTGCGACACCCTCAAAAGAATATATTTGGGTGGTGGATGAAAGCAAGCTGGTCGAAAAACTAGGTGCTTTTAAATTGCCAGTAGAAGTGGTTCAGTATGGCGCTGAACAGGTCTTTCGTCGTTTTGAACGAGCTGGCTACAAACCAAGTTTCCGTGAAAAAGATGGCCAACGTTTTGTGACCGATATGCAGAACTTTATCATTGACCTTGCCTTGGATGTCATCGAAGATCCAATTGCTTTCGGGCAAGAATTGGACCATGTCGTTGGTGTCGTGGAGCACGGCTTATTCAACCAAATGGTGGATAAGGTAATCGTTGCTGGACAAGATGGCGTTCAGATTTTAACCTCAAGAAAAGAAAAATAGAAGGGGGCATAAGATGTCTAAATTTAATCGTATTCACTTGGTAGTACTGGATTCTGTAGGAATCGGAGCTGCACCAGATGCCAATAACTTTGTCAATGCAGGGGTTCCAGATGGTGCCTCTGACACACTGGGACACATTTCAAAAACAGTTGGTTTGAATGTGCCAAACATGGCTAAAATTGGTCTAGGAAATATTCCTCGTGAAACTCCTCTTAAGACTGTATCTGCAGAAAGCACTCCAACTGGATATGCAACAAAATTAGAGGAAGTATCTCTTGGTAAGGATACCATGACTGGACACTGGGAAATCATGGGACTCAATATTACTGAGCCTTTCGATACTTTCTGGAACGGATTCCCAGAAGAAATCTTGACAAAAATCGAAGAATTCTCAGGACGTAAGGTCATTCGTGAAGCCAACAAACCTTACTCAGGAACAGCTGTTATCGATGATTTTGGACCACGTCAGATGGAAACTGGGGAGTTGATTATCTATACTTCAGCTGACCCAGTCTTGCAAATTGCTGCCCACGAAAATATTATTCCTTTGGATGAATTGTACCGTATCTGTGAATACGCTCGTTCAATTACACTTGAGCGTCCTGCCCTTCTAGGTCGTATCATTGCTCGCCCTTATGTAGGTGAACCAGGCAACTTTACTCGTACAGCAAACCGTCGTGACTTGGCAGTATCCCCATTTGCACCGACTGTTTTGGATAAATTGAACGAAGCTGGTATCGATACTTACGCTGTTGGTAAAATCAACGATATCTTTAACGGTGCTGGTATCAACCATGACATGGGACACAACAAGTCCAACAGCCACGGAATTGATACACTATTGAAGACCATGGGCCTTGCTGAGTTTGAAAAAGGATTCTCATTCACAAACTTGGTGGACTTTGATGCCCTTTATGGCCACCGCCGTAATGCTCATGGTTACCGTGATTGTTTGCATGAGTTTGATGAACGCTTACCTGAAATTATCGCAGCTATGAGAGAGGATGACCTTCTCTTGATTACTGCGGACCACGGGAACGACCCAACGTATGCAGGAACAGACCACACTCGCGAATATATCCCACTTTTGGCTTACAGTCCTGCTTTTAAAGGAAATGGTGTCATTCCAGTAGGACATTTTGCAGATATTTCAGCAACAGTTGCGGATAACTTTGGTGTGGAAACTGCCATGATTGGGGAAAGTTTCTTAGATAAATTGGTATAAGATGACGCGCTATGCTTTGCTGGTTAGAGGCATCAATGTTGGTGGTAAGAATAAGGTCGTCATGGCGGAGCTTTGTCAAGAATTAACAAACTTGGGACTGGAAAAGGTTGAGAGTTACATCAACAGTGGCAATGTTTTCTTTACTTCGACAGGGCTAAAAGCCCAATTGATTGAAAAATTAGAGACTTTCTTTGAAGCCCATTATCCATTTATTCAGAGCTTTTCTTTACTGAGTCAGGAAGACTATGAAGCAGAAGTGGAAAATCTCCCAGCTTGGTGGAGCGAAGACTTGGAACGAAAAGACGTCCTATTTTACACTGAGGGTTTGGATGTGGATCAAGTCATCGAGAAAGTAGACAGTTTAAAACTGGAAGATGAAGTTCTTCATTTTGGAAAACTTGGTATTTTCTGGGGGAAATTTTCTGAAGAAACCTACTCTAAAACTGCCTATCACAAGGATCTGCTCAAGATGCCTTTCTATCGCCACATTACCATTCGCAATGCTAAAACTTTTGACAAAATCGGTCAAATGCTAAAAAATAATAATAAAGGAGACACACAATGACATTTTTAGACAAAATCAATGAAACAGCTGCTTTCCTGAAAGAAAAGGGAATCCAAGCCCCTGAGTTTGGTCTAATCCTTGGATCAGGTCTTGGAGAATTGGCAGAAGAAATCGAAAATCCAGTTGTAGTAGACTATGCTGAGATTCCAAACTGGGGCCGCTCTACAGTAGTCGGTCACGCTGGTAAATTGGTATATGGTGACCTGGCAGGTCGCAAGGTCTTAGCTCTTCAAGGGCGTTTCCATTTCTACGAAGGAAATCCTCTGGAGGTCGTGACTTTCCCAGTACGTGTCATGAAAGTTCTTGGATGTGAAGGTGTTATTGTAACCAATGCTGCTGGTGGTATTGGATTTGGTCCTGGTACCTTGATGGCTATCTCAGACCATATCAATATGACGGGGCAGAACCCATTGATGGGTGAAAACTTGGATGACTTTGGTCCTCGTTTCCCAGATATGTCTAAGGCCTACACACCAGAATACCGTGCTACTGCTCATGAAGTGGCTAAAAAACTTGGTATCAAGCTTGATGAAGGTGTCTATATCGGTGTTACTGGTCCAACTTATGAAACACCAGCAGAAATTCGTGCCTATAAGACACTGGGAGCTGATGCAGTCGGTATGTCTACGGTTCCTGAAGTTATCGTGGCAGCCCACTCAGGTTTGAAAGTTCTAGGAATTTCATGTATTACTAACCATGCTGCTGGTTTCCAAGAAGAACTCAACCACGAGGAAGTTGTAGAAGTGACTGAACGTGTTAAAGGTGACTTCAAAGGCTTGCTTAAAGCGATTCTTGCTGAATTGTAAGAAAAAAGATTTAAAAGGGGGAATGCCTCTTTCCTTTCATGGTTGACTATTCGGAACAAAGAAGAAACATCGGTAGACTATGAGCTTCTTCCTGCTCTTATAATTGAAAGAAGCGGAAGAATAGATATGTTTGCGTCTGATAGTTAGCATTGTGAAAGACAAGATTCTAGGATACTAGCATTAGCTTCCTAGCCAAGCAGACTAGGATGATAAGAAGAGATAAGAATGAATTTACTTTCTGAGTTTCTCAGTCTTGTCCTAGATAGGGGACAAGGAGATTTTGCTTGAGTCTGCTTACAAATAAACGAAAAGAAAGATAAAGAATAATGAAAATTGGTCAACGAATTATGCGCTTTGGCATAAAAAAATTAAGTATCGGAGTTGTATCTGTTGCAGTCGGCTTCGCATTTCTAGCTCCAGCTGGAATTTCAGCCAATGAACTAAAGCAAGATGTAACATCTGAAGTGGCAACAAGAGTGCTAGATTCTAAGGAAGAATTGAGAGAGCCGGAAAATGTTGCTCCAAAACTAGAAACTCCTCTTAAAGAGGAGTCAAGACTAGCTCCTCAACCGCTTCCGGAAGCAAGTGAAGTTCTTGAAAACAAAAGGGAAGAGTCAAAAGTAGAGATAACAGAGCCAGCTCAAGACTCACCTATTCATGCTCCTGTAGAAGAAACTAAAGAAGAAGTTGTGACAGAAAAACCAACAAATACTCGTTCTCTAACTGCAGAAGATTTGGTGAAGATTTCCAAAGGGGAATTGCATTTAGAAAATGATTTGATTGATGAATCTCTCTATGGTGAAAAAGTTCTTGATTTGGAAGGGGATGATGACCAAGATGGCATCAAAAACAAAGATGAACTTTATGTGTACAACAAAGATGGTAAGGATTATCTAGGATATAACAGTCATCCCTTGCTAGCAGACAGTGATGGGGATGGTTTGGCAGATGGAGAAGATGACAATAAGAAAGAATGGTATGTCACAGACCGTGATTCTCTTCTCTTTATGGAGTTAGCCTATCGAGACGATGATTATATTGAGAAAATTTTAGATCATAAGAATCCTTTCCCTAGTCTCTATCTTGACCGTCAAGAATACAAACTTATGCACAATGAATTGGCTCCTTTCTGGAAGATGAAAAAAGCCTACCATACAGATAGTGGCTTGGATGCTTTCTTATTTGAGACCAAGAGCGACCTTCCTTATCTCAAAGATGGAACGGTGCACATGTTGGCTATTCGTGGAACGCGAGTTAATGACGCCAAGGATTTAAGTGCAGATTTGGTTTTATTAGGTGGAAATAAACCAGCTCAAGCGGATGATATCCGCAAGGTTGTTGGGGAATTAGCCAAGGATACAAGTATTACGAAATTATATATGACAGGTCATTCTCTTGGAGGCTACCTAGCTCAGATTGCAGCGGTTGAAGCTTACCAAAAATATCCTGATTTTTATAACCATGTATTACGGAAAGTGACGACTTTCAGTGCTCCTAAAGTGATTACTTCCAGAACTGTTTGGAATGCTAAGAATGGTTTCTGGGATGTTGGTTTGGAAAGCCGTAAATTAGCTGTTAGCGGAAAGATTAAGCATTATGTGGTTGATAATGATAATGTTGTGACTCCCTTGATTCATAATGATCGTGATATTGTTACATTTACAGGTAATTCACGCTTTAAACATCGTTCTCGTGGCTATTTTGAAAGTCGAATGAATGATATTCCTAACTTTAATATTGGTAAACGAGCTACCTTGGATAAACATGGTTATCGTGATCCGAAATTGGATAAAGTGCGATTCTTTAAGAAACAGGCTCTGCCTCAATCTGCTAGTCAACCAAGCGCTGAACCAATGGAAAATATTGCCTTAGGAAAACAGGTTAGTCAAAGTTCGACAGCTTTCGGAGGAGATGCTAGAAGAGCTGTGGATGGCAAAGTTGATGGTAACTATGGTCACAATTCTGTCACTCATACCAACTTCCAATCTAAACCTTGGTGGCAAGTAGATTTGGCTAAAGAAGAAACCATTCGCCAAATCAATATTTATAACCGCACAGACACTGCCCAGGATAGATTGGCAAACTTTGATGTCATTCTTTTAGATAGTTTTGGTAAAGAAATTGAGAGAAAACGCATAACATCTCTTAAAGATGTATCAGCACAAATTGCGATTAACCATAAAAAAGCGCGCTATGTCCGAATTGAGCTAGAAGGCTATAATGCCCTCAGTCTTGCAGAAGTCCAAGTATATCGTGCTGAGAATATCGCTTGGAAAAAACAAGCTAAGCAAAGTTCTACTGATTTTGGTGGAGATGCTAGTCGTGCCTTGGATGGCAATGCCAATAGTAGTTATAGCCAGCAATCAATTACCCATACAAAATTTGAAAACCAGCCTTGGTGGGAAGTTGATTTAGGTCGTACAGAACAGGTAGGACTTGTCCGACTTCATAACCGTGGGGATGGAGAGCTTTCTAAACGTCTGTCAGACTTTGATGTGATTTTGTATGATGAAAAAGGGAAAGAAGTTGCTAGACAGTATGTTTCTAAACTTGACGGAACGAGCTTGGATGTTCAATTAAATGGGAAATTGGGACGCCGTGTTCGTGTGCAACTACGTAAGAACAATCAAGCCCTCAGTCTTGCAGAAGTAGAAGTTTTCCGCTTTATAGCTACGAATGGTGAGACGGCGACACAAGTTTCTAAGCCAGTTCAACCAATCAGTCAGACTCCTGCAAAAGACAAAACATTGACAATTCAACATAGTGGAGCTTACATTGCTCGCTACTCTATCACTTGGGAAGAAGTTACAGTAGACAAAGATGGAAACCAAGTTGTTCGTAGTCGTTCTTGGGAAGGAAACGGTCGCAACCAGACTGCAGGTTTTGTCCTCAACCTCCCAATCAAAGAGAATATGAGAAATCTGCGAATTAAGATTGAGAAAAAGACAGGTCTACTATGGAATAGATGGCAAACAATCTATGAAAACAGACCAATTTTAGCTCAACCCCACCGTAAAATTACCCATTGGGGTACGACATTGAATTCCAAGGTGAGTGACGATGATGTCTTGTAATCTGATGGTACAATGACAGTTAGTTTGTCTAGTTTATAAGAAAGTACTACCTGAGCTTGAATAGAACTCAGGTAGCTTTCTATGAAAGAACAAAATTAAACAGAAAGGTATAGTGAGGTGTTCTAATTTGAACACGAGTAGAAATTCGTACCTATAAGATGCTTGGAACAGATGTGGTCGGAATGTCAACTGCTCCTGAAGTTATTGCTGTAGCCTATCAGGTTTGAAACTTCTAAGAATTTTATGTATTACTAACTATACTACTGGTTTCAAAGAAGAGATTAACCACGAAGAGGTTATAGAAGTGACTGAGTGTGTTAAAGGTGATTTTAAAGGCGTACTTAAAGCCGTTTTTGCTGAATTATTACTATGTTAAAAGAATTGAGGAGTATTTTTCAGAAAATCCCTTATAATCTTAAATTATTCCTAGCAGTAATTTTGCAAGGAATAGTTTCAGGTTTATCTGGTATTTTTCTACATTATCTTTTAAAGATAATAGAGGGGATAGCTTTTGGTCAATCAGAGCATCAAACTGTATTCTTGACAGATGGAGTTTCCTCGCCGCGGATAGGATTAAGTTTAATAATCGTGGGTGTCAGCTCATCCTTGGTCTGGTATTTCTTGCAAAAAGAATCACAGATTTTTTCCATTAAAGCACAGATGAAGTATGAGATTTCACAATACAAACTTCATTTTTTAAAACAGCTATTTCATTCAATTTGGCAAATTATTGCAGTTGGAGGGGGAGCACCTATTGGTAAAGAAGCTGCGCCACGAGAGATTGGAACTCTATTTGCAGGACCAATTGGAAAAATATGTTCTCTCTCTAAGAAGGATCAAATCTTTCTCCTTGCTTGTGGTGCTGGTGCTGGTTTAGCAGCTGTCTATCAGGTTCCATTAACAAGTGTCTTCTTTGTTTTTGAAACCCTAGGAATTGCTCTATCTATTAAACGATTTGTCTTAGTCGGTTTGACTACCTATGTTTCAACCTATATAGCAGGCTTGGTTATTTCAGATCATGCTCTCTACCAGATTCCAGCTATCACATGGTCATTAAAGGAAATATGGATTATTCCCTTATTACTTCTTTTCTTAACCCCACTAGCTTGGCTTTTTGATCGCTTAAGTAAAGAAGTATCTTCAAACAGAATAAAAGATAAACGAATACTTCTCACATTGCCTACAGCTTTTCTTTTTCTTGCTGGGTTGGCAAGTTATTTTCCACATCTACTTGGAAATGGACGTATGATGGCACAGGAAGTATTGAATGGTAGCGATGGCAAAACAGTATTCCTCTTGTTTATCCTAAAAGCGCTGGTCGTTCTTATTACTCTGTGGGCAGGGGTCTATGGTGGTACACTTACGCCATCTTTTGCCTTGGGGATGGCTGGAGCTGCTCTCTTGGGCATGATTCTAGGTTTCGACAGTCAGCCAAGCATTTTGCTTTTGGGATCGGTTTGCTTTTTGTCTGTGACCTTGAGGGCTCGCTGGTCTGCAACTGGATTAGTAATAGGTTTCACTGGGCTAGGTTTGGATTCTCTTCCGTATCTCTTAGTAACAGCTGTTTTAGCCTATGAATTTGCAAAAATGTTAGACCACTTTCCTTGGGCTAGCATACTGTGTCAGAAGTCAAAGAATAAAGTAATAAGATAGAGAACGACCGTTTCTTCTAATCAAAGATTTATCTTAAAAGATTAAAAACTATCGTCAATTTATCAATAACTGTTTAAAAAAATGTAGTAGGTTTATCGGAGTCATGATTGAATCCGATTTTTCCTAGCTATAAAAATAAAATAAAAAAAAGAAAGGTAGAGCGTGTGTTTTGATTTGAACACGAGCGGAAAAATTTTCTAAAAACTCAGAAGAGAAGGGGAGTTCGGGTTTGAATTGAAGCCGGTCTAATCTTCTCAATATCATCAAAATTAAGAAAGAAAGGATGGGTTAACTGTATTCATTGAACTGAATACGGGCGGAGAACTGTGTAAAAAAGATAAACTGTCTAGCATCTGCGATGCGTCGTCAGTTTCCTATTTTTACTTTGTTCTCTGTTGCTATCCTAAATATACAAAAAAGAAAGGTAGAGCGTGTGTTTTGATTTGAACACGAGCGGAAAACTTTTCTAAAAACTTAGAGAGGGTAGTTTGGTTTTGAATTGAACCCGTGCTATTCTCCTAGTTGTCATCAAAATTAAGAAAGAAAGGAATTGAACCCACCCTAAAAGCAGTGGGAAAAAGATAGTTGGTCTAGCGAGCATCGCTCACTGCACCCAACTCCTATTTTCCCTTTGCTTTTTGACGGGTTTGGTATCTTATATTATGTCTATCCATATTGCTGCTCAGCAGGGTGAAATTGCTGATAAAATTCTTCTTCCTGGGGATCCTCTTCGTGCTAAGTTTATTGCGGAGAATTTCCTTGAAGATGCTGTTTGTTTTAACGAAGTGCGTAACATGTTTGGTTACACTGGTACTTACAAGGGTCACCGTGTATCTGTTATGGGAACTGGGATGGGAATGCCATCTATTTCGATTTATGCGCGTGAGTTAATTGTGGACTACGGTGTGAAAAAATTGATTCGTGTGGGAACTGCGGGTTCTTTGAATGAAGATGTTCACGTCCGTGAATTGGTTTTGGCGCAGGCAGCTGCAACCAACTCAAACATCGTCCGCAATGACTGGCCACAGTACGATTTTCCACAAATCGCTAGCTTTGATTTGCTGGACAAGGCCTACCATATCGCTAAAGAACTCGGTATGACCACCCACGTTGGGAACGTTTTATCATCTGATGTCTTTTACTCAAACTACTTCGAAAAGAACATCGAGCTTGGTAAATGGGGAGTCAAGGCTGTGGAAATGGAAGCAGCAGCTCTGTACTATCTTGCTGCCCAACACCATGTTGACGCGCTTGCTATCATGACCATCTCTGATAGCTTGGTCAATCCAGACGAAGACACAACTGCAGAAGAACGCCAAAATACCTTCACCGATATGATGAAGGTTGGATTAGAAACCTTGATTGCAGACTAAAGGTAGGCTATATTCAGAATGATTTCTTTTGTTCTCAAAATGATAACTATCAACAATGAATCGTAAGAATAAGGAAATTGAAGAAAGCCTAATTGTGTCAAAGGACCGAGACTAGTCAGTTTAATATCTAAATCATAATCAAATAAAGTTGGAAGCCAAGTTGAGAAGAAGTCAAGACTTTCAACTTTTTAACTTGAAAATTCCTAGGAGTACAAAATGGATAAGATTGAACAATTACAAGGTATTATTGATCAAAGTCAGAGAATTGTCTTTTTCGGTGGTGCAGGGGTTTCTACAGAGTCTAATATTCCAGATTTTCGTAGTTCAGATGGTATATATAGTCTGAAACTAGGTCGCCATTTTACTGCCGAGCAACTGGTTTCACGCACTATGTTTGAGCGCTATCCAGAGGATTTTTTTGATTTCTACAAAAAGTATCTGGTATATCCTGATGCCAAGCCGAATTTAGCACATGATTATCTAGCGTCGTTGGAAAAAACAGGTAAATTAAAGGCGATTGTGACGCAAAATATCGATAGTCTCCATGAAATGGCAGGATCTCAGAAAATTTTGAAACTGCATGGTAGTGCAGATCGTAATTATTGTTTGGGCTGTCATCGCTTTTATGATTTGACTGTCTTTTTGGAACTTGGAGGTCCAGTTCCCTACTGCTTAGATTGTGGCAAGGTGGTCAAACCTGACGTGACCCTTTATGAGGAAGCGCTAGATATGGATGTATTTAGTCGCGCAGCTCGAGCCATTCAGCAAGCAGATTTGTTGATCATTGGTGGAACTTCCTTAGTTGTTTACCCTGCAGCTAGCCTAATCAATTATTTTTCAGGGTCAAATCTTGTCGTTATCAACAAGTCTAGCACTCCTCAAGACAGCCAAGCTGATTTAGTTATCGAAGGTAAGATTGGAGAAGTTTTTTCTAAATTGAGACAATAAAAAACTGAAAGAAGTAGGACTATACTTCCTTCAGTTTTTTTGTATCACGAACTCAGAAACTATGAACAAGATTCTTTTCATTTCTAGGGGAATTTTATTGCTGATTTATAAATTGCTCGAGTTATTTTTAATTGTTGAATAAAAGGAAAAAAGGAAGACTTTCTGGATGAAAAACTTCCTTTTTTAGTCAATCAGTGCATGCTGATTTTAATGAAATGCTACTATATTGTTTACTTTTTTAAAGATCGCAAAAAACAATCAATCTCTGCTTGAGAATGGAGAATATGCATCTTTTCTGGGTAAGTATTGTTTAAGTATTGGTATCTATCCTTAGCATTTTTTGTTCTCCCATACCAGAGAATCCATCTGATAAACTCCCAATTAAATTGTTCTTGACAACCAGCTGCCATACTTTCTCTGACCTTGCCTCGGTATGTGAGATACCGTTTAAAGGCTCGAAAGAGACAGGTCAATGGAGAAAAGTTGAGAAAGATGATTTGGTCAGCTTCCTGCATTCTTTCCTCGTAATAGCACCAAGAATAATTCCCATCAATGATCCAAGCTTCATGCTTGGTGAGAAAGTTTTTCATCTTGGTTAACATCCAGTCGCGGTCACTGTCTTGCCAACCAGGTTGAAATTGGAGTGTGTCCATGTGCAGTTTTGGAATGGAGTAGTAGTTAGATAACTTTTCTGCTAGAGTTGACTTACCAGCACCAGAATATCCGATAATTGCGATTTTCATTTTCTACCTTTTCCTATTTGGAGACAAAAAAACAGCCTCTATGGACTGTTTCTTATTTAGCAAGTTTAGCTGAAAGACGAGCTTTATCGCGGCTTGCTTTGTTTTTGTGAATCAAACCTTTAGTTTCTGCTTTATCGATAGCTGAGCTAGCAGCACGGAAAAGTTCTTCAGATGGGTTTGCTTCGAAAGCTTTGATAGCAGTACGCATAGCTGATTTTTGAGCTGAGTTCTTTTCGTTTTGTTTAACGTTCAATTCAGCGCGTTTGATAGCTGATTTAATGTTTGCCAATGTTCTTACCTCCATATTTACTAACTATACCATTATATCTGAAAACTTACGTTTTGACAAGGGAAAATTACTTTTTTAAGTAAATTTCATCGATTTCATGGTTCTTGCTTTTATGAAGAATCACTTCTGCACGATTTCTAGTTGGTTCAATATAATTTTGTAGATTTGTGAGATTGATACTGGTCCAGACCTGATGGGCAAAGGACTCCACTTCCCCAATCGGCATTTGAGTAAAACGATAGTAGTAGCTTTCAGGATCGTTTTGGGCTAGGCTCAGCATTTTCAAGAAACGATCCAGATACCAACTCTCAATATCATCCACTCCAGCATCTACATAGATGGAAAAGTCAAAGAAGTCAGTGATATAGAGACGCTCGTTTTGTGGATTTTGAAAGACATTGATTCCCTCAACAATGACAAAATCAGCAGCTTTAACGCTTTGCTTTTCCTCAGGTACGATGTCGTAGACTTCATGAGAATAGACAGGAATATCTACATCTTGTCCATTTTTGATGCGGTCCAAGAAGTTGAGAAGAGCTTCCATATCATAGCTTTCAGGAAATCCCTTGCGATTTAAAATCCCCTGCTCAATCAAGGTCTGGTTGGGATAGAGAAAGCCATCAGTTGTAACCAACTCAACACTAGCATCAGTTACAGTTCTAGAAAGCAGGGTTTGCAATAGTCGGCTGGTTGTTGATTTTCCAACGGCAACACTCCCAGAAACCCCAATAATAAAAGGCTGAGATTTACTTTCACGTTGGAGGAAAATTCCTTTTGAAAAGGCTAAATCTTCCTTAGTTCGCTTGTAAATCTGAATCAGATGAGCCAAGGGGAGATAGATATCTGTAACGTCTTGAAGACTGATTTGGTCATTAAAACTCTTGATAGATTCCAATTCTTCTTCAGTCAAAGGAGGTGTTGTCTTTCGATGTAAAGATTGCCAAGTCTGGCGGCTGATTTTTTCAAAATGTAAAAATTCGTTGGTCATTTGTTTTCCCCTAGATATTTTGTCTATCATACCATAAAAAGCTAAAAAAATAAAGCGGTTTCTTGATAATAGTAAGCCAATATCGTATAATAGAAGTAGATAGAGGTTGACAAATTTATTGATGAAGTAGGAGATAGTTTCTACTGATTTATAAGCTTATAAAGGGGGCTTTTTAGTTCACAACTGATAGGAGGTGTACTATGAAAATTTTAAAACGTTATATATTGGAACTTTGTTTTATTTTAAGTTTTGCACTACCTTTTATAAGAGGAGTCAATGCGGATAATGGTAGACGCTTTGTGGAAATCTATTACGGTTTTACTTTTTTGATGGAGCATGCTATTGTAACAGTTGTCTTTATCTGTTCGCTCTTGATTGCTTTCTTACTAAAAAAACTCTAAGCAGG
>NZ_VMLZ01000020.1:0-59934 GCF_013276955.1 Streptococcus sp. 1453
TTGAGTACCATTAGCGCGAAGCTGATCAATTAAATCTTGACCTTGTTTACCAACAGTATTGCCATTTAAGTCTACTTCATAGAAGTATTGACCTTTTGTTTTCACATTTTCTCCTAATGGAGATAAAGCAGGATTTTTAGCTACACCATTATCAGACCATGGAGCCTTATCAGAAGCTTTTAGTAATAGACGAGTCAACATACCATCACCAGCGAATAGTTCATAAGGAATTACTTGGTTGACACCGGCTGTGAATGGACCTTCACCCTTGGCTTGTTCTAGGTAGGCTGCTGGAACATCAATACTGTCTTTAACGTTGTTCTCAACTGCAGATTTGACATCGCTTTTTGTTACAAGACCGTTCAAAGTAATATTGACATTACGTGTCTTGACAACCTTAGTCAAATCAGGTTTATCTCCGTCTGCTTCATAGACAGTCAGGGTAGCTTCATAGGTATTTGTACCATTCGTACGAAGTGTATCTAATAGATCTTGATCCTTCTTACCTTCAGTGTTACCATTCAAAGATACTTGATAGTAATACTTACCATCAGGTAAATTTTTCACTGGTGGAATTTTCTCGTGTTGAGCGACACCGTTATCTGACCATGGTGCCTTGTCAGATGCCTTGAGCAAGAGACGAGTCAACATACCATCGCCTGCGAAAAGTTCGTATTTAAGCGGTTTATTTACACCAGCCAAGAACGGACCGGAAGCTTTGGCTTGTTCTAGGTAGGCTGCTGGAACATCGATAGTGTCATTAACATCCTCATCGACAGCTTTTTTAATATCTTCTGGACTTGCTTGTGTCCCATCCACATCAGCCGTATCTACAGCTTTTTTTAAGACATCTGTTAGCTCTGGATTTTCTTGAGTTTCTTCACCTTTTTCAAAAAGTGTATCCAGACGGGAAGGGCTTGTTTCCTCGCTCACTTCAGTTCCTTCTGTAGATGTAGAAAGTGAGTTCGTATTTCCAGCCACGACCTCAGGTTTCACTTCAGTCAGAACGGTATCTCCTTGAGTTTCTGGTAAGTCACCCTCTTTCGCTACCGATGTTCCTTCAGGTAAGACTTGACCTGGGGTCGGATTGACCACATCGGCACGTACAGAACTTGGTTGCCCAACTAGGATAAAGAAGCCACTGGCTACAACAACTGAGGCAACACCGACACTAAGACGGCGAATAGACCAACGAGTATATCTTTGATTTGGATTGAATTTCATAGGATTCTCCTTAGAGTTTTTCTTTATTTGATGACTCTAGTATAATCTCCTAAAATTAAAAAGGACTAAGAAAAAGTTAAAATTTTTCTTAAATCCCTCTTATAAAATACTTATATTAATTAAATCCATAAACAGATTTGGTGATTTGATAGACAACATTAGAAAGTTTGCGGGCTGGCAAGACTGAATGTTTGGTCAAACGACTGAGCATGGTCTTGCGAATGGCCTGAAAGACCTCTGGATTTTCCTGCTGAATATAGGTCCACAGCTCCCGTTTTTTGGCAAGATGCTCTGCTGTGCCTGCTCGATTGAGCAAGGCACTGGAAATAACCGTCGTGATTTCAATGTGATTCAGCAGATATTCTCGCATTTTAGGGTGGCTTACTTTAGATAAATCAAGCTGGTCTACTAAAAGACGATTAACCTTGAGTTGCTGGTCAATGCGCTTAATCATCACTTGCTCATTGACAGACTGGTCCTCACGCCCAATCAAATAACGATAGAAATCGACAGGCAAATAGTACATGGTCTTAACCTGCTGAAGGGGGGTAAAAACAAAGAGATTATCGACATAAAAAGTATGCTCAGGCAATTGGAACTGGCTCGCTCGCAACAAATCTGTCCGGTAAATCAGCGAGTGCATCATGATATACTGGCCTTTGGAGAAATTTCCGACCTGGTCCCAGCCAAAAATCTGCTGAACAGGCAAGACTGACTCATAACTCATACTCTTCTTACGAGACTGACCTTCCTTTTCATAGACAAAATTGGTCACAAAGGCATCAACCTCTTGACCCTTGCTCTCAAGTTCCTGCAAGGTTTCAAGAATTTTTAGGTAGGCACGAGGATCCACCCAGTCATCACTGTCAACTACTTTAAAATAGCGCCCAGAAGCCTCTGCCAAGCCACGATTGACCGCACCGCCATGGCCTTTATTTTCCTGATAGATGGCTCTAACGATGTTAGGATACTTGCTAGCTAAACGCTCAGCGATTTCCTGAGTCTGGTCCTGAGACCCGTCATTGATAATCAAAATCTCAACTTGCTCACCACCAATCACTAGCGACTCCACACAGTAATGAAGATAGGCTGCAGCATTATAGCTAGGAATGGCGATAGACAATAACTTCATAATCTGCTCCTTTAGGGGACTGATTTTTTCTTATACTCTTCGAAAATCTCTTCAAACCGCGTCAACGTCGCCTTGCCGTATATATGTTACTGACTTCGTCAGTTCTATCTGCAACCTCAAAACAGTGTTTTGAGCTGACTGCGTCAGTCTTATCTACAACCTCAAAACAGTGTTTTGAGCTGACTGCGGCTAGTTTCCTAGTTTGATCTTTGATTTTCATTGAGTATTACTCTCTCTTGTCACTTCTTTCTATTTTACCATAAAGTCCAGCCTTTGAAGAATTTTTACTAGAATACAAGGCTTCTGTCTCTCTTTGCCATCTTGGGCATCAAAAAAGAGGGAAGTTCCCTCTTTTACGAATTCAATGCTGCTAGGGTATCCAAATACTGGTTGTTGATGACTGCCAAAATATAGGTGTCTGCCTTCAAGAGATCATCTGGTCCAAATTCAACATCCAATGGGGAATTTTCCTGCTCTCGGAAACCCAAAATATTCAGATTGTATTTGCCACGGAGGTCTAATTTACTCAGACTTTGACCTGCCCAAGACTGAGGAATTTTCATCTCCACAATAGAGACATTTTTATCCAACTGAAAGACATCAACATTGTTATGAAAGAGAATGGTCTGCGCTAGAGACTGCCCCATTTCATACTCTGGTGAAATCACCGAGTCAGCTCCAATCTTTTCCAGCACTTTCTTAGCAGTCTGACTTTTGACCTTGGCAATAACAGTCGGTACCCCCAAACTCTTACAGTGCATAACCGCAAGCACACTCGACTCCAGATTTTCACCTGTCGCGACTACAACGGTATCGCAGGTATCAATCCCTGCTGATCTCAATAATTCTTCATCTGTGATGTCACCAATCACTCCACGCGCCAAAACTGGCTCAAACTGATTGATGCGCTCTGCGTGGTCATCAATAGCGATAATATTCATATCCTGCTTGGCTAGGGCAGCTAGGACACTACTCCCAAAAATTCCCAAGCCTAAAATTCCAATCGTACGATCTGACATGCTCTTTCCTTTCTTAACCAATACTAATATCTGCTTTCATATAGTGAATCATATCTTTCTTTTCTGGATGGTAATCTGCTAGACTGACCAGCAGGGTCAAGGGACCAATTCGTCCGATAAACATGAGAACCATAATCACACTTAGAGCTAATTTCCCTAAATCTGGAGTTAAATTTGCCGTCACTCCGACTGTCCCAAGAGCAGAAATGGTTTCAAATATGAGGTGGATAAAGGGAGGATTTCCCTTGGCTGTGATCCCTAGTAAAATCAAGCCCAGCAAGAAGGTCATCAAAAAGATAATAAAGACACTAAAGGATTTTTGAACCGTTCGTGGCGCAATCGTCCGTCGAGCGACATTGGCATGAGGTAAGCCTAGAAGCTCACTTCGCGCAAAGACCAAGAGGACAAAAAATGTGGTAATCTTGAGCCCTCCAGCTGTTCCTCCTGGAGCCCCACCTAGAAACATCTGCAAGATATAAATCAATAAGGTAACAGGACGAGCCATGCTATAATCAATTGTCCCAAAACCAGCCGTTCTCATGCTGACAGTTTGGAAAAAGCTGACCAAGACCTTATCTGCAACAGGGAGATTGCCAATCGTACCTGCATTGTTCCATTCAAGAACGAGACTGCTCACCGTCCCAAAAGCTAGTAGCCCCAACGTCAGTAATAAAACCAGTTTGGTGTGAAAATGTAGGCGCCCTTTTTTCTTTTTCCCTATATGCGTAGCAAGGTCAAACCAGACCATAAATCCAAGACCACCTGTGATAATCAAGCCTGCGATGACCAGATTGACCAAGGGATCAGTCTGAAAAGCAATCAAGCTCGTACTTCCAAAATTATCAAAACCTGCATTACAGAAGGCGGATATAGCTAGAAAAATAGCACTAAAGAGACCGCGCTCCCAGCCAAGTTGAGGAACAAAACGAAAACTGAGGAATAGAGCTCCCAAACCCTCAACCAAAAAAGTCGTGAGAAAAATAGAATAGACAAACTTTCTCAAAGATCGAGTCTCTCCATAACTAAAACTATCCTGAATAGTTGCACGGCTACGAAGACTAAGCTTTTGCTTACTCTGGATATAGAAAACCCCAATAAAGGTCATGAGCCCCAGACCACCAATCTGAATCAAGAACATACAAATGAGCTGACCCCAAATATTGTAGGTGGCAGCGACAGGCTGGGTAAAAAGACCTGTCACACAGACCATGGATACAGTTGTAAAAAGATGGTCAAAATAAGTCGCTCGTGAGCTTTCAACTTGGACAAAAGGCAAGCTCAAAAGAAGAGAGCCTAGTAAAATGACCAAGGCAAAACTCAAAAAAATACGACGGGCTGGCGATAAACGAGATAAGCCTAGCTCTATTTTTTCCTTAGATAATTTAAATAACATACATCCATTGTACCATAAAAAGCTCGAAATGACTTAGATAGGATAAGGCAAAATCCACTAACACCAAGCCTAAAAAATGCCACCTTTTTGTTGATAGCCTAGGCAAGAACAAGCCTCGTTCAAGAGTTCATGATAATATGACTGTAAGTCAAAAAACAAGACAGGAGCTGTTAACGCTAGCTACTCTATATGCTTTTCAGGAGAAAATGAAACACACCATTTTGAATCTGAAATAGTAGGCTACAACTTCTCAAACATTACTAGAAATTGATGTAACTTACCTAATCAATTTGTTGAGATTTTATTTCATATTACCACAATAAAAACGCATAGTATCAAAGTTTTCATCACCTGATATGATGCGTTTTTCTGATTTTAAAGATTTTTCCCAATCTCAACATGCGTCCAAAAAGAGGAAGATGACCTCGTTTAACACTATTTTCGCAAAGTATGAGCTAGACATTTTATGATAAAGCAGACCTTTTGTCAGCACAACTAAAGGAGGTGAACACTTGCTAAACTCAGTTCTAGCGCCTTATCAAAAGCTTCCGAGCCCCAGTCACGACTATCGTACTGGTCCAAGTCAGCTAGGGAATCTGCTGTGAACAACAATTCACCCCAGAGAACCCCACGCAATTGAGCTACTGCCGCAAGCGCAGCACACTCCATCTCCACAACAGCACAGCCTTCTTCCTTACGATAAGCCACCTTTTCAGTCGTTTCTCGGTAAAAACCATCTGTCGTCCAGGTCATGACTTCTTCATAGGGGATCCCTCTGACTTCCAAAACTCGCTCAATAGCAGCAATAGCCTCTGGCTGCATTTCCATATAACGAGAAGGTACCACATAGTGGTAACTGGCTCCTTCATCTCGCAGAGCGCGAACAGGGACTAGAAAGGCATTTTCCTCTATATCGGCTAGCACACCACAGGTACCTGTGGAAATAATCTGCTCCACACCATAGCCAATCAACCAATCCATAAACTGGGCTGCTGGAGCTGAACCAACAGGAGCCTGAGCCAGACAAATCTCCTCGCCTTTGTAGTTCACGACATAGACTGGATAGGTCTTGGTGGCAGAAATGAATTCGCCGACACAGTCCGCCCCTACTTCCCTCGCATAGCGGTCAATCTCTTCACCTAAAAATGCATAGACACATTTCTTGGGCAAGTGCAAGTCCAGCCCTTCGTGATCAGGCATGATGACTGCCTGAGGATTGTCATCAAACTCTAAAATAGGAATCGCATGTTTCTGAATCATAGCCTGCCTCCTCTAATTTTGTACTATTGTATCAAAAATCGACGGAGTGTCAAGGAGGGGCTGATAAACTGAGGAGAGAAACAATACAATAACAATATTTTTGACAGAGACTCTTTTTAATGGTACAATGGACTTGCTTAAAAGTTCGATGAAATAAGCACATAAGAAAACACCACCGGTTGCCGCCAGTGGTGTTTTTTTGCGCTTGCTCAAGGCGCTCAGGCTATTTCTTTTTCTTGTCGCATTTGCTTGCTACAAATCGGATAAGCCACTCCGATAAGACATTCGCTAGTGTACCAGCAAGAATAGGTAGCAAGACAAGTTCGATGAAAACGCACATAAGATCACCTCCTGCCTGCGCAGTCTAGTGTTTGCGACCTTACTATTGTATCATCTTTGACTGAAAATAAATAGAAAAAATCATTGACATCATCTAGTCATCCACAAAAACTCTCTCCTACACTAGTACTTCTTGCATCAAAAAGCATCCCAGTTACAAGATGATTTAAAATTGATCAATGAAGCAGACTTGCTAAGATATAGAGTAGGTAAATGTGGGTTGGGTAAAAAATATAGAAGAAGTTTTTATCTCCACTCCCTTTTTCTCCATTATAGAAGAACAAGGGAATGACAGAAAAGAAACAACACCCGCTGTTCCTTTTTTACTTCTATTCCACAGGTATTTCCTTAATCACGCGCGCAGGGTTGCCAGCTAATACAACATTGTCCCCAAAGGACTTGGTAATCACTGCCCCTGCTCCTGCGACGACATTATTTCCAAGTGTGACTCCAGGCAGGACAATGACGCCACCACCAGCCCAGAAATTGTCTCCGATTGTGATAGGCTTACCGTACTCAATACCTGAATTACGCTCATGTGGATCCAGCGGATGAAGTGGAGTCAAGAACTGACAGTTGGGACCAATCATGGCATTGTCTCCAATACGAATCGGACAAACATCCAGCATGGTCAAGTTCCAATTAGAATAAAAATTTTCCCCTAGATGAATATTGACCCCATAATCGACCACTAGGCGTGGATTGACATATAGATTTTGTCCAGTCGAACCAAACCAAGCCTTAATGATTTCAGCTCCCTTTAAGGGGTCTTCTTCCTTGTTAAAGGCAGCCTGTTTTTGGCGAGAAGCCTGAGCCAAGGCACGCAGTTCTGGATCCGATGGACGGTAAACCTCTCCTGCTATCATTTTCTGGTATTCACTAGTCATTGTATTCTTCTCCTTATTTCCTACTATCATATCAAATTTTCTACATATCTGACTAGGATAAGGAGCACTTTCTACAGTTTATGCTCTGATTTTCATCACATCCTATCTAGCTAAGCGGATACGCGTCACGATTCCATCTGGGTCTGTCACTTCTAACCGAGTTGATGTCAGCCACTTGATAGGCGCCTCAACTTCTTGTCCTCTTCCAGCAATCGTTAACAGTTCTTTTTTGCTTGCGACTTCAATGACATAGTAGGCTAAGCCGGGTAATCCTTGTTCACGTCTGGCTAGCCTTTTTCCTCCCCACTCGTTGACTGCTAAATGATGATGATAATCTCCAGACGCAATCCAACTAGCACTAGGTAGACTAAATTTATCCTCTAGTCCTAAAACCTTTTGATAAAACTGGCTTGCTACTTGACTATCCTTGACAGAAAGATGGATATGCCCCATGCGCGTAGTAGAGGCTATCTCAAAAGGTTCTACTTTACATCCCATCTCATATATTTCTTGAGCAGATAAGGCTTCAGTCACTCCGACAATGCGCCCATCCTCACGAATATCCCAGTCCTCTACAGGCTTATCCCGATAAATTTCAATCCCGTTCCCTTCTAAATCTTCCAGATAGATTGCTTCACTGTAGCCATGATCCGCCCCACCGACTAGCTGAATTTGCAGCTCTGCTATATGCTTAAACAGATTTGCCAAATCCTCACGACTTGGTAAAAGGATAGCTAGGTGATAGAGACCATAGTGATCTTGCACCTCCGCTAGCCTGTCTGTTTTCAGTAAATGAACCAAAGCCTTTCCACCAGCTCCTAAAATACTTTCAGATTCTGTCTGAGAAAGGATTTCCAAGCCTAGAATCTGATGATAGAAGGCAGTCTGACTTGCCAAATCCTTAACATTTAAAACTGCCTCTGCCAAATAAATCTTACTATTGTATGCGTAGGTCATCTATTTCTCCTTTGTTCTTCTTATTGTAACTTTATTTATTACAACATTATGCTCCTTTTTTACTTGGAGTCAAGTAGAACAACTCAAATAGCAGGACAAAACGATGTTGGGCAAAAAGTCGACTTCAGGAGAAAATGAAGTAAATCTCCCCACAATAAAACACATAGTACCAAGGTTTCTCAAGACCTGATACTATGCGTTTTTCTGATTTCAAAGACTTCTTGCCCAGCCTCGTTTTTGTTTATCCTCGTTCGCCAGGGGCTGGACCGCCGCCTTGAGGACCTCTATTCGGACCTCCGCCTCCAGGCATAGAATTGACAATATCTGTTTGTTTTTCGCCGTTGATGTAGATATCCCCACCTGTATAGGTCGCGGTTCCATCAAAGTCAAAACCTGTTTGACCAGTCATTTTAATGGTTCCACCGGTAACCGTGATATTCCCGTTTGAGTCAATTGGGTCTGTATCTCCTTGACCGACTTCTACAGTTAGATTTCCACCTGTCATAGTAAAGTAAATGTCACTTTGCTGGGCATTTTTATTGGCTGCATTGACCCCATCATCTGTCGAGTAGACATTGATATCTCCACCATTGATCGTAATGGCTTTCCCTTCAATTCCTTCTGTGGAATTCTTGACGGTGTAAGTACCACTATCAATCACTAGGTTGCCAGAAGCGTGAATGCCGTCATCGCCTGCTGTGACTGTTATGGTATTGTTCGCCAAATACATATTTCCGACAGTCATATCGTCATCATTGTCAACTTTGACACCATCTTCCTTGGCATCGATCGTCATGGTCGCACCAGTGACATTAAGTTCATCATTGACATTAAAGGCATCGCCAACTGATGTGATGTTAAAGGTTCCACCTGTGATGTGGAGGGTGTCGTTAGCCTTGATAGCATTGCTTTTCTTGCCATCCACATTGAGAGTTCCTGAGCCATTGATGGTCAAATCAACCTTAGAAAAGAGAGCTGCATTTGCCTTTTCATCACTGTTAGAGCTTGAATCAGAGAGACTGTTGGTGGTTCCCTCTGCCAGAGTCAAATAGACATGACCGGCGCTTGTAGCAGAAATAGCCGCATCTGTATTGGTCATGGTCGCGCCTTTGAGGACAAGCTTCACATCATCAGACTTATCAGCTGCAATTTTAATTTGCACTCCGTCAGACTGACCAGAAATGACATAGGTACCTGCTTTTGAGATGGTCACTGTTGAGCCAGAAACTGTCACACCGTCTCCAGAGACACTTGCAGATGAGCCTGACAATTCAATCTTAGAGGCTGTATTTTCATCATAAGATGTATCGTAGTCCTTTTCTGTAAAATAAGAAGATTGACTGTTTTTAGCTGAAGTTGTGATGGCAGTGGTATCTGCCGCCGCAGTTGTACTTGACTTGGTCGTTGACTGCCCACAAGCTGTCATCAAAGTCAAAGCTGTTAAACTGGTTAAGATTAGAGTCCATTTTTTTGATTTCATACTTTTTTCCTCGCCTTCATTTAGCTTGAGCTTAGTTTACAGGGGAAGTCTGAAAAAAATCTAAACTTTTTCTGAAAGTTTTCTTAAGTTCAGTTTCAGTTAAGTTATCTTTAACAAAAGTTTTAGGAAAATTCCATAGACTAATTACAAGCAAGTTCAACTTGCCCAGACACACCTACCTGCTAATAAGATAGAGTGTTGAAATAGTTTGATAAAGGAGACAGGATTTATGAAACCAATTGAAACAAGCTTTAAACGAATTGAAACCAAATATGTCGTTGCCAAAGCTGACTTGGCTAATTTAATAGAGGACTTAAAAATATACCTCGTCGAGGATGATTATCCAACTTCGACCATTTCCAACATCTACTTTGATACAGAGCAATTTGATATGATTCAGGAGGATGGTCAAGGTACTAAGCGTAAAGAAAAGATTCGGATGCGAACCTATCTCAGTCAAGTCCAGCCTGATAGTCAGGTATTTTTAGAAATCAAATCTAAGGACAGAGCTGGTGTCGGACGAAAATATCGTCTCTTATCGACTCCCCAGTCTATCACCCAGTTTATGACCAAGGGACAGCTGGATAGCAGTATCAAGGACCGAATGATGATTGAAAAAATTCAGCAACTCCAAGAGGAATATCAGCAAGCCATTATCCCTCGTATGTATATTTACTACGACCGTTTTTCTCTCAAGGAAAAGAAAGAAATTAGCGGATTTCCCTACAATAAAATTCGTATCACCATTGACCAAAATCTAACCTATCGTGATGATAATGTCAGTTTATTTTCAGGAAAGGACGGTTTCCCTCTACTAAACGAGGACATTGTCATCATGGAAATTAAAGCACCTGGTAGAAAACCCCAATGGCTACAAGATATTCTCGACCAATATAGACTGGTAGAGCAGAAATTTTCAAAATACAGCTGCGCCTACCACAAGTCTCAAGGGCTGGACTATAGCCCACGACCAAGCACAGAAAGTGTAGGTACTACTTATGTCTAATCTTTTCAATTCTATTTTCAACGACACAACTGCTACTGCCAATCCTATCCAGCTCTTTCTGGCTCTCTTGGTCAGCCTGATTTTAGGTTTGGCGCTGACCTGGGCTTACAAACACCGTACCCTCTATACACGGGAATTTGCTGTTAGTTTGACCCTACTCCCCTGCTTGATGACTTTGGTCATCTTTCTAGTAAATGGCAGCCTAGGAACCTCCATCGCCGTTGCAGGAACCTTTAGCCTTATTCGTTTCCGTTCAGCCACCAGTGGCTCACGGGAACTAATTGCTATCTTTCTTGCCATGATTATCGGGCTGGCGGCAGGGACAGGCTACCTAACCTTAGCTGTTCTCTTCACTATCTTTATCTTAACGGTATGGCTTCTTTTAGAGAAACAACAAAGCAAGAGCAACCACCAACGTCGCAGACTATTAACCATCACAATTGCGAACCAAGAAGAGAAACTTCAAACTATCCAATCTGGACTGGCACAATTCTGTACTGAGTTAGACCTCATCTCGATTGATACCAGCAATGATGGAGAACAAGTCACCACTGTCTACGAAGTGGATTTCAAGGCTCAAACCGATGATTTTCAAGTCATCAATTACCTCACTAAAGAACAGAATACTTACCAGGTTTCCCTGACCAAAAATGCCAAGAAGAGAAAGAATTTGTAATTTTCAAATCAAATAGCAAACTAAGAGTCTCTTGAGTGCCGCCATTCTTTACCAATCAAAAAACTCCGTAGTCTCTAGCGCCATAAATCCGGCTAGAGATTACAGAGTTATTTTTTAATCTAAACTTCCTACAAGAGTATATTATCTACTGAAAGGATATGGTATTTGTAGGGAATACTTTAAAGGATACTCATAGGAAGTCAGTATTAACTAGTTATATTAGGTTTAGTTTACCCATTCACCATTGGCATTTACACGGTAACCATCTGGTGTTGTTGTGCTAACAGCCAAAGCACCTGAGCCATTGACATAGTACCATTTATCTGATACTTTGAACCATTGGCTTGCTTTCATAGCACCTGATGCTTCAAGATAGTACCAAGTACCTCCATCTTTAAGCCAACCTGTTGCCATTGAACCGTTAGCATTTAGGTAGTACCATGAACCATTGACTTTAGCCCAACCTGTTGCCATAGCGCCGCTAGCGTTTAGGTAGTACCATGAACCATTGTATTGGAGCCATCCTGTAGCCATAGCGCCATTGCTGTTGAGGTAGTACCATGAGCCATTGTTTTGTAGCCAACCTGTTACCATAGCACCATTAGCGTTTAGGTAGTACCATGAACCGTTGTCTTGGAGCCATCCTGTAGCCATTGAACCATCAGTATTGTAGAAGTACCACATACCATTTTCTTGTTTCCAACCTGTTTTTGGAGTGGCTGGTTTAGCTGGTTCTACTACAGAATATGAGCTGTATGATGGAACATATGAAGGGTATGAAGGCACATATGTCGGATTAGATGGTCTTGCAGGAACAGAAGGTTGTGCTGGAGTTTCAGTTTTTGGCGGTTGCTGCTGAGTCAAGCGGTTATATGCTTCTTCCGATTTACGAGCATAGTCTTCCTCAGCTTGTTGATCATCTGTTTTCTCTGGTTGAGGAGCTGGAGCTGGTTGAGGTTGTTCAGCTGGTTTTTCTTTAGCTTTATCTTCTTCTGCAGCTTTTTTATTAGCTTCATCTATTGCTTCTTCAGCATCTTCAGCAGTTAATCCATTTTTGAAACCTTCTACAATTTTAGCTCTCGTTTCAGCTGCTTCTTTCTTTAATGCTTCAATCGTTTTTTGTTTTTGTGCTTCTAGTTCTGGATCATTTTTCGTATCAGCTTTTTCTAGCTCTTTAATTGTAGCTTCTAAAGCTTTATCGTAATTGGCTAAAAATTCTTTTTGGGCAGCTGCTTCTTCCTTAGCTTCTTTTTCTTCTGCAACTTCCTCTTCTTTAGCTTTTTCTTCTATTTCTTTTTCAGCGGCTTCTGCAGTTAGACCTTCTTTGAAGCGTTTTTCATAATCAGCCTTCTTATCTGCAGCTCGTTTTTTTAATTCATCAATAAACCCTTGAATTTGTTTTTCTAATTCTGGATCATTTTTTGCATTTTTTAAATCTTCTTCTAATTCTTTAACTGTAGTTTCTAAAGCTTTATCAAAATTAGATAAGAATTCTTTTTGAGCAGCTGCTTCGGCTTCTTTCTCAGCCTTTTCAGCCGCCTCAAGTTGTCGCTTGGCAACTTCGAGGTTGCCTTTTTCGGTGTTTAATTCTTTCAACAGAGGGGTGACTTCAGGAATAGACTCATACATTTTTTTTGTATATTCTTCATCCTTAGCTTTCTGTTTTGTTGTTGTTTCATCTACTTTTTTATTCGCTTCATTAAATTTTTTAGTGTATTCCGGTTGGTTTGGATATTTATTTTTTTCTTCTTGTGCTTGTCTTAGTTCAAGATAAGCTTTCTGCAGCTCTCCATTAATTATTTGCCGCTCTTCATCTATTTTTCTAACGGCATTTGCCTTTTCTTCGGCTTTTTTCTGAGCTTCATCGTAATTTTTCTGAGCTTCGGCCACCTTTTTTTCTGCCTCAGCAACCTTGCTCTTTGCCTGTTCTACGGTAGATGAAGCAGATGCTGTAGATGCCACCTCCGCTTTCACAGTTACTGGCGGAGACGCAACAAAACCAGCCCCTAAGATAGCGACACTGGCTAGACTTGTTAAAATCATTTTTTTCTTATTCATCTAAATTTACCTCTTTTCTGATAATCATTTTTAGACTATACTTATATTAAGTATACCCCCCCCCACAAATCTTTGTCAAGTGTTTTATATTAAATTTTTGTTACATTTTTGTTCGGAATTTTATTTGTTTTATCAAAGTTTTTATGAAAATCGTTTTGAAAACTTTTGTATTTCTTTACATTCTCTCCCTTAGAGTTTCTCTTTTATACTCACTTGACTTCAAAGACAAGGTGTGTATTTGCTTTTCGATTGCAGATAAAACTCACATTACCATATATCAAAAGGTTGATTTCTGAATTAGGAATAGTCTTGCATATTTGCGATGGATGATGACTCGTTCTTATTTTCAGTAAGTAGCAACTGACTCGAGACACTCCAAAAAAGAGGTCAATGTTCGCCATCAACCTCTTTCTTATCGTTCATTCTTGTTGCTAGTGAGACGGATAACTTACCTCTCAGTCGGCATGTTCATCCTAGCTTACCCATTCACCATTAGCATTGACACGGTAACCATCTGGTGTTGTTGTGTTAACAGCCAAAGCGCCTGAACCATTTGCATAGTACCAGTGTTGACCTACTTTAAACCAACCCGTTTTCATGATCCCTTCTTCATCAAGGTAATACCAAGTACCATTTTCCTTGTACCAGCCTGTTTTCATAGCTCCTGAGCCATCAAAGTAGAACCATCTGCTACCATCTGTTCCCCAGCCTGTAAACATAGCACCTGAGTTACTTAGATAATACACCGATCCATCAACTTCTACAAATCCAGTCTGCATAACACCTAGATCATTCAAGTAGTACCATTGACCACCTGTTTTCAACCAGCCTGTCTTCACATCACCAGACTCATAAAAATACCACTTGCCATTAGACTGCACCCAGCCAGACTGATCAGACGTAGATTTTCTGAAATCTTTCAGCGGTGTTTCTACAACTATAGCTTTACTTTTAACTGTTGAAAGGTTTGAAGCAGTCACTTCTGTGTACTGAACAGCAGAACCATATCCACCAGCCAATTCCTCTGAAGAAGTCGTAGTTCCTAGAGCCAAAGCAACGGTTGCTGCTTTCTGAGGATTAGCTGCATTTTTAAAAGCAGCAAGACCCACATGGGTAAATTTAGGGTTAATCAAGTTCTCATAATAAGATGAAAATTCTTTTGATGTTTTATCTTTCTTTTTCGCCACATAGTTCGCCTTTTCAGCATGCCAATTTTCAATGGCTTTTAGAAATCCCTCAGGATTCAAATCTAAAGCTTCTCCACTTAGGCTATTACCAGATGGAAAGGCAGTCCAGTTGTTTTTACTTGAAAGACGTTCAGCCTTCAGCGCAACAGATACCTCAGCAGCGCGTACAAAAGCCGTTTTCTCATGGTCAACTGACCATTTGACAGGAACATACTTATCTACCAAACCTTCATCCGCTGCTTCTTTACGAATTTTATTGATAGCATCTAAAATAGATTGTTGATGAGGAGGCAAAAATTCTCCCTTGATTCCAACCAAAACATTGCCACTAGAAGGTTTTAGCACCTCTGAGGTCAATACATTGCCATCAGCAGATTGTGTTGCAACCAGTCTGTCGTTCGCAAAAACATCATTTGTCAAAACTGCTCCTGCCAAGGTCAAGGCCAAGGCACTAGCAAATACAATTTTCTTCATTTCTTTCTTACTCCTTATTGTAGTTTGAATATTATCTTAACAGATACCTTTCAACGTTTAATTATATCATATTTTCCTACTATTTGTCTTTGCTTACCTATTCCTAAATCCCAAAAGTAGGCGCAATGATTCTTTATTTCACAACAAGTTCATAACGTGTCTTACTTGTGAAGGTTTGACCAGCTTTAAGGATGACTTGGTCTTTGAGGTTACTGTGAATGGCATCTGGTAAAGCTTGCGCTTCAAGGGCAATCCCATTGTGCTGTACCATTGGCTGACCTCCTATGATGACACTCTCATCCACAAAATTTGCTGTGTAGACTACAAAGCAAGGAGCCTCTGTCTTGAAGAGCAGGAAGCGACCTGAGTTTTGGTCATAAAGAAAACCAGCATTGTCATGGCCTGCAGGAAGGGCAAATGGATGATCCAAACCAGATACCAGTTGGATTTGCTCATCTTCTTCTGCAAAGATGTCTTTCAACAAGGCACCATTGTAGATGTGTTTGACCACATCACGAGTAGCATCTGGAGTTTTTGCAGGAACACCGTCGGGAGCAATTGGGTAAATGCCCTCTGTGTTTAGTTGGAAGACATGACAGTCAATCGTCTGCGTGAAATCACCAGACAAGTTGAAATAGCTGTGGTTGGTTGGATTAACCAGCGTATCCTGATCTGTCGTTACCTTGTAGCTGATTTCGTAGGCACCAGTTTCTTCCAAGTGATAACTGATCCAAATCTTGAGGTTACCAGGAAACCCTCCTGTCCCATCTGTACGCTCTGTGTAGAGGATCAAGCCATGGTCGCTCACCTCGACCAATTCAAACAAGCTGGAATCCCAACCTGTTGATCCACTGTGGTTGCAGTTGCTAGCATTGTTGACCTCAAGATCATAGGTCTTGCCATTAAGCTCAAAGGTCGCACCTGCAATACGTCCTGCTACAGGACCTACGCTAGCTCCATGTTTGGGACTATTGCCTACATAGCTATCAAAGTCATCAAATCCCAAGATAACATTGGCAAAATTTCCAGCCTTATCAGGCGTTACATAGCGCAAGATGGTCGCACCATAAGTCATAACTTCAAGCTGGTAGCCACCGTCAGTTTCAAATCGATAGGCCAATACATGCTTGCCCTCAACATTTCCAAATACACGCTCTGTGTATGCTTTCATTCTGTTCTCCTTTTACTATTTCTCTCAAGCAAACAAACCATAGAAAGCGCCTTGACAATCTATGGTTTACTTGTATGATTTACAAATCCTCTTGTCAAGAATTCATAAACACTGTCTTACTTTTGATATTCGTGGATGATAACACCTTGTACCACACGGTTTACGGTACCTGTAGGAGACGGTGTATCTGGTTTATTCTCTACCTTGAGTGAAGTCAATAGGGCAAAGAGTTGGGCATAAACGATGTAAGGGAAGACACGGTAAATATCATTCAAGACACCGCCACAACCAAGTGCCACTTCATTGACATTTTCAAGACCAAAGGCTTGATCACTCAAAAGCACAACACGGCGAGCAATCTGATCACCAGCAACTTCACGAATCAAGTCCAAGTCGTACTTGCGAGTGTAGTCTGTCGTTGTACCAAAGACCAAAACAACTGTATCTTCATTGATAAGAGATTTTGGACCGTGACGGAAGCCAACTGGACTTTCATACATGGTCGCCACTTGGCCAGCTGTCAATTCCAAAATCTTTAGCTGAGCTTCATGAGCAAGTCCAAAGAATGGACCAGCACCAAGGTAGATGACACGGTTAAAGTCTGAATCAACAAGCTCTTTGACATCTTCTACCTTGTCTAAAACTTTACGGGCAAGACTAGTCACAACTTCAAAACGTTCAGCTTTCACAGCAAATTCTGTAGGATCAAAGACCAAGAGAGCTGTCAACATCATAGACGTAAAGCTAGAAGTCATGGCAAATCCAGCGTCATTTGAAGCAGCTGGTTGCAAGAGCAATAGATTACGGTCATCGCCGTGGGCTTGAAGAGCCAATTTACCATCTGCTGCACAAGTAATCGTCACTTGGTAAAGCTCATCCACCAAGGCTTTTGCTAAATCAACAGTCGCCACACTTTCAGGCGAGTTCCCACTACGAGCAAAAGACACAAGGACAGTTGCCACATCTTTTTTCAAATAAGTTTCTGGATTGGCAACGATATCAGTTGTCGCAATAGCATTGAAATTCCATTTGCGTTCGTCATAGACTTCCTTAAAGTAAGGCACCAAGGTATCTCCCACATAAGCAGAAGTCCCAGCACCTGTCAAGATAACCTTGATATAGTCATGTTTATCCGCAATTCCTTGTAGGAAGGCTGCAATTTCTTCACCTTGTGCTTGATAAGATTCAAAAGCTTCTTTCCATACATCAGGCTGTTGGTAGATTTCACGTGTAGTGATTTCTGCACCCAATTCAATCAAGTCTTTTTTTGTATAATGTAGCATTGAGTTCCTCTTTTTCTATCAAATATGGGAATGGGAGTAAGCCCCATTCCCATGTATATTCTATATAAAATGCTCTAACGATTTTCACGTTGTCACATGAATTGAATCGAGTTCCAACTAAAATCTTTGGGAAAAAGACCGATTATCGTCGGAGCATCGCTCCATCCTTCTATCGCCTATTTTCCCTGTGATTTTCACGTTGTCACATCTTATTCATCTTCGTCATCATCGAAGCCAGCTAACAGATCATTGACTTTCACAATGCTTTCTGCAGCACGGCTCTTATAGTCCACATCTGCACCTGTAAGGCTCGCATTGATAAATTCAATCACCATTGGAAGATTCATCCCTGCATAAAGTTCGATGTCACGACCTTCCATGATCAAACGACTGACCACGTTACAAGGTGTTCCACCGAGAAGATCTGCAAAGACTAGGAAATCATCCAATCCTTCAATAGCAGCTTCAAATTTTGCAGTAAAGTCTTCTGGGCCATCTTCTGGAAGAAGAGCTACTGTGTAAATGTTGTCTTGTGGGCCCATAATCATTTCTGTGCTACCTTTAAGCTCCTCACAGAAGCGACCATGGCTCACCAAAATCAATGATTTGGTCATAAGGAATTACATTCCAAATGCAAAGTGACCAAGGGCAGAAAGAGCCAAAGCAAGTACGATAATAATACCGATAGCTTTAGTAGAGTTCATACCTTTCTTACCAAGCAACCAGAAGATAAAGGCAGTAAAGATTGCTGGAAGCAAACGTGGGAAGATTTGGTTCAAGATGTCTTGGAAATCAATCATCTTTTCACCGATTGGCAACTTGTAAGAAATTTCAAAGTTAATCACTGTTGCTACAAGAGCACCCATCATGAAGACACCAAGTACAGATGCAGCGTCAATCAAAGCTGTCAAGGTACTTTGCATGTTGTTGATAAGGTTAACCCCTTCTTTGTAGGCAAATTCCAACTGTTTCCAACGGAAGATGTCATAGGCTACTGCAACTGCGATCCAAAGGAAGATACCCCAAGGTTGACCAGCGATAGCCATAGTTGCTGCGACTGACCCCATGATAGCAGGTACAAGTGAACCAAAGATTGTATCCCCAAGAGGAGCGAATGGTCCCATCAAACCTGTCTTGATACCGTTAACGGCGTCTTTTGAACCTACACCATCTTTTTCTTCCATGGCAAGGTCAAAACCAGCGATAATGGTATGGAAGAATGGTGAAGTATTGAAGAATTGAGTATGAACTTTCATCATTTCTTTCAATTCAGGAGTTCCATCCCCATACATTTTACGCAATTGAGGCAAGATCATGTAAAGGTAACCAGAAGCTTGCATACGTTCGTAGTTCCAACCTAATTGGAAAGTAAACAAGCTACGTTTGTTGATTTGATTAAAATCTTCTTTTGTTAGTTTGTAATTAGAATTCGTCATCTTCGATTTCCCCACTTTCTGATGGTGTAGAAGGTGCTGCTACAGCTACTTTTTGGCTATTTTTGAAGTGAAGCACTGCAAGGAAGATACCTACGATAGAGATACCAATCATAGACAAACCTTTGAAGTTGTTCACGAAACCAATTTTTTCAGCAACTTCAGCAGGAAGAGTACCTACGATACCAGCAACAGCGCCACCAAGACCTGTTACATATGAGTAAAGAACAGTCAACATAGCTGTCAAACCGAATCCCATAGCAAGATAGTGAAGGTTACGTTTAACTGGAAGGTAACGAAGCAAGATTGCAAATCCAAGACCTGGAAGCATACGTCCTGCGAGTGTCAAACCATCTGCAATCCATTGGTATTCTGTCACTAAGTCTACTACATGTTGTACAAAGGCACCACCAAAAGCAAGCGCAAAGAAGACTGGAAGGGCACGAGATAGAGCCCAAGGAATCGCACCAAGCAAGTAGTTGCGTTCAATACCTTTATAGTCAAAGCGTTCGATGGCAGCATCCACACGGTGAGCGAAGAAGGTAGTAGTCATACGTCCAAGAACGTCGAAGTAAGTCAAGAGAGCTGCTACTGGTACAGCGATTGTAGTAATTGCAAGCGGTGCATCAATTCCTTGTGAAACAGAGAAGGCTGTCGCAAGAACCGCACCAGAAGTTGCGTCGATACGAGAAGCACCACCGAAGGTACCAACCCCAAGAACGAACAGTTGCAAGTTACCACCGATAAGCAGACCCGTAGTCACATCTCCCATGATTAAACCAGTAATGAAACCAGCAAATACAGGGGAACCTGCAGATGAAACGATCGTCAACTCATCACAGATTTGATAAGCTGAGTACAAAGTGAGAAGTAAAATTTGCCACCATTGTATCATAACAATGACCTCCTAAAAAATTTTTTCCTATTTTAATAAGCTCAAAAAGTCTGAAATTGGATCATTTGGAACCATTTGAGCAGTAAGTTTAACACCTTTTTCTGCCAGTTTGTGGAAATCTTCCACATCCTTGTCTACTACGTTGATAGAACGTGTAATAGAACGAGTTTCTGGTGTTTGAGACATATTCCCAACATTGAGGGTTTCAAGTGGTACACCTGCTTCGACCAAGCCAAGGAAGCGGTCTGGTTTACGAGCCACGATAAAGAGACGTTGGCTATCGTACTTACCAGCAAGAATATTGGCTGCCGCTTTTTCAATTGGCAAAATACTCAATTTCACACCTGGTGGTGTCGCAAGTTTCAAACCACTCTTTTCAATATCGTTGTTGACAACTTCGTCGTCTACAACCATAATGCGTGAAACATTTAGTTTTCCAGCCCAAAGATTGGCTACTTGTCCGTGGATCAAACGTCCATCGATACGGCATCCTACAATTGTCATAAGTTTTCCCCCTTTATGTGTTTTAGTGTAGGTTTACGAGTTAAATGAATCTCTTCTTTATATTGACCTTCTGTTTCAAAGATAATGATGCGGTTGGCACCTTCCTTGAGATAGCTATGAGGGATATAAAGCGAGAGGGTTGGGCCGACGTTCCAAAAACGTCCTAGATTCTGCCCGTTTACAAAGGCAACTCCCTTACCAAACTCAGATAAGTCTAGGTAAGTATCTTTTGGCTCTTGGACTGTAAAGTCATAAGCATAAAAGGCTGGTTGTCCTTGAGTCCATCCTTTTGAAAAATCAATTTTCTCAGGATTGTCTAGTGGGAGTGGATAGTGTTTCCAGTTTAGTAAGAAGTGCAAATCCTTACAAACCCCTGTCCGAATTCCCTTACGTTGCGTATCCGCTAAGAACTTGTGTCCATAGTTGACACGCCCCATATTTTCTATCAAGACATCAATCCTAGACAGCGCTTTCTTTTTACCTTTATAAAAAATATCTTCCCCAATCTCTGTCTGATATTGGGTTTTAACCCACTGACCATCGACATACAGCTGGGCCCTATCTCGACCATCAATGATACGAAGTCTTTCTTCTTCTGCATCCCAGTTTGTTTCTGTTCGATAGAGTAGGTAGCCATAGCTTTGTCCCAACTCCTCCATCTTTTTAGGATAGAGGCTTTCTACTGGACTTGACAAGCTATCCAGAGTTTCAAACAAGGAAACTTTTTCAACTAGTGGAATAGCATCCAACTCCATACTCTCTTTGTAGAGGGGTTCCAACTGCGGATACTCTGGAAAATGTGTTGCCATCATCTTCTTGACTGCCAGATATTTGGCAGTTGGATTTCCTTCTTCATCCAGAAGAGCATCGTAATCATAAGATGTAACTTGTGGCAGATCCAAAGTCCCTCGAGCCGAACAACCATTCATGAAGCCAAAGTTTGTACCACCATGAAACATGTAAAGATTGATAGAGCCTTGTTCCAAAACCTCTCGAACTGCATCTGCCAATTCCTTAGGATCCCGTGTGATAATCGGTTCTTTCCAACGATTGAACCAGCCATCCCAGAACTCCATACACATGAGCGGCCATTTCTTACCATGCTCATCAAAGAATTCCTGCATCTGTGAAAAGTTGTAAGGTGCCTTAGAACCAAAATTCCCTGTTACAAAGAGGTCATCTTCGATTAAGGTTCCCGCTTTCAAAGTAGCTCTCCAAGGACCATCTGATGTAAAGAGTGGACAGGTTACGCCACGCTCTTCCATCAACTGTCGAATCGCTCTCAGGTAAGCCTTATCTTCTCCGTAAGAACCATACTCATTTTCAACCTGCATCATGAGGATATTGCCACCATTGTCCAACAGATGTGGAACCAATCGTGGTAGGAGCTGATCATAATAGCGACCGACAGCCTCAATATAGGCTGGATCTGATGAACGAATCCTCATATCCTTGGTTAAGAGCCAGGCTGGTAAACCACCGAATTCCCATTCCGCACAGATGAAGGGTGACGGACGAACGATAGCGTAGAGACCCAAGTCTTGCGCTGTCTGTAGAAATCGCTCCAAATCCAGAGCTCCTTCAAAATGAAACTCACCCTCACGAGGCTCGTGTAAATTCCAAGCCACATAAGTCTCTACCGTATTAAAACCAAGAGCCTTCAAGTTATAGAGCGAATGATACCAATCCTCTGGAGGAACCCTAAAATAATGAATGGCGCCAGATAAAATCTTAAATGATTTTCCATCGAGATAAAAATCATCTCGTATCTCAAATCGTGTCATAAAACTACCTTCTGACTGCGAAAGTTTACGCTTTCATTTGTTGTTATAGTAATTATAAACCAATCTGTTTGAATTGTCAATAGAAATTGTCGGAATATTTACTGTAATTTTACTATTATACACACGTTCAATTAGTTTCAAACATTTTTAGACCCATTTCAAACGCTCTTTAAATTCAGAATATAGAACCTAAAATAATTTTGTATAAAATACATTTATAAAATATGAGCAATGCTTATGTAGCTTAATTTTTCAAACTATTATTCTAATTTTTTATTCAAAAGACTACTATTTTTTTCGCTTTTATGGTAAAATTTTCTATGGAGAAGGAAAATAGAGGTAAAAATATGGCAATTCCCAAATATCAATACATAAAAGACGAATTAAAAAATAAAATCATCTCTGGGCAGTTTAGCAGTGGAGATAAATTTTACACTGAAGCAGAGCTCATTTCAATGTACGATGTCAGTTCTATCACAGTTGTCCGCGCCTTAAACGACCTTGCTAAAGATGGCTATATTGTCCGCCAACAAGGAAAAGGAACCTTCGTTTCACGTGCACGCAAACACAAGCTTGTAGAGTTTTCGGATATTGAACTCTTTAATGCTAAAGATGATAAGGTAACTGTTCTTTCAATTGAACGCGGAAACAAGCTCGTTTACTTGGAAAAATTGGGTCTACGCGGCGATCAATTTTACTACAAGATTGAACGTATCCGCGAATCAAACGGTGTCGTTTATATCTACCATACATCCTACATCCCAGAACAATACATCAACGCAAATTATCCAAACCTTGAATACTATAGTTCTATCTATAACCGTTTCAAGTTAGACTACCACATTCACATGAATGATGAACACTTTGAAGAAATCAATGAAATAGTCTTTCCAACTCCAGAACATGCGGCTTCAGTCCTCGGAGTCGATGAACAATTCCCTACTGTTCTACAAACTAAAATCACCAAACTCGAATCAACTGGTCAAGTTTTAGGATACAGTGAAACTTACAAACGATCTGATTATTACAAGATTAAATTCATCTCATGTGACCGTGATCACTAAGAAGAAAGCCTGAGCCTAATCGCTTGGGCTTTTTCTATGATTATTATATGACATTAAAAGTATATTTTCTATATGTAAATTAAGATAGATTAAATTTGTTTAAATTTTACTAAAATATTAGGGATCTTTTTATCAAAAAACACTTTAAGACAAAATAAAAATCGAAGTTCTGCTACTCCTATAAATGGAGTAATAGAAATTCGATTTTTATTCTAATTATCCTAATCCAAGACGTTCAAAGATGTCATCCACTCGTTTAGTGTAATAAACTGGGTTGAAAATTTCGTCAATTTCTTCTTGAGTGAGGCGTGAGGTCACTTCTGAATCTGCTTCAAGAAGTGGTTTGAAGTCCACTTGATTATCCCAAGAGTAGGCTGTTTTTGGTTGTACCAAGTCATAGGCTTGCTCACGGGTCATCCCTTTTTCAATCAAGGTCAACATAGCGCGTTGGCTGAAAATCAAACCAAATGTCGAGTTCATGTTGCGGATCATATTTTCTGGGAAGACTGTCAAGTTTTTGACAATATTTCCAAAACGGTTAAGCATGTAATCAATCAAAATGGTCGTATCTGGTGTGATGATACGCTCAGCTGATGAGTGTGAAATGTCACGTTCATGCCAGAGAGCGACGTTTTCATAGGCTGTAATCATGTGACCACGGATAACACGCGCAAGACCTGTCATGTTTTCAGAACCGATAGGGTTGCGTTTGTGAGGCATTGCTGAAGAACCTTTTTGCCCTTTGGCAAAGAATTCTTCCACTTCGCGTTGCTCAGACTTTTGCAAACCACGAATCTCAGTCGCCATGCGTTCGATTGAAGTCGCGATACTAGCAAGGACTGCAAAATACTCAGCGTGAAGGTCGCGAGGAAGCACCTGTGTAGAGATTTCTTGAGCACGGATACCAAGTTTATCGCAGACGTATTGTTCAACGAATGGCGGGATGTTGGCAAAGTTACCAACCGCACCAGAAATCTTACCAGCTTCCACACCAGCAGCCGCATGCTCGAAACGCTCGATATTGCGCTTCATTTCGCTGTACCAAGTCGCCAATTTAAGACCAAAAGTTGTCGGCTCAGCATGCACACCGTGGGTACGACCCATCATGATGGTGAACTTGTGCTCCTTAGCCTTATCAGCGATGATGTTGGTGAAATTTTCAAGGTCACGACGGATGATGTCATTGGCCTGCTTGTAAAGGTAACCGTAGGCAGTATCCACCACGTCAGTAGAAGTCAAGCCGTAGTGGACCCACTTGCGCTCTTCGCCAAGAGTCTCAGAAACTGCACGTGTAAAGGCAACCACATCATGGCGAGTCTCCTGCTCAATCTCCAAAATACGGTCGATGTCAAAGTCCGCCTTCTCGCGAATCAAAGCCACATCTTCCTTAGGGATTTCCCCCAACTCAGCCCATGCCTCGTCAGCCAAGATTTCCACCTCAAGCCAAGCACGGTATTTATTTTCTTCACTCCAAATGTTCGCCATCTCAGGGCGAGAGTAACGGTTGATCATGTTGTTTCTCCATATCTATTAAATTAAAAATACTATAAAAATTTAAACAAAATTCTTAAATAATTTACTTTCAATATATACTTCTATATTTGTTTAAGAGATAAGTATAAAATGATTTTATTTTTCCAACTCGTGCAATAAAGTAAGTCGACTAATTATTATTTCCTATAACGAATAGCATATCGTTTCATATTTAATTCTTCAAGATACTCATCAAATTTAACTTGATTAATCTTGAAAAATGGTTTTTCTTTTATTATATCTTTCCGATCAGTACTCTTAATATCTTTAAGTTGTTTTAAACGATTAACTAACCACGGATTAATAATAAAGTTCTTACGACCATCACAAATACTAAACAAGCCAAAAATACTATCTGGGTAAATTATTTCTCTAAGTAAAACTTCCCCCTCACTATCTGATAACTCTAAGAGTTCCTTAGGGAAACTATACAGTTGAGAGGGATCAAGCATATTATTAATTTCCTCAAATCCAAAAATAATTAAACCCTCACCTTTCGGGTTATTACAACCCTTAGAATATTCTTGTGCAATTTCAAGACTAGAATCTCCGACAGATACCGAAATAAACTTAGATTTATATTTTTTGAATTCTGAATCGCTCTCCCCATCAATATGTTTAACTATTTGGCTCATCTCATCATCTAAACAAACTTCATTTTCTCTGTAAAAATTTACCCCTTTTTGACCAACAATGAAAAATTTATTTAATTTCTTCTCTAAAAACACCTGAGTATCTTCTTCCATCAAATTCAGAATATCTCCGCGATAATAAGTAAAATACTCTAGACTTTCATTAATTACACTGATATATTGTTTAAACAAATCAATTATATACGTTTCGAGAGTAATAAACTCATAGTTATCCTGATTAGTAATTGTTTTGAAACTAATTCCCTCAAAATCATCGAAAAGTCTATTATTTTTAAACTTATCTGTTTTTTTCATTTAAAATTCCTTATCTTTTATCTGTAATAACTTGTCTTCTTTTGCTAGTATCAACGATTACTGTAAACATATTCCTTCAACAAAAATCCCTGAAAATAAATTTAATTGTTACATATTATGCTTGATATTATTGATTAATTTTATTTCTTCAGAAGTATAAGCAGAATAGTTTAATTGTTTTTTCATCATCAAGTCAAATATTATTTTTTGGTTTTTTCCGATATGTAATAAAATAATCCAAACAATAAAACCAAAAACAAACAAGATAACTGAAAATAAAAATTTATTCATAATATCTATGTTATCAGAAAAAAGAGATTTAAGAGAGATCGAAAATAAAGCTAAATTTAGTAATAACTGAATTCTATTTTTTGATAAATTCCAGTACAAATCAAAATAATCTGAATTAAAATCATCTCTGAATTTCATGCTACTAGTAATTTTGTGCGACGCTACAAATATTTCATAAAAATAATCAAGTATTACATTTGAAACAATCAATATAAAGAAACTCTGAAATATTTCTGATACCACTACGCCAAGAAGAATAGAGTAAAAAGCAATACCAACTATTATTAATACTATTATTTTTTTCACCTAAAAATCTATCCCTTTCCCAAACTCATCCACACTATCTGGCACATCACTAAACAAAGTCACATGTCCCATCTTGCGGTTGTACTTCGCTTCTATTTTACCATACATGTGGAGGTGGGCGCTTGGATTTTCTGCGACATATTTTTCAGCAGCCTCGACGTGCTGACCGAGGACATTGAGCATAACAGCTGGGGCATGCAGTTTGATGGCTGGTAATGGTGCTCCGAGAACACCTAAAATATGGGTGTCAAACTGCGAGAAATCACAGGCTTCAATAGAATAGTGCCCAGAGTTATGTGGCCGTGGGGCGATTTCATTGACAATAATGTCATGAGCAGTCGCAAACATTTCCACACAGAGAGTTCCAGACAAGTTCAGCTGTTCTGCGATTCGCACTGCCATGGCTTTGGCCTTGTCTACTAAACTCTCAGAAATGCGAGCAGGCACAATGGTTTTTGAAAGAATGTTGTTTCGGTGAATATTTTCCTGAACTGGGAAAACCGTAACATCCTTGCCATTTCCTGATACGATAACCGAAATCTCCAGGTCAAAGTTGACGAATTCCTCTAAAACGCAGTCTGCTGACTCGGCTAACGCATAGGCTTCTTCTAAATCTTCTGCTGAACGAATGACCTTTTGTCCATGCCCATCGTAGCCACCAGTCGCAGTCTTGAGGACATAGTTTTTGGCCAGGTCAATCTCCGCCAAGTCTTGGCTAGAAGTCACAACCTTATAAGGCGCCACAGTGACTTGTGCCTTATTTGAGAGAAAATCCTTTTCAAAGATGCGATTCTGTGAAATGCGGAGCAGGTCTGTCCCTTGAGGGAGTTGTCCATCCTTGATGACAGCATCCAAACCGTCAGCATCGACATTTTCAAACTCATAGGTGAGGACATCGCAACGCTCAGCCAACTGACGGAGGGCGTCTACATCGTTATAAGGAGCCACGATGATTTCCGCCACGCGAGAGGCCGGGCAATCAGTCACAGGATCCAACGCGATAACCTTGTGGCCCATGTAGATAGCAGAAATAGCCATCATTTGACCCAGCTGGCCGCCACCGATAATTCCGATTGTTTTAGATGAGCTCATTCGTCGACTCCTCTGCAATTTTTCCTTGTTCTTCTGCGAAATCTGCTAAAGCTGTCGCGATATCCTGATCCTCTACCGAAAGAAGACGGAGGGCGAAGAGAGCCGCATTGGTCGCACCTGCTTCACCGATAGCCATTGTCGCAACAGGCACACCGCCCGGCATTTGTACGATAGAGTAGAGTGAGTCCACACCGCTAAGAGCACGAGATTTAACGGGCACACCAATAACTGGAAGTGTTGTTTTGGCAGCTACCATACCTGGCAAATGGGCTGCGCCTCCGGCGCCTGCGATGATAACCTTGATGCCACGGCTACGTGCCTCTTCTGCATGCTTGAACATGAGGTCTGGTGTACGGTGGGCAGAAACAACTTTCTTTTCGTAGGCTACACCAAAGCGGTCTAGGACTTCTGCTGTTTTTTGCATGGTTGCCCAGTCGGATTTTGAGCCCATGATAATGGAAATTACGAGTTTCATTTCTTCTCCTTTTTCCTCTTTTTCAACAATCACCTTAGGTTGTAAGGAACGGAAGCAAATCTTCGGTTTCATTCCTAAACTTTGAGCCTAAGGTCTCAAAGTTTCCCCCTGACCAGAACATTCACTGTTCTGGTCTTTTCACCACGACGACCATTATCGTATTTGGCGACTGCGTCGCGTTATTCTTATATCTTTACTTAATTGCCTTGCTTCCGATATCTGTTCGGTAGAAGAGTCCTTCTATTTTTTGTTGGGATAGTTCTTGGTAGATGCTGGCTTGGGCTTCTTTGACGGTATCTGCTATGGTAACGAGCATATAAACTCGTCCACCGTTTGACAGCAGTGCTCTGCTATTTTCAGCAAACTTAGCCCCTGCATAGTAGGTGATAATGTCACCATCGGTTTTGGCTGGCAACTTGACACCTTTTTCATAGTCTAGCGGATAACCGTTGGATGCGACAACCACACCCAGAGTCACACCCTTGTCCAGCCACGTGATCTTCGGCTCCTTGCCATCCAAAATGTCAGTAATGTTTTGTGCAAAGTCCGATGTCAAACGAGGTAAGATAATCTGAGTTTCGGGATCTCCAAAACGAGCATTGAACTCGATGACCTTCGGCCCGTCAACTGTCAAGATAAGACCTGCGTAAAGAACTCCCAGATAAGGACGACCTTCTTTAATCATCCCTTCAAGGACTGGCTTGACAATAGTCTCCACTGCCGTGTCAACTACATTCTGTGTCAAGTGTGGAACTGGTGCATAGGCCCCCATCCCACCAGTGTTAGGGCCCTTGTCCCCGTCGTAGGCACGTTTGTGGTCCTGAGCCGTTGGCATGATGTAGAACTTATCACCATTGACAAAGGCAAAGAGAGAGAACTCCTCACCGTCAAGGAATTCCTCGATGACCACACGCGCACCTGAGTCACCGAATTTATTGTCCAAAAGCATCTCGTGAGCGGCTTCGACTGCTTGCTCAACCGTCTCAGCAACAACGACACCTTTTCCAAGCGCTAAGCCATCCGCCTTGACTACGATAGGCGCACCCTGCTTTTCGATATAGGCCTTGGCTTCCTCAAAGTCGGAAAATGTGCCATAGGATGCTGTCGGAACGCCGTATTTGACCATGATTTTCTTGGCAAAATCTTTGGACCACTCCAGTTCCGCTGCCAGTCTTGTCGGACCAAAGGCTTTGAGCCCAGCTTGGTTGAAGTCATCTACGATTCCAGCAGCAAGGGCATCATCTGGACCAATGAAGGTCCAAGCAATATCGTTGGCCTTTGCGAAGTCAATCAATTTAGAATGTTCGGAAATAGAGATATTTACCAATTCCAAACCATCCAGAGTCATCCCATCATTCCCAGGAGCAACAAAAACCTTTTCTACCTCTTTTGACTCAAGCAACTTCTTAGCAATCGCATGTTCACGACCACCTGAACCTACAATAAGCAGTTTCATTTTTCAACCTCTTTTGCGAATTATTTAATAACATTATATCACAAACGTTCGTTTTAATCTTGTTTCACTCCGCATTTTTACGCAAAAAAAGAAAGAAACTGTTTTCTTCCCTTTAACGTTCTTAATGTCTAAAATGTCTCACTCCTGTGAAGACCATGGTCAAGCCATATTTATCCGCCGCTTCGATGGATTCCTGATCACGGACCGATCCACCTGGCTGGATGATGGCCTTGATTCCTGCTTTGGCGATTTCTTCCACATTATCCGCAAATGGGAAGAAGGCATCCGAAGCAAGAACAGCACCGTCCAGACGGTCTTTAGCTTGGTCAATGGCAATACGAACAGAAGCCACACGGTTGGTTTGACCTGGGCCAACACCCAGTGTCATGTGGTCATTGGTGATGATGATACCATTTGATTTGACGTACTTGATAGCTTTCCAAGCGAACTCAAGAGCAGTCGCTTCTGTCTCAGTTGGCTGGCGTTTGGTCACCACTTGCCAGTCAGCTGGGCTTTCTTTGACCACGTCTTGGTTTTGTACCAGAAGTCCACCGACAACACCTGTGTATTCTGCTTCCACTTCGCTAGCTTCTTGAGCATCAAATGGCAAGGCAAGGATACGCAAGTTTTTCTTTTTATTAGTCAAAATAGCTAGCGCTTCATCCGTATAGCTTGGTGCGATGATGATTTCAAGGAAAACACCATGCATCTTCTCGGCTGTCGCAGCATCTACCTCACGGTTGAGAACGACAATTCCACCAAAGATAGACACTGGGTCAGACTCATAAGCGTAGTCCCAAGCAGTCTCGATGTCATCAGCCTGACCGATTCCACATGGGTTCATGTGTTTGAGAGCCACAACGGTTGGACGGTCTTTGAAATCACGAATAATACGAATGGCAGCATCCGTATCACGGATATTATTGAAGGACAATTCTTTACCATTGAGCTGTTTAGCCGAAGCAATCGAGTAGTCTGTTGGCAAGGCTTTTTGGTAAAAGTCTGCATCTTGTTGAGGATTTTCACCGTAACGCATAGCCTGTTTGAGGTCATAGGTCAAAGTCAACTTTTCAGGTTTGCTTTCCCCCACTTGAGCTGTAAAATACTCTGCAATCAAGGCATCATAAGCCGCCGTGTGTCGGAAAACTTTTGCTGCTAAACGTTGACGCGTTTCGTAACTTGTTTCTCCATTTGCTACCAATTCGTCAAGAACCACAGCGTAGTCAGCTGGATCTACCACAACCGTTACGCTAGCGTGGTTCTTCGCTGCAGAACGAAGCATAGATGGACCACCGATATCGATATTCTCCACCGCATCAGCATAAGTCACATCTGGTTTGAGAATCGTTTCCTTGAATGGGTAAAGGTTAACTACCACAAGGTCGATAAGCTCGATTTGATTGTCTTTGGCCGCTTCCAGGTGACTATCCAAGTCACGACGAGCGAGGAGTCCACCGTGGATATTTGGATGAAGGGTCTTGACACGACCGTCCATCATCTCTGGGAAGCCCGTCACATCATCGATCGCAATGGTCTCCACCCCAGCATTGTCAAGGGCAACCTTTGTCCCACCTGTCGAGATAATATCCCAACCAAGTTTTTTAAGTTCTTGGGCAAATTCAACAATGCCCGCTTTGTCTGAGACGCTGATTAAGGCGCGTTTAGTCATTATATTCTCCTTTTTAATCATTAGTTAAACACCAATTAAATCCAGTAACAGTAAAATAAGATAAGCAAAACCAAGGCTAAGCATACCTAAGATATTGACCCATTTTCTAGTCTGTGATTTGAACACTCTTATAAAAATTTGATAAATCAGCAAGCCTACACAGACGCCTAGCGTATTTAAAGCCAAATCCGTTATATCTGTTATACCTATTGCTAAAATATACTGTAAGCACTCAAACAATAAACTAATCAAGAAACCTGTCCCGACTATTTTTAAACTAGATAAATTAGTTTTTATCAGAGGGAAACAAACACCTAATGGAATAAAGGAAATCAGATTAAATAACATTTCAGCAAAAACAATTTTTCCATCTACTATTAGTGGTTCTGAAAATGGAATCCAATTGATATACCTTGGAGCTAAGAAAAATGCTATAAATTCAGGATTTGTTTCAAACTTAAATAAGATTCCCCAAGTTAATAACATCATATAGACATAAAATACATATCGAGTTGTTTTTTTAGATTCTAACATTACAAATACCTCAGTTTGAAGCCGTATTCAACAAGCACTGACTCCAATTTTGAATCAAAGATATCATATGAATCAACAAAAAGTCAATCTGTAAATAGAGCCTTCACTACTTCTGGATACAACTTGTACTCTGCCTCATGAATACGAGCTTCAAAACTGTCAATCGTATCATCAGCCAGCCGTGGCACACGCACTTGTTTGATAATCTTTCCTGTATCCACACCTGAGTCCACCCAGTGAATGGTCACACCAGACTGATCCACGCCAGCATTCCAAGCGTCCTCAATCCCATGAGCTCCTGGAAATTCTGGCAAGTAGGCTGGATGAATGTTGATAATTCGACCTTCATAGGCTGCCAGTAAAGTAGGCCCAACAATTTTCATGTAGCCTGCTAGACAAACCAAGTCAATATGGTGCTCTTCCAAGAGTTCGACAAGGGCTGCTTCGTAGTCTGCCTTACTCTCAAACTCCTTGAGTTCAAAAGCATAGGACAGAACGCCAAGCTTGTCTGCACGTTCGAGCACATAGGCGTCACGATGGTCTGAAAAGACAAACTCTACTGGAAATTGTTCCGCTATCACCTGAAAATTTGAGCCATTACCAGAGGCAAAAACCGCTATTTTTTTCATTTGATGATGACACTTTCGTTTTCTTTCTTGACGATGCGACCAATTTCATAGACTGGTTCATCCAACAATTCCTTGATGCGATCTACATTCTCAGTGCTAACTGCAAACATAAGCCCCACACCCATATTGAAGATTTCAAACATTTCTTCGTGTTTGATCTGACCGTATTTTTCAAGGGCTTTGAAAATCGGTAAAACTGGAACCTTGTCTTCCTCAATCTCAGCAGCCAAGTCAGCTGCAAACATACGAGGGACATTTTCGATAAAGCCACCACCAGTGATGTGGGCAATGCCGTTGATCAACTCTTCCTTGATGAGTGGCAAAACAGCCTTGACATAGATACGAGTCGGCTCAAGAAGAACTTCCTTGAGTTGCTTGCCTTCCAATTCTGGCAAGATTTCCTCACCTGTGTAATCCGCAAAGACACGACGGACGAGAGAGTAACCATTGGAATGAATCCCACTTGAAGCAAGTCCGAGAAGAACATCTCCTTCTGCCACCTTTGAACCGTCAATGATTTGAGATTTTTCAGCCACACCGACCGCAAAACCAGCCAAGTCATAGTCATCTTCGCCGTACATGCCAGGCATTTCAGCCGTTTCCCCACCAATGAGGGCAGCGCCTGCCTGCACACAACCTTCTGCCACACCAGCGACAACTTGTTCTAGCTTAGCTGGTTCATTCTTCCCTGTCGCTACGTAGTCAAGGAAATAGAGGGGTTCCGCACCCGCAGCGATGATATCATTGACACACATGGCCACACAGTCCTGACCGATAGTATCGTGCTTGTCGTATTTGATAGCCAACATGAGTTTGGTTCCGACACCATCAGTTCCTGAAATCAAGACAGGTTCTTTGACACCTGTTTTTGAAAGGTCAAACATACCACCAAAACCACCAAGAGCTCCCATAACACCTGCACGCTCCGTACGAGCCACGTGCTTTTTGATTCGTTCAACAACTTCATAACCCGCTTCAACATCCACGCCAGACTGGGCATAAGCATTTTTATTTGCCATTTTATTTTTCCTTTTCTTTGAGAAGATTGCGACGTATTTTTAGATAAACAATTATTTTATCTAATACTCAATGAAAATCAAAGAGCAAACTAGGAAGCTAGCCGCAGGCTGTACTTGAGTACGGCAAGGTGAAGCTGACGTGGTTTGAATTTGATTTTCGAAGAGTATAAAAATACTAGTCAGGGCTCTAGCTTTGCCCCATAGGAGAAAGCGTCTACTGACAAATGCTTTAGCTTTTAGTCAGTAGTGAGACGTGGAGCATAAGCATTTTTTGTCATTTTTATATTCCTTTTCTTTAATGGAGAATCTGTCATCTATTTGTAAAAACTGATCTTTTCTTCCAAACTTCTACGATAGTCTTCTTCATAGTCGTAGAGAGGTGTTGGGTAGTCACCGTCAAAGTAAGCGACACAGAGACCACCATTTGGCGCATCTGTTTCAATCCCAATCGACTCAATCAAGCCCTCAACAGAAAGATAGGTCAGACTGTCCGCACCAATGATTTGGCGAGTTTCTTCAACCGTATGATTGGCTGCAATCAGCTCCTGACGGGTCTGGATATCAATCCCGTAGAAGCATGGATAAGCTAGCGCTGGACTGCCAATAGCAACGTGAACCTCAGTTGCACCCGCTTCTTTCAAGAGCTGAACGATACGACGAGAGGTTGTTCCACGTACAATAGAGTCATCAATCATAACCACACGCTTGCCTTTTACAACACCAGAAACAGCAGATAGTTTCATCCGCACACCTTGCTCCCGCAATTCTTGAGTCGGTTGGATAAAGGTGCGTTGGGTGTATTGGTTCTTGATGAGGCCCATTTCATTTGGTAGCCCGGACTCTTCCGCAAAGCCCATGGCTGCGCTGAGGGAAGAATTGGGTACACCGACCACGATATCCGCCTCATGCTTGAATTCACGCGCCAATTGGGCACCCATACGTTTACGTGCCGTATGGACATTGACACCATGAATGTTAGAATCAGGGCGAGCAAAATAGATATACTCCATAGAACAGATTGCTAACTGAGTATCATCTGTATAGCTATCATACTGGATTCCCTTGTCATCAATGATCACAATCTCACCTGGCTTCAAATCACGAATCCACTCTGCACCAATGACTTCAAAAGCACAAGTTTCAGAGGAAACCACCACCGCTCCATTAGCCATTTTACCGATCGAAAGGGGACGGAAGCCATTAGGGTCAAGAGCCGCAATCAACTTGTCCTCAAACAGCAAGATATAGGCAAAACCACCTTTGACAAGGCTGAGCGCTTCCTTGATTTTGCCCATCAGGCTAGGATTGTGACTGCGACGAATGAGATGAGCCAAGATTTCCGAGTCCGAAGTCGCACTGAAAATCGCTCCTCTTTGTTCCAGTTCTTTCTTGAGAGAGGCTGCATTGGTCAGATTCCCATTATGAGCCAAGCCAAACTGCATATCGTGAAAACGGAAGAGGAAGGGCTGGATATTATCTACAGAAGCTTCGCCAGCAGTCGCGTAACGAACATGCCCAATCGCACTAGTTCCTGTCAATTTATCCAAATTAGCTGGATTTCTGAACACTTCTGATAAAAGCCCCATGTCACGATGGCGCTTCAATTGCCCCTGATCATTGGAGAGGATTCCCGCCCCCTCCTGACCACGGTGTTGAAGACTGTGGAGACCAAAATAGGTCAACTTAGCAGCATCTGGATGTCCCCAGATACCGAAAACACCACATTCTTCATTAAGAGATTTTACTTCGTATGTCATTTTTTATACCTAATTTTCATTTGTAATCACCAAGAGCTAAATCTACATGACTTTTACATTACTGATACTATCTATTAGAAAATCTGCAAGTCTTATTTTCCAGTGAAATATTTAACCGCTGACGCGAAGAGGTGCTGGTCTTTATTTCCTGGGATATTTTGGAAAAGACCTTCCTCATAACGTTCTGAGTGCCCCATCTTACCGATGATTTGACCATTCTTGCTGGTAATTCCTTCAATGGCATGGACAGAACCATTCGGATTGTACTTAGAGTCCATACTTGGTTTTCCATCAAAGTCAACGTATTGGCTAAAGATTTGTCCATTGTCACGGAGCTCTGCAAATTCCTCAGCCGTCACGACAAATTTCCCTTCACCGTGCGAAACAGGAATGGCATGAATCTCACCAACTTCCACTCCAGCAAGCCATGGTGAGTTAGTATTGGCAATGCGAGTTTCCACCATCTTGGCCACGTGTTGGTTGGCATCATTGTAGAAGAGGGTTGGGCTCGTACTGCTGGCATCTTCAAAGTTTCCGTATGGAAGAAGACCTGATTTTACGAGAGCCTGGAATCCATTACAGATACCGATAATCAAGCCACCACGGGCGATAAAGCTATCAATAGCTGCACGCACTTTTTCATTGAGCAGGATGTTGACAATAAACTTAGCTGAACCATCTGGCTCGTCTGCAGCTGAGAAACCACCTGCAAAGAAGAGAATGTTAGCCTTGCCGATGTTGTCAACCATAGTTTCAACTGACTTGACAATGGCTTCTTCGTTCAAGGTCACGAATGGTACCAAGTTAACCTCTGCGCCTTCTTTTTCGAAGGCCTTAGCTGAGTCATATTCCGAGTTGGTTCCTGGAAAGACTGGGATGTAAACCACAGGTTTTTCAACCTTTTCTTGGGCTTTAATCACAACATCTGATGCCACAGCTGGTACTTCAGCAAGTTCTTTCGCTTGAGTAAATTCTGTTGGGTAAACTTCTTCCAATGTCCCTTGGAAGGCACTGTCAAGTTTCTGTCCATCTAGCTTCACACCGTTTACAGTCAGTGTAAAGTCTGCTTTCGTTTGACCAATCTTCTCTACTCCAGCGATTTCTTCAGGCGATGTGAAGATAAATCCACCTAATTGAGCTGTCAAAGCCGTTTCAAGTTCAGGCAAGATTACCTCTGCACCGATATGATTTCCAAAGGTAGCAAGAGCCAAACTTTCAAGCACACCACCGTATTTAACAGCTGACGCAGATGTCACTGTGTGGTTAGCTTGGATGGCTTCAAACTGAGCAAAATTAGACTTAATCAAGTCAAAATCAATCTCTGTAGCAAGGGCTTGACCTGGGATGCAGTAGATGTTTTCCCCAGCAGTTTTGAACTCAGGAGAAAGCACCTTACGGCTATCTACCGTTGTCACCCCAAAAGCGACCAAGGTTGGCGGTACTGTCAATTCTTCAAAAGTACCAGACATGGAGTCCTTACCACCGATAGATGGCAAACCAAGCTGAATTTGTGCCTCGATAGAACCTAGGAGAGCTGCTACTGGCTGACCAAAACGCTCGGCTTGTTTATCCATGCGCTCGAAGTACTCTTGGTAAGAAAAACGAGCCTGAGACCAGTTGGCACCAGCAACAACCAAACGAGCAGTTGCTTCGATCACCGCATAGGCAGCACCGTGGTATGGAGACCATTCAGCTACATATGGGTTGAAACCTTGAGCCATGACTGACGCAGTATGAGTCACACCGTGTTGAACTGGTAATTTCTGTACAGAAGCCTCAGTTGGAGTGAGTTGGTAGCGACCACCAAGCGGATGATTGACTGTAGAACGACCGACTGAGCAGTCAAAGATAGTCTGCAAGCCTTTTTGACTGGCATGGTTGAGGTCAGATAGAACCGTAAAGGTATCTGCTTCAAGTGTGTCAGCAGATGTTTGACGTGCTTCCGGAAGCTTGACATCCTTGTCCACAACCTTGGCATCAACAACGACACGCACACCGTTGGTATCTAGGAAACGACGTTCCAAGTCGACAATCGTTTCACCATTCCAGTGCATGACTAGATTTGGTTTTTCCGTCACTGTCGCAACTACAACAGCATCAATATTTTCTTTGTTACATTCCGCAACGAAGGCATCTACATCCTCAGGACGAACCACAACTGCCATCCGTTCTTGAGATTCAGAGATGGCAATTTCTGTACCATTCAAGCCTTGGTATTTAAGAGGCACTTTGTTAAGGTCGATTTCAAGACCGTCTGCTAATTCACCGATAGCCACACAAACACCACCAGCGCCAAAATCATTTGATTTTTTGATAAGACGAGTCACATCGCCATTACGGAACAGACGTTGAATCTTGCGTTCTTCGATAGCATTCCCTTTTTGAACTTCAGCTCCAGCAGTTTCCACGGACTCAACTGTTTGAACCTTAGAAGAACCTGTCGCACCACCGACACCGTCACGTCCAGTCTTACCACCGAGGAGGATAATCACGTCTCCCGCTTCCGGTTTTTCACGGACAACATTGCCCTTAGGAGCCGCTCCGACAACAGCACCAAGCTCCATGCGTTTAGCTACAAAGCCTGGGTGGAAATACTCACGAACGTAGGTCGTCGCAAGCCCAATCTGGTTACCATATGAAGAATAACCATGAGCAGCTGTTTTAGAAATGACTTGTTGTGGCAGCTTACCAGCACGAGTTTCCGAAATCGGTGCTGTAATATCACCCGCACCTGAAATACGCATGGCTTGATAAACGTAGGAACGACCTGACAATGGGTCACGAATGGCTCCACCGATACAGGTAGCCGCGCCACCAAATGGCTCAATTTCCGTTGGGTGGTTGTGAGTTTCATTCTTGAACATTAGGAGCCATGGTTCTTTCACACCATCAACGTCCACTTCGATTTCAACTGAGCAAGCATTGATTTCGTCAGACACTTCCATATCGTCCAAACGTCCATTAGCACGCTCATAACGACCGAAAATAGTCGCCATATCCATCAAGGTTTGCGGTTTTTCAGAACACCCCAACTCATCGCGCATGGCAATATACTTATCATAGGTTGCCTGTAATTGTTTTTGGAATTTAGAAGCTGAGAAATCAATCTGCTTCAACTCAGTCTCAAACGTCGTGTGACGGCAGTGGTCAGACCAGTAAGTATCCAAAACCTTGAGTTCAGTCTCAGTTGGCACGCGCCCGATTGACTTAAAGTAGTCTTGGATAAAGAGCAAATCATCCACTTCCATAGCCATCCCTTGCTCGGCCTTGTAGCGAGCAAAGTCTTCTGCTGTATAGTTTTCAAAGAAAGCCAATTTAGGAATGGTCTTGTCTGACTCAGAAAATTCCTGCTTGGCAATCCCTGCCGTAATATCCTTGAAACGAGAATCAACTGGGTTGAGCAGATAGTTCTTGACCGCTTCCAACTCAGTCGCATCAATATCTTTATTGACCAAGTAAAGTTGAGCTGTATTGACCGTCACATCACTCGAACTTCCCAACAAAAGCAAGGCTTCTTGCGAAGAAGCTGCACGCTGGTCAAACTGCCCTGGCAGGCTTTCAATAGCAAAGAAAGCATAGTTGGCAAGATCCGCCTGCACAGCCGCTTCGTCCAAAACATGGTCTGTCACCTGCTCAGAGAAGATGTGTTTCTCTGCAGGTGCAAACAGGTCCTCTGCCAAGTCAAATACATCATACACTTGCACGATGCGAATACTTTTCAAGCTTGAAAGTCCCAAGTTGTGCTGGAGTTCTCTCACCAAACTCTCTGACTTGACCTGAAAATCAGCCTTTTTTTCAACAAAAATACGTTTATCCATCAATTCTTATTCCTTTATTTCAGCTCTTACAATGTTCCAACGACCTTGAGGTTGCTATTTCAACCCCTGCAACTTTTCCCAAACAATTTCGTAAACGTCGGTTAGTTCTCCCAATCCTCTACGGAGTGAAAAGGTCTGGGGGACCTTTTCAGCCTGAGTCCTTTTATTTGAGAGACGAAGGTTTTCCGTTGCAAACAGATTATTTCAAACCTTGCAACTTCTCCCAGACGATCTCGTAAACATCTGTTAGTTCTCCCAATCCTCTACGGAAAACATCCTTATCCATGTGGTTGCCATCCGCATCCCACAAGCGGCAGTTATCTGGTGAAAATTCGTCTGCTAAGATAATCTTGCCATCCTTATCAAAACCGAACTCTAGCTTAAAGTCAATCAACTTAAGTCCAATCTCAGCAAACCAGACCTTCAAAAGTTCATTGATTCGACGAGTTTCTTCCTTCAAGTAGGCGATTTGCTGGTCATCCGCAATCTGTAGGAATTTCACATGCTCGTCATTGATAAATGGATCATCCAAATCATCATTTTTATAGTAAAATTCGACAATCGGAGTCTCCAAGGCGATTCCCTCATCCACACCAAAACGTTTTGAAAAGGAACCAGCCGTGTAGTTGCGAAGTACGACTTCCAAAGGAATGATTTCCACCTTTTTATTGAGTTGTTCTGTATCTGAAAGTTTCTCCACAAAGTGAGTCGCCACACCAGCCGCATTTAATTTCTCAAAAATAAAAGATGAGATCTGATTATTCAACACTCCCTTACCTGCAATCTGCTCCTTCTTGACACCATTGAAAGCAGTCGCCTGGTCCTTGTAAGTTGAAATAATAAGATTTTCATCCTCAGTTGTATAGATATCTTTAGCTTTTCCCGAATAGATTAATTGTTTTGACATTTTAAAGTTCGCCTTTCGTATTACTTGAGCACATTCTACCATAAAAAACCTAAAATTACAAGAATTTAACCGAATAAATAACGTAGTGACATCAAAAATCATAAAGAAAAAACTGCAAGAAGAATCTTTCTCACAGTTTTAAAATCATTTAACTCTAAAAACACGAACATTACTCTTGGTTCAAAAATTGATCCAAATAATAACGTAGATAACTTTTCTTGCCTGTAATCATCTGCAGGCGACCTTCCACCCCGTAACGAAGTTTTTCAGCCTGCTCCGAAGTTAGATTAGTCTCCGCCTCAATTTTAAAGAAATTCCCTTTTTCAGTCTTGGTAGCTGTCGCATCAATACTTGTAATAGTAGAATCTAGGAAAAGTTGATTCTTGGTATCATGAGTCGTCGTATAACGAACAGAATCACCGATCTTGACTCTTGCTACATCTTTTGAACTGAGATAGGCTGTAAGTTTGGCTTTCCCTTCTTTTTCCAAGGACGGATAGAGTTGGGCTAGCAGTGTTCCTTCTGCGACCATGGTAGAATCACTAGTCTCAGGATTAAGATGAAGCACCCCATCCTCACTCGCCGTAATTTTCCCCTTGTCTAAAAGATTTCCCTGTACCTTCTTACCTGACTCCACCTCCAAGATTTTCTGGTCTAGAAGGGTCAATTCCTGACCAACCTTTGCCAAGTGTTGGGATTTGAGAGACTCCAATTGACTGCTTAAGCCTGACGCATAGGCTTGCTGGGTACCTGAACCTGCATACTGAACACGGTAAGAAGCAAGACTAGATTCTAACTGAGAAAGCTGCGCTTCAACCTGCTCCACTGCCTGAGCCTTAGCTTGCGAATTTTCCTCGCCCTGAGACTTATAGGACTGGTAGAGAGAGTAGGCTAGATTCTGACTGGCCAAGGAAGCACCTGTTTCAATAGCTGACTTAGCTGTCTGGTAATCGCGAATTTTAGCCTCTGTTTGGCTGATGAGATTGCCGATTTCGGCTTGGGTTTGACTAGTTGCTGCATTCTGGGACGCAATGGTCTCATTTTGTTGCGATGTACTAGCCCTAAGACTGCCTGCTTGACTAATATAGTCGCGAAAGGTGGCTTGGTAGCCAAATTTATCCTCCTCTGGAAAGTGGTTCTCCCCTTCTTGCAGGCTCTTTTGCAAATACTCCAATTGCTTTTTTTGATCCTTGAGCATGTCCAACTGACTAGCATAGGCCTCCGCTTGGACACCCTCTGCCCCTTCTTGATATTGAACCAACAGTTCTCCCTTTTTAACCAGCTTATTTTCTTCCAAATGATTGACAAGAATGCGATTGTTACTAGTTGACTGGATATTTGCAAGGATTCGACTAGGCTCAACAGTAGCTCTAGTAGACAAACTTATCTCCTTCTCTGCAAATATTGCAAAGCCAAGCAAAAACACGAGCAGAAGGGACATGGGCACAATCACCCGACTGGAAAAATTATGATAACGACGGTTATAAAACTCCGCACTTTCTAAAAATTCTGGTTTCATCCTCTCCTCTTTCTAGCTATTTACCAAATGGGCGTAGAAGCCACCCTGTGCAAGCAAATCAGCATGCTTTCCTTCTTCGACAATCTTTCCCTGATCCAAGACTACAACCTTCTCTGTCCGCTCAGCAATGGTCAAGCGGTGAGCAATGAAAATCAATGTCTTGTCTAAAGCCATAAGATTATCGACAATTCGCTTCTCTGTCAAAATATCCAAACTGCTAGTCGCCTCATCCAAAATCAAGACAGGGGCATCCGTCAAGAGAGCACGCGCCAAAGCGATTCTCTGCCGTTGGCCACCTGAGATCCCTGCCCCATCCGAAGTCAATTCTGTCTGGTAATTCAGTGGCATGCGCTCAATATCCTCCCGAATCTCTGCCAATTCGACCGCCCGTAAGATATCCTCCTGAGTCGTCCCCTCCTTGGCTCCCAAAAGAAGATTGTCCAAAATCGTTCCGTTAAAGACATAGGGCTGTTGAGGCAGATAGTTGATATACTGACGCAGAGTCTTTTTATCAATCTGATTGAGATTGACACCACCCAGACTAATCTCTCCCTGACTTGGATCGTAAAAATTAACCATCATCTTAGCCAAGGTCGTCTTACCTGACCCTGAAATTCCCACAAAAGCCACCTTAGAGCCTTGGGGAATAGTCAAATTGATAGCCGACAAGACGTCTCGACCATAGCCATACTTGTAATGAACCTGCTTGAAGGTCATCTCTCCCTTCATCAAGCTCAAATCCTCAACCGTTTTCTTCTCCTCAAACTCAGAAGCTACCAGATAAACCTCATTCAGACGGTTATTGGCAACCTGCGCTGTCTGAAGCTTAGTTTGCAGGTTGATGATATTTTCCAAAGGATTGGTAAAGTAAACAAGCAAGGTATTATAGGTAATCAACTGCCCCAAACTCATCTTGCCATCCATGACCAGAACAGCTCCCATCCAGAGAATGCCGACATTGAGCAAGAGATGGGCAACTTTTTTCAGAGCCTTTTGCTGACTCTCTGCTCGACTATAGGTAAAGGACTTCTTCAGATAATCTACAAATTCCTTGTCAATCTTTTGGTAACGTTGACTTTCACTGGTCAAAGACTTAATAGTCTCAATACCGTTGATGTCCTCAATGATAGAAGAAGACAGAACCGCATTGGCTTCCATGGTATCCCGATTCATCTTTTCAAAAGGCTTCATAAAGGCAAAGATAATCACTGTATAGATAGGAAGCGCCAATAAAGTCATGAAAAAGAGATTGGTATTTTGTGAAAATAAAACAAGGGAAATAATGACAACCGTTGACACATCTAGGAAAATCGAAAGAATGGTCGAAGCCAGCGCATCGATAATACTGTTAGCATCCGTGAAACGAGACACGATTTCCCCTGTCCTGCGTGTCGCAAAAAAGGACATAGGCAGGTGAAAAACATGTTTGATATAGGACAAAATCACATCAATCGACAAGCGTTGCCCCAAAACAAGTAAGAGATACTCCTGAGCGTAAGACAAGATCTGCTGGAGGATATAGACGATGACCAGCCCAATAGAAATAATCCCCAGCGTCGAACGCATCTGATCTGGCACATAGGTATCAATGATAGACTGCAGATAATAAGAACCCACAATGTTAATCACGGTTACCAAGAGTGTTGCCAAAACGATGTTGGCAATCAAGCCACGCTGCTTCACTAATATAGGGATAAAAGAGAGCAGACCATTCTTTTGATCCTTATGAGGCTTGTAGTCTGGACTAGGTGCCATAAAAAGAGTCACTCCTGTCCATTCTTCCGCAAAACGCTCACGTGGCAGTTTGGTCAATTTCACCCCAGGATCTGGATCGGCAATATGAATGCTATCCTTATCCTGCCCAGTCACCACATAGTAGTGGAGTAATTTTCCTTCCTTAAGCACATGAGCAACAAAAGGAAAGGTCAAATCTGGCAAGTCAAAGAGCGTCATATCCGCCTTAATTGCTCGCGTCTCAAAACCAATCTCCTCTGCCACCTTGACCAAGCCCAAGGCCGTCGTCCCATCCATGGTCGTCTTGGCCAATTCTCGCAAGTGAGCCAAAGAATAATAACTACCATAATAGCCAAAAACCATGGCTAATGAAGCTACACCGCAGTCCATCTGATCCACCTGCGGACGATAGTGACGTTTCCCAAATTTCATATTCATCTCCTTTTTCTAAACTCATCTGATAACAACTATCTTACCCCAATTCCCAAATAAAAACTGGACTTCCTTCCCAAATGCTCCTATCTCCCTCCCAACTGCACTTTTAGGATAAAGAAAATAGGCAGAACAAACGTCCTACCTACTAAAAATATGCTATTGAAAGGAAAATGATTTTTTTCTGACACCCTAGGCAAGCTTGGAACAAATAAATCATTGATAGTAACCTGTACGACATCCTATTTAAAGTTACTTCAATTTTTAATGTCCCTGCTATTTCTAAGCCGCCTCTGGTATGATCTATTCATGGTCAGAATAGATAACACCGTTCTAAATTACGATTCATAGTTACTCCTTTTTTTGATTCGTTACTATAAGACTCCTATTTACCCATAGATTGTCTACTACCTCAAATTTATCCATTCTTTTTTTCTTTACTTCTATATAAAAGAATGAAGACCATCATAAATAATGCAATCATTGGTATATTGAAACTATCAAGCCAAGTAGGTAAAGATACTTTATTTATATCAGCTACTAATCTGATGATGATATAAGACATTGAACTAAGTAATACCATAATTTCAGGCCAAACTTTCAGTATTGATTTAACGAATTTTTTTTAAAACATAGAAATGCCTCTCTAACTACAATCAGATTATGGTCTATTCGCATAATACCCTAAAGCTGCTCCACCAGCAGGAAGTAAATCCTTCTATAACAATCAATAAACCTACTTCAACTTATTCACTTTGCTCTACGATTTCAAATTGATTCAAATTTTGCATATTATACCCCTCTTTAAATAATACTAGCTAAGCCAATAGTGAGTCCCACTAATAAACCTACCATCCCTGAAGCTGATATAATAATAGCCGCAAATTCATTTGAAAAATTCATTGATTTCTTCACAGTGTTTTATCTTATCTGAAGTAACCCCATGCAGCTAGCCCTACAGCGGATAAACCACCGACAACATACCCTGCAATCTTGATTCCTACTGGAACTGCTACTACCGCTGCAGGAAGTACTCCTCCATCAACTGTTGCTAGTTCTTTTTCTGTCATTGCTGTAAACTGATGATCATTTACTAAAATATTCATTTTAAGTTCTCCTTGTTCTTATTCACTTGTGATTTAAATATTTCTTTTTTATTAAGATAGTATGTCAATGCTACTAACAAAATACAGCTCTCCAACGATACCTTTTCTAAATTAAGTAGAGAATAAATTAATAATATGCTGTAAGCTGTTAAAGCAGACCCTACATATATTTTTTTTAATATTCTATTCATAAAACTTACCCAAAGTTTTATTTTAGATTTTTTCCAACTTGATAAAGACCTGCTCCTAGTATAATAGCCCCTCCTGTTACAGAAAAACCTTTAAACGCAGCTACTCCAAACGCAACTACTAGTGGTGCAATCCCCCCATCCACATTCATCAACTCTTCTTCTGTAAGAGCTACAAAGTTCTGTTCCATTTTGTCAAAATTTGTCATCTTTTTTCTCCTTTATTTCTATTTTTTAGTTTACGATTTCTGGATCTTAAACCATTTTAAAAACCAGAATAGATAAATTACTGAATTCCTTTTCTTCTCACTTATCTATTTGAGAAGTGATTTAAAATGAACAGGTAAATTTCATTTATTTTAAATACCATTTGATAAACCATGGCAATAAGATTGGTAAATACATCGCGTAGTCTCCTTCCTTTTCGTCTCACTTATATATTCGAAAAACAATTCGAAAATACACAACTAAATTGAATTTTATTTCAAAAATAATTTAATGTACCATGAATAGAAAATTGGTAGATACATAAACCAGGCTCCTTTCTTTTCCCTCTTACTTATTTATTCGAAAAAAATTTCGAAAATGTACAACTAAATTAAATTTTATTTGAAAAATAATTTAGTAAACCACGGATAAAAAATTGGTAGATACATGAAGCAAGCTCCTTTCTTTTTCCTCTTACCTATTTATTCGAAAAAAATTTCGAAAATAAACAACTAAATTAAATTTTATTTCAAAAATAATTTAATGTACCATGAATAGAAAATCGGTAGATACATAAACTAGGCTCCTTTCCTTTTCCTCTTACTTATTTATTCGAAAAACAATTCGAAAATGAACAACTAAATTAAATTTATTTAAAAAATAACTCAGTGAACCATGGGTAGAACATTGATATAAACATAAACCAAACTCCTTCCTTTTTCCTCTTACTTATCTATTCGAAAAAGAATTCGAAAATAAACAACTAAATTAAATTTTATTTGAAAAATAATTTAGTAAACCACGGATAAAAAATTGGTAGATACATGAAGCAAGCTCCTTTCTTTTTCCTCTTACCTATTTATTCGAAAAACAATTCAAAAATGAACAACTAAATTAAATTTATTTAAAAAATAATTTAGCAAACCACGGATAAAAAATTGGTAGATACATGAACTAGGCTCCTTTCCTCTTCTTCTCACTTATCTATTCGAAAAAGAAGTCAAAAAAATAAGAATATCAGAAAATTTTCCGATATTCTTATTGATAAACTCATTCAAATCTAACAGATATTAGACATTAAGATATTTTTTAAGTGTTCTTCTGGCTGTTCGTGATACGGGGAAGTGCAAGCCTTCTAACAAGGTCACTTCTGTCGCAGTCATCTCTTCAATGGCCTGTAAACTGACTAAAGTATTGCGATTGGCATAGACAAAGTAATCTTTTTCAGCCTTGGCAGCGATATCCTTGAGACTGCCATAAATGGTCTTGATAGAATGATTAGCATAATAGACCTTGATACGATGGGATTCAACTGAGGTTTCAAAGGCTAAAATTTCATGGTAGGGCAGAGTAAAGCCCCGTCTTCCCTCAAAACTATAGGTGAAGAGACGCATATTTTCCCTCTTGTCCACTGCCAGTACATAGTCCAGACAGCGCTCCAACTGATGACAGTAGTCCGCCTCTGACTGATCCTTGGAAATAAAATCCAAGGCAGACAAGTGATAGCGAAAAGCTAGAGGCAAGGCCTCCGAGTGTGTGGACACAAAGACAATACTTGTAAAAGGATCCCGCTCCCGAACCTGTTGAGCAACCTGAAAGCCCCGTTCACGCTCTCCATCAATCTCTAAATCCAATAAATAGAGCTGGTAATGGTCAAAATACTGAGAATACTTTTCAACATCTCCATAGTTTTTAGCAATATCAATTTCCAATCTCAAATTGCGAGTGCGACCAATATCTAGTAAAGTCTGCTCTATCCGTCCTTGCTGGACTCTATCGTCTTCCAAAACTAAAATTCTCATTCCTCTCCCCCTCGTTTCTCATCCTTAAATGGCAATTCTAAATCTTGTCTAAAAGTCGTCTCTCCTAGCTGGGTATCTAAGTTTAAATCATAATGAAAAACCATATCTTCCAAGGTCGCTAAGCCCAGTCCACTGTGGTTACCCTTGGTAGAGTAACCCTTTTGACTGAGAATGATGGGATTCAGTTCTTCTTTCTTACGAGTGTTTTCAATGATAAAACGGACACTCCTATCACCTGCCAACAAAGCAACCCGAATCTGCGGATTTTCAGCCTCACTGGCTGCCTCTAAGGCATTTGTCGTAAGGATAGAGAGAATACGGATAGCCTCCAACATAGGCAATGCCAGCTCTTCGACAACCCCCACCGTCTCCAAACTAAAATGAATTCCTTGCTTATCAGCCACAATCATGGCTTTTGCCAAGGTATTGCGAATGGCTATGGCATGGATATTGTGAAGATTAAAGGCCGTGTAGTCCGCCTTCCTCAGCTTTTCATTGGCCTTTAAAAAAACATCTTGATAAATGGTAGACACTTCAGCCATATCTTGATTCGCTATGGCAGGCTCCATGCTAGCGACAATCCCTGCAAAATCATGACGGAAACCTCGAACCTCATCATAGAGATGACCCAACTTATCCACCATCCCTTGCAAGGAACGATTTTCTTCTTCCTGTCTCTGAATGGTCTGCTCATCACGATAAACCTGCTCTAAGTGTCTGATATAAAAGAGCCAGGAGAAAAAGAGAATGAAAATCAGGAGAGAAATGGTCGTGTCAAAGCGAACGTAAAAAGAACTATTTCTATTGGTCATGAACGAAGAGAATATCCTAAATCCAGTCAGAGGTAGGATAATGAAAAAGCTCTTACGATAGTGGGTTTTAAAAGTATCTGAAAAGAATAAATCCAAATCCAAAGACCAACGCTTCATCATAACTACTGTCAGTACAAGAGCTAGTAGAGAAAAAGAAGAATTAACAATACCATTTCCTACTTCTGATAGCATATCTATATCTAACATCCGAATATAGAACAATACCAATAAATAGCGAATACTCTGATAAAAACTAAAAAGATAGAATGAAAGAAATAACGATTCCCCCTTTTTCTTCCTATTCATATAGAAAATAAGGTAAAAAAAGATTAAAACTTCCAAATATATAATTTCAAAAAAAGTTTTACCAGCTATTACTTGCATCATTAATAAATAGACTATGTATCTCTTTTTACGAAATTCCGGTATAATTTGGTAACCTAGATAAATTGGAGGAACTATAATGGAAACCATCAGCAATAAAGCAAATAGAATCTCCTTAATAAAAGTCAAAACCATACTATCCAATCACAGTTTTAGTTGGTGCTGGACTGCAATACCGAGGTTGGCAAAGCCCAAACAAAGAACAAAAGAAATTCCCTCCACCATTCACTTCTTCCAAAACCTCTGGAGTTAACTCTTCAAATTGTTCCAATTCTACAAATGTATTTTTCATTTCCATGACAGACTCCTTTTCATTATTTTATAGATAACTCTATCCCCTACTCCATCTACAAAAGGCTTTAGTTTCCTTTTAAAATACAAGAAATCTAAAGCCTCCTGAAAATGGTATATTGGTTAGAGTGTTAACAATTAGTTGTGAAGATGTTATTTTTATTTAACCACAACCACTTTATAATATTCGTTTGAGTGTGGAGATTCAATTTTAATTTTTTCACCATATAAACCATCGATTTCTTTATCCAGATAATCTGAAACTCCTGATGGCAAGCGTTTCATCTTAAGAATTTCACCAGATTGATCCGCATAGGCTAGGATGTGATAGTGGGTTGTAGCCATACCATCATCAATCAATACAAAATAACCTGTTTTAAGCTTACCTTGCTCATTTTCTAAATAGTATAGTTTATTATTATTGATTGTAAAGTGAGTAAATCCAAGACGAAGTCGTGCACCTGGATTTTCTAAATAGACATCATTGCCAACTTTTTTAATCTCTGAATAGGTGGTCATTGCTGGGATATTAACCACACGATGTCCATTTTCATCAAAGTAGTAGCGATTTGGTAAGTTTTGGAAGTTCTGTACAACTGCCTTAGGATCAATTTCTTGTCCTTCTTCTTTATTATCCACTAAAGCTAAGGTAGTATTTGCAACCTCATCCCCATATTTGTTAGAGAACTTCTTGAACTCTGGTCTGATATACCAAGCATTTTTTTCAATAATAACATCGTCACCTTTAGCATTTAGCAAATATTCTTGCCCATCTCCAAGTTTGACAATATCATGAATACTGTATCCAGCATCTTTTCTATTTGCTAGATAGCCATCCTTACCAATGACATAACTTTCCCCATCACTGGCTGGAACAGCTCTATCTGCGACCATAGCACCTGATTTTTCAAAGTAAGACCATTTACCATTTGGAGTCGCCCATCCTGTTGCCATAGCGCCACTGTCTTTGAGATAGTACCAAGTAGATCCTTCTTTGTACCAGCCAGTACGCATAGCGCCACTACTTGCGAGCGAATACCATGTGTTACCTTCCTTGTACCAGCCAGTGCGCATAGCACCACTATCTGCTAGAGAATACCAAGTATTGCCGTCTTTGAGCCAGCCTGTCTGCATTTTACCAGCGCTATCGAAGTGATACCATGACCCAGCATTTTGTACCCATTTATCCTTAGCTAGGCTGCCATCTTGAGAAAGATTCCAGTCAGCACCATTTTTAACCCAAGTATCTACAGCCTGTGCTTGGTTGATAGACAAAAGCAGACCAGCACCTGCAAGCAAACCAAGAGTAAGTAATTTAGATTTTTTCATAGCCATTTCCTCCTTTATTGAATAGCTATAAGAGGGTTTCCCCTCTTTATTTAGCTATATTCTAATACTTTTCATTGTCAAAGTCAATAATATTGTGAAAAATTAGACAATATTACCAATATCTACGAATTGTATTTTGAGTAATACCGTATTGATTCATATAAGAAACATATTGACCTGGATATGGAGCATGAACTACCTTTCCACCACCAACATAAATACCTACATGGTCATTTGTCTCTTCACTATTATACAAAATCAAATCTCCAGCTTGTTGAGAACCATTACTTACATAGCTTCCTCCTGTTGCTTGACCATAGGTTACTCTAGGAATACTAATATCAAACTTAGCATGAATAGCCATCGTAAATCCTGAGCAATCTACGCCACTATTCAAATCTGCCCCACCCCAAACATATGGAATTCTTCCTACAAATGTCTCTGCGTATTCACCAAGAGCTTGCCCACGATTTTCTACCCATACACCACTTTCTCTAAAGAAATATGGTGTACCATTCACACGTTGATAACCAGTGACCATAGCACCACTAGCAGATAAGTAGTAATAATTACCATCAGGTTGAATCCAAGTATTTTCTTTCATCCATCCTTGGTCATCAAAATAGTACCACTTGCCATCTAATTGTTCCCAATTTTTAGCATACCCACCTGAACCGTATTTAAACCACCATTTACCATTGGTTTGCATCCATGTTCCTTTCGGATCACGATATTGATTGAAAGCTTTCTTCTCTTGATTGCCCTCTGCTTGAGTTTCTTTATCTTCAAAACCAATCAATTTTACTTGATCAGCTTCTTCAGCTTTTATCTTGCCTTGATTAACTAATTGAGCAATCGCTTCTTTCTCACTTGCTGATGGGGAATCAGCATAGGCTACCGTAGTATTTGCTAGGAGAACGCCTCCTGCAAGAACTAACAAACTAGAATAAAGATATTTTTTCATCATAAAAATCCTTTCTTTTTCTCCTTTTTGGAGATTGATTTTTCTAATTTCATTATATCCCTTATTTGTCCTCAGATTTCTCCTGTCCCTAGAAAGACTAAATCTGTTCCTAAACGGTCACTTGAACCAAAGAAAAATTCCAAAGCAAATGCCTTGGAACTTCTTATCTTTATTTTGCTTGAATGATTTTAACCACATCGCCTACACTTTGCAGTTGGTCAATTTCTTCGTCGCTGATTTCGATATTAAATTCATCTTCCAGTGTCAAGATAAACTCCATCAAGTCAACTGAGTCAGCATCCAAATCATCTTTTAGACTCAAGGATTCTGTCACGACAAAGTCTTCTCCCTGTCGCTCTTGGATAATGGTCACAATACGGTCAAAAATTTCTTTTTCTGTCATCTCTTTTATTCTCCTGAAAATTCACGCGCAGTCTGGGCAACTACGTCTGTTTCTAGCATAGTACGAATCTGGCGAATCGTACTATAAACAGCCTTGGCATCGCTTGAGCCATGAGTCTTGACAACAGGTGCCTTAACACCAAACAAGACCGCTCCACCAACATCTGAATAATTGAGCTGTTTTTTCAAACCTCTGAGGCTGTCCTTGAGAAGGAGGGCACCTAGTTTCGCTCGAAGACCACCACCTGTAATAGCTGTCTTGAGCAAGCCCATGATTCCCATAGCTGTCCCTTCGATGGATTTGAGCACAGCGTTTCCCGTGAAACCATCTGCCACAACAACATCTGCAACGCCATTCATCAAATCACGCGCTTCCACGTTTCCGATAAAGTTCAAACTTTCATCAGCCGCCAGTAATTCATAAGTTTCCTTACGAAGCGGGTCGCCCTTGCTACTCTCTGTTCCGTTGTTGAGCAAACCAACACGTGGTTGCGCAATGCCACGGACATTTTTAGCATAGAAAGAACCTAGAACCGCATATTGATGGAGGTGCTGGGCTGTATTTTCTGCATTAGCACCGAGGTCCAGCATGTCAAAACCCTTCCCATCTACAGTCGGCAAGGTCGACATAAGCCCAGGGCGATCGATGTTCTTGATACGACCCACGATGAAGAATCCTGCAGCCAACAAAGCACCTGTATTCCCAGCTGAGAGAACAGCGTCTGCTTCGCCCTCTTTAACAGCCTTGGCTGCCAAGACCATACTGGCATTTTTCTTCTTCCGAATAGCTCTCGTAGGTTCATCGTCCGAATCAATCTTCTCATCCGTATGGATAATGCTGACGCGCTCTGTCGCTGTTAGATATTGCTTGATTTTAGCTTCATCTCCGTAGAGTTGAACCTCGATATCTGAAAAGTCAGCTAGGGCTTGATTGACACCCTCAACGATGGCTTGGGGTGCGTAATCGCCCCCCATGGCATCTACTGCGATTTTTTTCATTTCTTTTCCTCTTTTAGTAATTGTCCCCAGTCTGATAGGGAATCAATAAATTTCTTTGATTTTAGGTGAATCCCAACGTACTCTTCGTAGAGTTGATCCATAAATTGGCGTAGCTCTTGCTTGATTTCAGGCTTGAGCGAAATGGTCTCCAAGGTCTCAAAATCAATAGCTTGAAATTGATTAAGCAGATAGGGGATATTGGGGTTTAGATGGCAACGTCTCTCATCTTCATGATAATGGTCTGGACAGAGGCAGGCGCCATATTTAAAAGAAAAGTCAAAAGCCTGACCGACCCGATGGCAAAAGACACACTCATTAAAATTGAGGCTGATCCCAAATCGAGTCAAGATTTGAATTTCAAAAATATTGGTCAAAACCTGATAATCCAAACCCTCTTCCATCAACTCCAAGGTCTTTTGCAAAAAAGCAAACAAGGGAGCATCTTGCTGATTGTCCTGCAAACTAGCATCTGCAAGAGCTGCCACGTAGGTCGCATAAGCCATGACAAAAAGATCGCTATTGATCTTGGGAAATGTCATCACCTCATGATAGTCCTCAATGTAACTGAGCCCGTCATCATTGATTCGCAAGAGAAATCGTGCCAGCACCAAGGGCTGAATAACTGGAGCCAGTTTGGACTGGCCAGCGTGTTTGACGAAAAACATGCGCTTGCCAACCTGCTCTGTAAAAATCTTGACGAGCTTGTCATCCTCCCGAAAATTGCGATTGTAGAGCACCAAGCCTTGACTAGTGATAGACTGAATCATGCTTCTCTCATATACTCCTCAAGACGTTTCATGGCTTCTTTGATCGTCTCCATGCTGGCTGCATAAGACAGGCGAACATAACCTTCTCCAAAACGCCCAAAGGCAGCACCAGGGATAAAGGCAACAGCCTTCTTCTGAGCAAAATCCTTCAGAAAAGCAAAGGAATCTTGATTGTAATCCGCTGGAATCTTAGCAAAGATATAGAAGGCCCCGTCTGGTTTAATAATCTCAAAACCAAGAGCAGTCATTTTCTCGATAATATAGTCCCGACGCTGGATGTATTCCTTCTTCATAGGCTCCGCATCGTTTTTACCAGCCGTCAAGGCTTCTACCGCAGCATGTTGCGCCATGGTATTTGCGGCAGTCACCAAGTACTGGTGACTCTTGATCAACTGGGCTGTAAAGACCGCAGGAGCGAAAATCAGACCCAAACGCCAACCTGTCATGGCATGTGATTTAGATAGACCATTGATAATAATAGCCTGATCTCTCAACATAGTTCCTAGAGACACATGGGCTTCCCCTGTATAGGTCAATTCTGAGTAGACCTCATCACAGACAACGAAAATCTCGTACTTGCGTAAAACATCTGCCAAGGCCTCCAACTGCTCCCGACTGTAGGTAATTCCTGTCGGATTTGCTGGATAGTTGAGAATAACCGCCTTGAGCTTGTCTCCCTGCTCCAAAATGGCCTTCTCCAACATTTCAGGAGTCAAGACAAACCCATTTTCAGTTGTGTCAATCTCGACAATCTCTGCCCCAACTAGATTGACAATCGGTTCATAACCCGGATAAGCAGGAGCTGGCAAGAGCACCTTGTCTCCCTCTTCCAAAATAGCCGTCAAAGTAGCAGATAAAGCCTCTGTCGCCCCAATTGTAACCAAGATTTCATTTTCAGGAGCATAGTCCAGTTGGTACTTTTCCTTAACAAAGTCACTGGCCGCCTGACGTAGAGTCAGCAGACCACTCATCCCTGTATAGTAGGATTGGTTCTGATCAATCGCTCGCTTGGCCGCCTCCTTGATATGATCTGGCGTTGTAAAATCAGGTTCCCCCAAGGTCAAACGCAAGACCCCAGGAATCTCAGAAATAGCCTGATCAAACTGACGAATCAACGAAACTTGAATCTTATCTAACTGTTTATTAAAGCGCTTAGTTAAGTCCATAGATACCTCCTACTGTAAAAACGTATCTCTATTATACTACAAAAGCCCCCCGACCGCAAAAATACATGATAGAATAACGCTAGCATAACAAATTGAAGTGTGTTAATTTAAATTGATTACAACACTATGTTTTTAGAATACTCTATGAAAATCTCATGAGACTAGGAATCGAGGTGAAAGCATAACTAAAGTTAGGTAAGCCGAAGATGACAACGTATCATGAGATTTTCGACGAGTATTGAGGTTTTGATAATCTTCGTTACAACTATTCTAGCACCATTACTGATTACTATTACCGGTAATGTCATTTCTGAGTGGATAGTCAGAAAGTGGTTAGATAAGCGCGACAAAAAAATATAACCTGAGTTTAGTTTTAATGTAACTGGACAAAAACAAAAATACCAGAGGTGGAGCTCTGGTATTTTTGTTTTTGCCAAGACTTCGTTACAGTTCTTGTAAGATTATTATTACATAATTAGCACTACTTGTCAAATAATTGTTGGCTCAACTTTCTATTTTACTTTTCCTATTTTTATGTTTATAATAGTAAAAGATTTTATTTGGAGGTTTTTATGTCATTTCTATCAAAAAATGGAGCAGGTATCTTGGCCTGCCTTCTCATTTCTATCGTATCTTGGTACTTAGGAGGATTCTTCCCTGTTATTGGCGCGCCTGTTTTTGCAATTTTCATAGGCATGCTCCTACATCCCTTTCTCTCGTCCTATAAACAACTGGATGCTGGGTTGACCTTTAGTTCTAAAAAATTGCTCCAGTATGCTGTTGTCTTGCTTGGTTTTGGTCTCAATATCTCGCAGGTCTTCGCAGTTGGCCAATCTTCACTCCCTGTCATCCTGTCCACTATCTCAATAGCTCTGATTATTGCCTACTTCTTCCAGCGCTTCTTTGCCCTGGATACAAAACTGGCTACCTTGGTTGGAGTAGGTTCTTCAATCTGTGGTGGTTCTGCCATTGCTGCGACAGCGCCCGTTATTGATGCTAAGGAAAAGGAAGTAGCCCAATCCATTTCCGTTATCTTTTTCTTCAATGTCTTGGCTGCGCTCATCTTTCCAACCCTCGGCACCTGGCTTCATCTATCCAATGAAGGCTTCGCCCTCTTTGCAGGGACTGCGGTCAACGACACTTCCTCTGTAACGGCTGCCGCCAGCGCTTGGGACAGTCTTTACCAAAGCAATACCCTCGAGTCTGCAACCATTGTTAAACTCACACGTACTTTGGCCATTATCCCTATCACGCTCTTTCTATCCTACTGGCAAAGTCGCCAACAAGAAAACAAGCAAAGCCTACAACTGAAAAAAGTCTTCCCACTTTTTATCCTTTACTTTATCCTTGCCTCTCTCCTCACTACACTACTCACCTCTCTAGGTGTATCCAGTAGTTTCTTTACCCCTCTCAAAGAACTCTCTAAATTCCTTATTGTCATGGCCATGAGTGCTATCGGGCTCAAAACCAATCTGGTAGCTATGGTCAAATCCAGCGGAAAATCCATTGTTCTCGGAGCCATCTGCTGGATTGCCATCATCCTCACTAGTCTTGGTATGCAGACCCTTATCGGCATTTTCTAATACTCTTCGAAAATCTCTTCAAACCACGTCAACGTCGCCTTACTGTAGGTATGGTTACTGACTTCGTCAGTTCTATCCACAACCTCAAAACTGTGTTTTGAGCAACCTGCGGCTAGTTTGCTCTTTGATTTTCATTGAGTATAACACAAAAGGTAGCCCATCAGCTACCTTTTTATTATAATTCCTCAATCAAGCGTGTATGTTCTCTCTTGATGCAACGATTCATCACGATGTCATCGCATCCACCAGCACGCAAAATTTCTTCCGCCTCTAGACTTTCAAGTCCTAGCTGTGCCCAAAAAATCTTGGCATCAGCCTTGAGAAAATCACGCGCGACATCAGGCAGAAACTCGCTGCGACGGTAAACATTGACAATATCTACAGGAAAAGGAATCTCAGCTAGACTAGCATAGGCCCTTTCACCCAAGATTTCCCCACCTTCCGCCTTGGGATTGACTGGGATAATTTTATAACCCCGAGCCTGCATTTCCTTGGTCACTCGATTGCTGGTTGTTTCTTCACGGTCAGACAAGCCCACCACAGCAAGGGTTTTACTAGTTGCTAGATACTGACGAATCACGCCATCACTTGGATTGATAAATTCTTGACTCATAGAAATCCTCCTTTTTCATCAGTATAGCACATTTTGAAAAGGCTTGCATAATTCTACTACAAAAAAGGAGGACTAGCCCCCTTTTTATTTAGCCTCGTACCAGGTTGCCCCTTCATTCTCATCTGCTATAAGGGGAACACTGAGTTGAATGGCTTCTTCCATGGTTTGTTTGACCAATTTTTTCATCTCTGCCAATTCAGATTTAGGAACTTCAAGGACGATTTCATCGTGCACTTGCAGAAGCATCTTAGTTTGATAAGCACCTGCAACCAAGGCTTTATCCAGCTGAATCATGGCAATCTTGAGAATATCTGCCGCCGAACCCTGGATAGGAGAGTTGATAGCTGTCCGCTCTGCAAAACCACGAATATTGAAGTTGCGCGAATTGATATCTGGCAACTCACGACGACGCTTGAAGAGGGTCTCCACATAGCCCTTATCACGCGCCTCACGCACCACTTCATCCATGTAGTTTTTGATGCCTGGGAAGCGTTCAAAGTAGGTATCAATGTAGGCTTTGGCCTCCTTACGGCTAATGCCCAGGTTATTAGACAAACCAAAGTCTGAAATCCCGTAAACCACTCCAAAGTTGACAGCCTTGGCATTGCGACGGTCGTTTGCAGTCACATCCTCGGGACGCTCAATGCCAAAGACCCGCATGGCTGTCGAAGTATGGATGTCCGCTCCCTCTTGGAAGGCCTTAATCAAGTGCTCATCCTTAGAAATATGCGCTAAAACACGCAATTCAATCTGTGAATAGTCCGAGCTGAGAAGGACACTATCCTCCCACTCAGGCACAAAAGCCTTACGAATGAGACGGCCCTGCTCCAAACGCACAGGAATATTTTGCAAGTTTGGATCCACACTAGACAAACGCCCAGTCTGGGTCAAATCCTGCACATAGCGAGTATGAATCTTGCCATCAGCCAAAATCCAGTCTTGCAAGCCAATCACATAAGTCGATTGAATCTTGGCAATCTGACGGTAATCCAAGATTTTCTTAACGATTGGTGCAATCGGAGCCAGACGCTCCAATACATCCACCGCTGTCGAATAACCTGTCTTGGTTTTCTTAGTGTATTCTAGAGGTAGCCCCAATTTTTCAAAGAGAAGCACGCCCAACTGCTTAGGCGAGTTGATATTAAACTCCTCACCAGCCAGTTCGTAAATCTCCTGAGTGAGTTTTTCAATGACAAGCTCATTTTCAGCCTGCATCTCAAGCAAGGTTTCTTTTTTGACCGTAATCCCAGCAATTTCCATCTTAGCAAGGACAAAAGCCAGAGGTTGCTCTATATCATAAAGAAGCTCTAACTGCCCATTTTCGCTGAGTTTTTCAAGCAAAATAGGCTCAGTCTCAACCAAAACTGCAATCTTACGAGCTAAGTGTTCCAAGAATTTCTCGCGTTCAGGAATGGCCTTCTTGACTCCCTTACCATAGAAAGTCTCATCATCAACCAAATAAGTTTGACCATAAAGACTAGCGATGGTCGCAATTTCATTGTCCTCCACAGTCGAAAGGAGGTATTTAGCCAAACGGCTATCAAAAGCAGGTGCCTGCAAATCCACACCAAAACGATGCAAAATAACTTTAGCCTTCTTAAAGTCATACACTCTCAGAGATGTTTTTTCTAAGAAATCCTTGAAAATCGGCTCTTGCAAAAGCTCAAGCTTGTCTGTGGCATAGAGCTTATCTCCACAAGACCAAGCAAAACCAACCAAATCATCCGTATGGTAATTCTCACCAAAAAGCTCAAAATGGAAGATAGACTCTTCACTCAGCATATCTTGACTGATTTGGTCAACGATAGTAAAGTCCAAACTCTCAGCCACATCAGCTGACGATACATTTAAAGCCTGCTTGAGCTGTTTGAAGCCCATCTCATCATAGAATTTCCCAAGATTTTCAATATCTGGACCACTATAGACCAAATCCTCCAAACCAATCTCAATCGGTGCCTTAGTATCAATGGTCGCCAGTGTTTTCGATAAAAAGGCCTGTTCCTTATCATTGATGAGATTTTCCTTCATCTTAGAAGCCTTCATCCCATCGATATTTTCATAAATCCCCTCAAGCGAACCATACTCCAGCAAGAGTTTGATACCCGTCTTTTCACCAATTTTGGTCACCCCAGGGATATTATCCGACTTATCACCCATGAGCGCCTTGAGATCGATAAACTGAGTCGGTGTGATGCCCATTTTTTCCATGAGGTAATCTGGCGTAAAGGCCTCAAACTCAGCCACACCTTTCTTGGAAATCTCAACCACCGTATGCTCATCCGTTAGCTGAATCAAGTCCTTGTCCCCACTGACAATGGTAATATCAAAACCATCCTGCTCAGCTAGTTTATCTAGTGTCCCAATAATGTCATCCGCCTCATACTGAGCCAACTCATAGTGACGAATCCCCATATGATCCAGCAACTCACGAATAAAGGGAAATTGCTCACGAAACTCATCCGGAGTCTTAGCCCGACCACCCTTATAGTCCGCATACATCTCTGTACGGAAGGTTGTCTTTCCCGCATCAAAAGCCACCAAAATATGACTAGGCTCAACCCGCTCCAACAAATGGCTCAACATCAACTGAAAGCCATAAATCGCATTGGTATGCAAACCAGCCGCATTCTTAAAACGGTCCAACTGCTGATACAGCGCAAAAAACGCCCGAAAAGCAACAGAAGACCCATCAATCAATAATAATTTTTTCTTATCCATACACCCATTATAAAGGAAAGCACCAAAAAATACCATTAGTAAGAGCCAGAGCAAGTATTTTTCAAACTTTTTCCCGAATATATAGATAGAAGCATCAAATCTAGTAAATCTAGATTTAAAAATGTGCTATAATGAAAGGAGAGAAAGTATGACATTACGTCATCCGGGCATCAGCCCAACCAATGATTTGGTAGCTAAAAAAATCTTTAGCAATCCAGAAATCACTTGTCAATTTATTCGCGATATGCTGGATTTACCAGCCAAAAATGTAACGATTTTGGAGGGAAGCAACATTCATGTCTTGCCTTCCCTACCGTACTCAGCCCAGGATTTCTATACCAGTATAGATGTTTTAGCTGAACTAGATAATGGCACTCAAGTTATCATCGAAATTCAGGTGCATCATCAGAATTTTTTCATCAATCGCCTGTGGGCTTATCTGTGCAGTCAGGTCAATCAAAATCTTGAAAAAATTCGCCAACGAGAAGATGATACACACCAGAGCTATAAACACATCGCACCTGTTTACGCAATCGCAATTGTAGATAGCAACTACTTCTCGGACGATTTAGCTTTTCACAGCTTTAGTATGCGAGAGGACACTACAGGTGAGGTTTTAACCATTACCAATAACGGACAAGAAAACCATCTGGTTAAGATGGCTTTCTTAGAACTAAAAAAATATAGAGAAACCAGCAAAGACAAGGTTCGCAAGCCGTGGTTGGAGTTTTTCGGCAACAAGCCCTTTACCCAAGAACCAGAGCGAGCCATCAGCCAAGCAGATCAACTGCTGGACTACAAGAGCTGGGCCGAGGAGGACAGGAAAATGTTTAGTCAACTACGTATGCGCGAAGAACAAGCCTTGTTAGCACAGGACTATGCCTTGGAACAAGCGGAGGAAAAAGGCTTAGAACGTGGTCGTGCGGAGGGGATTGAACAAGGACTGGAACGAGGACGAGCAGAAGGCATTGAACAGGGACTAGAGCGTGGGAAAGTTGAAGGACAAATTTTTACCTTTCTTGATTTAGTTCACCAACATGTTTTAAGCTCTGAATTTGCCAGCCAGCAGCTGGGTATGACTGTCTCTGAGTTTGAAGAATTATTGAAAGACCATCATAAATAAAAATTAAAAAAACTCTAAGCAGGCAGAGCCTGCTAACTCATGACAGAAAAAGAAGTTTAGCTTATAATGAAGATGAACAATACAAATCCGTGGTGTCTAATAGGGCTTTTCCTAGCCTGTTAAAAAAACTGGATGA
>NZ_VMLZ01000021.1:0-863 GCF_013276955.1 Streptococcus sp. 1453
ACAAGTGCTTCAACGAGCGCAAGTCAATCAGCGTCAGAGTCCGCATCGACAAGTGCTTCAACAAGTGCAAGTCAATCGGCGTCAGAGTCCGCATCGACAAGTGCAAGTCAATCAGCGTCAGAATCCGCATCGACAAGTGCTTCAACAAGCGCAAGTCAATCAGCATCAGAATCTGCATCAACAAGTGCTTCAACAAGCGCGAGCCAGTCAGCGTCTGAATCAGCATCGACAAGTGCTTCAACAAGCGCAAGTCAGTCAGCGTCAGAGTCCGCATCGACAAGTGCCTCAACGAGCGCAAGTCAGTCGGCGTCAGAGTCTGCTTCAACAAGCGCAAGTCAATCAGCATCAGAGTCAGCATCGACAAGTGCTTCAACGAGCGCAAGTCAATCAGCGTCAGAGTCCGCATCGACAAGTGCTTCAACGAGCGCAAGTCAGTCAGCTTCTGAATCTGCCTCAACAAGTGCATCAACAAGTGCAAGTCAGTCAGCCTCTGAGTCAGCCTCAACAAGTGCTTCAACGAGCGCAAGTCAATCAGCATCAGAGTCCGCATCGACAAGTGCCTCAACGAGCGCAAGTCAATCTGCATCAGAGTCTGCCTCAACAAGTGCTTCAACAAGTGCGAGCCAGTCAGCGTCTGAATCAGCATCGACAAGTGCTTCAACGAGCGCAAGTCAATCAGCGTCAGAGTCCGCATCGACAAGTGCAAGTCAATCAGCGTCAGAATCCGCATCAACAAGTGCATCAACAAGTGCAAGTCAATCAGCGTCAGAATCCGCATCGACAAGTGCTTCAACAAGCGCAAGTCAATCTGCATCAGAGTCCGCATCGACAAGTGCCTCAACGAGCGCAAGTCAATCAGCGTC
>NZ_VMLZ01000022.1:0-59039 GCF_013276955.1 Streptococcus sp. 1453
CTTTCTTCTCTTGCGCTTTCGTTTGCAGTTCTTGCTTAGCGTTGGCGTTGGCTGTCGCGGTTGCACTAACCTTATCGATTTCTCCAATACCAGTAGTCTTCGCAGTATCTACAGCAGTTTGGTCTTTCGCTTTATCGACTTCGCCCTCTGCTTTTCTTAAGGCTTCATCAACTTTGCGATTGGCTTCGTTCAACTCTTCTGTAGTCAAGTGTTCGACTCTCGCCAACGCCGCTTTCTTCTCTTGCGCTTTTTGTTGTAGGGCTTGTTTCGGCAACTCTCTCCCGACTGGGTTCACTCCGTTGATATTTTCCAACCCCTGTCTCAAGGCATCCTCCACCTTAATAAGGCTGTCGGCATTGTCAATCTCTCTTGTAGCTTGCCGTGCATAAATATCAACTTTACTAGTGGCACCATTTTGCTCCACTTGGGATAAATTTTTATTCTTGCTAATAGAGTCGTTTTTTACTCGTCTCGCTTGCTCTATGTCATCCTTGGCACTTTCTTTTGCTTCATTATGTGTTCTACTATGCCACTGATTGGCAAGGAAAACCTCGTTCCCATCTGCTCCTCTCAAACCTACAGCATAGTCAAGCTTGTTGATATTGTTATTCCCTCTAGTCTCGAAAGTTATTCTGTAACTATTTTCATTATCTCCCAGCGAGAAATAATATAAATCCGAACCACTACTATTTATGTGGGTAAATTTTTCGTTTGATTCGTTCTGAAAAGCTTGATCTTCATTCCGTCTCTCATATGGTTGAATACTTCCCCTACCATGACGAGCTAAATCATCAAAGGTTGCTACTGGTAGCCATTTCGGACTATTCCTACTATTGATACCGGTATTACTAACTGTTCCTTTAGTCTGATTACCAAAATTTGTTCGAGGGTGTTTTAGAAGGGAAAGTAAATCCCCTGCATTAGAAGATACAGCAGTGGTGCCGCCATTTTTACCACGAATACTAATACTATCTGTACCTTGCTTGTATGTTTGCCCTGAAGGAATCGTAAACCAAACACCTGTCCCAGGTATTCGTCTATGTCCATCATTGATGTTCAATTCCCAACGGAAACCATCATTTGTAGGAGTTACTTTTGCAAGAATATAGTTTTTTGCTTGTGAGACAGGTCTGGTCGCATTGTCCCTCGGTCTTTTATCAGAGAAAAAAACATAAGTGTATCTATCGTAGGTCTTATCTCCCGACTTACCATTTTCAATGTAACTTTCATGCCGATCTAAGGGACTTGCCGCCCTTGCAGACCTTCCACTATAGTTAGCATTACGAAAGTCAGAGTAGCCACCATCACGTGGTTGCGGGGTTACTCCTCCAGCTGTAGTTTCCTCACCATATTTTTCTTCCAGCACTCCTTCGATGAGGTCTCGGGATTTTTTCAGGTCGACTAGGGCAGCCGCAAAATCTTCTTGGCTGATGGTATCACCTTTAGAAAAGGCTTCATTGAACTTATCAGCTGCTGCTTTTGCTGCTTGGATTTTACTTTCTTCAGCCCCCTCTTTTCGAAGTTGTTTATAGATAAATTCCAACTCATCTTTTAGTTTATAGGCTCCATCACCCTGATTGCTATAGGTTGGAAGTTCTTGTCGACTAGGCTTTTCACTAGATTCAGTTTTTTCTGAGTTGCCTCCAGTTTCTGGGCTAGTCTGGTCTACAGCTGGTGTAGGCTCGATCACTCCCCCTCTTTTACGACGCTTTCCACCAGTTGCTTGCTCAGTTGCAGTTCCGTTTGGTTCGACAAGCTTATTATTTGTCGGACTTGCTTCACCCAAGTCTGTCAATTTTGGTAGCGATGGCTTCAAGGCTTGATTGACACGGCTCGTCAGCTCTTCCATAGCTCTTACTTGCTCATCAACCTGCGTTTGCGTCGCATTTGGGTCGTCCAAAACTGCCTTAGCTGCTGCTAGACCTGCTTCCACTTCATCGTGGAGCGCTTTCATGGAGCTAAGAGTTAGTTTTTCCAACAAAGCTTGCAGATTGCCTTGGAGTGATTTAGCTTCTGTCGTTTTAGTGGCAGATGTGGACTGGTCTTGCTCTTTTACTGCTCCTCCTTGAGAAGTTTCTTGAGCAACTGGCTTCGTCTCTGGTTTGGTCGGAGCAAGGTCAGCTGTTTCCTGCCCCTTACTAGCGTCCTCGGTTTTAGTCTCTGGAGACTTTGACTCCCCTGTAGACTGGAGCTCAGCCGACGGTTCAGTCTGAGAGACCTTCTCTGGCTCTTCCCCATCTGACTCCTGTGGTTCCCCATCTGAATTTCCAGAAGATCCAGCAACTACATCACTGGCTGTTGCCGAAGATACCGCAGGTGCCTGCGCTTGCACCCCATTTGCAAAGAACATCAGAGCCGCAACCGCAACGCTAGCAGCCCCAAAATGGTATTTACGGATGGAATAACGGAAAATTTTCTCTCCATTACCATCATTCTTTTTCTTGAACATAAGTGAATCCTTTCCTCATCTGAGAGCTTCCTCGAGCTTAGAAAGCGCGCAAAAAGCCGACAGACGATAATATATCAATTATATAGTAACACTTCTGACATACAAATCAACCCCATCGCTGATAGTATAGAGTCAGGAAATGCAAGAAAAAAGCGACATTATATATATATATATATATATATGCATAGATGTGTAAAACCTTTTGATACAACCCATTTTTTAACAAAGATACAAGAGTTATACTACATTTATATATGCTCAACATCCTCTGTGCCAATATTACAATATTGTTACATTTTGATTACACAAGTATTTCAAAATATATGATAGAAACCTGAGTATTTTATAGTAATTTCCTTCCTATCAATTAGGTCAACAGTTAAGTGTTACACCCTATCCTCAGCAAAGGACTATTATCAGCATTTCCTAGCCAATAGGACGCTCCAAATCACCTATTCTAAGTCCATCACTAGCTTGGTCAGTAAAATACAGACTGCAAGGCGACGCTGACGTGGTTTGAAGAGATTTTCATTGAGTATAATTTTAACTTCTTATTTTTCATTCCTATTCCTTAAATAAAAAGCTCACTAAAAAAGTGAGCAACATTTCCAATGAGATACTTCTGTTGGCGAGCGCGTCTCTCCGCCCCCTCATTGCCTTGCGAAGAGGCTTGGCGAATCGAAAGGAGGTGTTTTTTCCTGTTTTCAATTCTACTTATTTTTGCACATTTTTTTAATTTTATCAAACAAAAAAAACGCAAGCCGAAGCCTGCGAAAAGTTTTTTTTATAACCATTTAATTTCTTTCACATCTGTTTTACGAACTTTAGCATATTTCTTAGCGCTTGTAAAATGTAGAGTAACCGGTTTAAACACTCCACTTTTATCTCTTCGTAAACCTAAAATTGCGGATCTTTTGTTTCTATCTTCAAAAAATATGACGTCCAACTTCATAGTGTTTTTAGATAAATCTTTGGCTAGGATACAACAACTCGTTATCTTAGAATAGAAGATATCACCGATAAAACTATACAAAGATATCCTTTCTATAACATCGTTGTACATGGGATTATTTTTATATTCTTCCAAAATAAAAACACCAGCTTGAATAGCAGGTATTGTTTGACTAGCATAATCTCGTGTGATTTTGTGCAAGCCAAATAAGTGATGTAAATCAGTCAAGCAAAAATCTACTTCGAAAGTCTCTAAATGCTTATAATTCGTTGATACTTGACATGTTTTTCCATCGAATTTCTCTTGATAATCTAAAATACAATCAAGTAATTTCAACGACAAACTCCATATTTTCTCAAAATAAAAAAAGCACGGGGCAGTTCTCACTACTGCCCAAAGTGGATGATTAGAGTCGGCTTCTCTAACTCCCTATGTTGTGCTTATTAGGCTTATCGCAAGGGAACAGTTTTTAGCTCTGCCAAGCCACATAGCGTGCTTACTACTATGTGTCCATGTCTCCATGGATTGCCGAGCGGTTTAACGACGTTTTGGGAGTCGGGATAACGAGAAAAGTGATACTTTTACGTTTTTTCCAACTTAATTATGACATCTTTCTTTAAAAAAGTCAATATTTATCGCTTTCTTTAACGAAAAAAATCCCACAAGAACGAATCCTGTGGGGAGATACACATTTTAGAAAAGCTTTTAGAAAAGCTTTCCTTTATTCTACTATTTTTCTTGTATTTTATCATTCAGTATGACAAAATAACCAAAAACTACTCGCTATCCCCTCTCACATCACCCTACATATCCATTTAATATGCGACTGATAGTTCAGGGAAACTTTAAGGACAGCTTTTTCTCATCCACTATGCAGGACTTACGATTACATTTATACTCCTATAGGCTCAATTTGACACTTTTCTTCTTCGAATTGCTCATATGCCTCCTGAATAGTGAGTTCGATTTATCCAAATTTATTTTTGTCTATTTTGATGAACACTTCCACGAAGATAGTCTGAAAAAGAATCCGCCCCAATTTTCCTTCTCTTTTTAAGCATATTATTCCAGATATGATTGCCCTCTTGTTCAGTAATAAATTGCGCTTTAAACGCTTCAACCAGTATATCTCCTGTCGTCATATGTTCTAAAGAAAATTCTTCTACATATGGTTTAACATCTCTTAGATTATTACTTCCTAATATCCCATTATGCTTTTTCGCTAAGGAAATAGAAGCCGCTTCTCCCTTACCAATAACCTTGTTACTATCATGATTTCTTGTTAAATCTCTATATAATGCGTATTCTTCAGTTCCAATGTCTATGCTCACAATCTCAGCCGAACCCTTAGCTACTAACTGGTCTATCCTAGATTTTAAGTGGGGAATTGTAGGTATATTGATTTCATCATACACCTCTTGTGGAATAACAATTTTACCCGAATAGAGCTTTTCTAAAAGATATTCAGTGCCAACCCATAAAAATGCTGAAATACAATCTGTATCAATAAATACACGACTAGTCAAACGACAACTCCCCCTCTTCATCTAGCCCATATACAATATCATATCTGAAAGCATCTAGTAGCAGTTCCTCATACTTCCCTTGAGAAATTCTGTTATTTTCTAAAAGTTGTTCAGTCGATTTAATATAGTGTCCTAATACCATTTCCTTTTTACTTTCTGACAAAGGACGATATAAACTTGTATCATAGCCTAATCTTGAAGCTGTCTCTATAACACTAATATCCATATTTTTAATTTCTTCTGCATCAAGGTATCCATCATTCCGCAATCTATATAACATAGCTTTATGACTGATACCATAAAACTGACCTAATTTTATAATATCTTCTACTTCAAGATGAGTTCTATTGGCATTTTCTCTGATTTCCTCAACCATCCTATACAGTGAAGATGGGGAAATTAAAAAATAAGAAGCAAACTGATCCGCTTTTCTTTCAGTTTCATCTCCTTCACCAATCAAGATAAGACTGACTGAACTCTTCTTCACCTCATCATAATAAAGATGATACAGTTCATGTGCTAAAGAAAATCTTTGCCTTCCTAATGACATGTCTGAATTGATTACAATGAGACTGGACTGAGTTCCTTTATAACAGACTCCGCTAATATTCTTTCCGAGTCCATAAAATACCAGCGTCAAATTTTCTATCTTTTGTACCAATTTAAAAATATCTATCGGCGCTTCACCATCAGCTCCCAACTTTTTTCTAAGATTTGAAGCTTTATTACTTAAATCCATTTTATCAATCATTTATTTTGTCTCCAATAGCTGATCTATCTCAAATTGATTCAATACAATTTTATTGATTTTCGCTAAAACTTTAAGATCTTGGTCTACTATTTTATTTTTTCTAAACGATATGACACACTGTTGTTCAGCTTGTTCGCCAAACAAAAGATATTCAACCGTACAGCAAAATAGAGCAGATAGTTTCTCAATAACATCCGACGTGATATTCCTTTCACCTTTTTCCATTTTGGCAATCATGCTTTGATTCAAAGACAAATATTCAGCAATCTTATCTTGAGTAAGATTTGAAGATATTCTAAGTTCTTTTATTCTTTTTCCAACATCACATACATTTATCATATTCATACACCTCTCATAAAAAGAATAGCACACCCTTGTCATAAAGTCAATTTTTTAAATAAAAAAATTATGACAAAACAAGGAAGCAATTTATTGATACTGCTTAAAAATCCAAAAGTGATGATAGTAAACCTATTTGATGAGTTCCTATCAAAAATCGTATCTTCAAACTCAAAACAGTACTTAAAGCTATCCGACTCGGTTTACATTGTCAAATTTAGATTTTATTTGAGCATAACTTTCTAGTTTGCTTTTTGATTTTTATTTAATATAGTAGCAAAAATTGAAGGAAATATCTCCACAAGAAAACGCATACTATTAAGCTTTTTCAAGACCTAATAATATGCGCTGTTCTGATTTGAAAGACATTCCATTATTATTTTACTGTTATCAAGCCTTCAGGCTCGACTGTAAATTCTGGTCTGTCTGCTATCGTGCCATCTTCTTTAAGGTAATACCAGCCATCATTTGATTTGACAAAGGCATTAGAAACCATGTCCCCATTTTGACTATCAAGATAGTACCAAGTCTCCTTGTATTTGATCCAGCCTGTTTTCATAGCACCTTCTCCATCGAAATAGTACCACTTCTCAGCGATTTTCTTCCAGCCTGTAGCCATTTCGCCTGACTTGTCAAACCAGTACCAGTTGCCGTCTGTGTGCTTCTTCCAGCGGTCTGCAAGCATATATCCTGAACCGTCAAAGTAATACCAGGTACCATTGACTTTCTCAAACTTATCTTTTGGATAAGAACCGTCTGAGTGTACATACCAGGTGCCAGTATCGTTCTGTTGCCATCCTGCTTCAATCGTCAATCCGTTTTCAATATCCTGCTTAAACTGCTCACGGCTAATACCCCATTTGGCAAGATAAGGATAGGGGTCAATGTGATCTGAGTTGTTGTCAGGTTGGTTATTGGTGCAGTATTCGTGTGTTTTGATACCTGCTAAATCAGCAGTATCAAGCGTTTTCGGTATACCAGCTTCATCCGCTAGATTGCGTAAGAGTTCGATATAGAGACGATAGTCAATCAGAAACTCTTCTTTTGATTCATGGCTTTCAATCAGTTCAACTTGTGCATAACCTTCTGCATTCCAACCGCCCCCAACGTCCCAGGCACCATTATCAACAGGTCCTACCTGCATAACACGACCATTACCAACTACGTGAGAAAAGAAGCCCAATTCAGGATCTTTTCTGTAATGGTAGTCAGCCTCATTTTGAACCGTTGAGTTACGGTTACCTGTGGAATGGGCATGGACTTGCCTATATGGTTGCACGCCGACTTGAGGCAAATCTGTTCTTAATTTACTCACATCAATTTCCATATTCTACTCCTTATCAATTAAAATAACTTATTTTTTACAATCCAGAGCTAGAAACTTCTTTATTTATACCTTACAAAGAAGACAATCCTAGTCACGATTAGGCTTGTAGATAGAACTTCAAAACGTACTATTTTGACACTGTTAATAGGACTGACAAGGTCTGCATTCTATCTACAATAACATCCCAGACTAAAAAGCTTTTCAAAAGTATATTTTTACAGTCTCTATATGTCCTTTTCATAAATACTATACTTTATTATATCATATAAAAGAAGTCAAAAGTCTGTTAAACTATTTTCAAGACCAAACTAAAGATGACAGCACAAGTTTTTTCGATTTTCACTAGAGGAAATGGATTTTATTCAGTAAATCCAACTAGGATTGCACTTTGGTTACCAATATTTCCTTGCCTTCTTTTATCAAGGGGTGACGGAACAGTGAGAAGTACAGTTGAATGGTCATGGCAACCCAGATTAGGGGTTCACAAAGGATAACTCCCTTATAGCCTGCCCAAGGGATAATCATGACCACAAAAGCGATTTTCCCGATTAGTTCGATAAAGCTAGAAACCAGAGGAAGAACCTTTTGCCCCAAGCCCTGCAAACAATTGCGATAAATCAATAAGAGACTCAAAATAGGATAAAAGGCTGAACTGATTTGCAAGTACAGACTACCATTTTCTATCAAGTAACCATCTGTCGAACTAGCCAAGAAGGAAACCAAGGCTGGACTGGCAAAAAAGAGGAAGACACAAACAAAAACTGCCCAGGACATACTTAAACGACTGCCGATTCGAAGACCTTGGACAATGCGGTCTGGGCGCTTAGCACCTAAATTCTGAGAAGCAAAGGTCGTCATCGAGGCAGAAATAGCGGTCATCGGAAGAAGGGCGAAAGCCATAATGCGGCGAGCCGCCGTCTGGGCACTAATAATTACAGCACCAAAGGTATTAACAGAAGACTGTAAAATCACACTGCCGATGGACACAATTGAACTCATCAAGCCCATAGCCAAACCTTGCTCCAAGAGATCCGCGTACAAGGACTTATCCCATTTGAAATGCTTGCGCTGAGGCAAAAGTTCTGGCACACTCTTACGGATATAATAAAAGCAAAGAATCGCTGATAAGCCCTGCGAAATGATGGTAGCAAGGCCCGCAGATTGAACCCCCAGTTGCAGTTGCGTAATAAAATAGAGATCCAAAACCACATTGACCAAGGCAGAAAAAATCAAAAATCCAAGGGCAGCTAGACTGTCCCCAATAGACCGCAACAAACCTGCAAAGAGATTATAAGCAAAGCTGACACCAACACAGGTCACAATCATAGAAATATATTGATAGGATTGGGGAAGAATTTCTGTAGGAGTATCTAGGTATTGCAAGAGAGGATACAAACCAAGAAAGCCCATCAGCATCACCACAATACTCAAAAGAGCACCTAAAATCCAGGTGGCTGCTACTGCCTCCTTAATTTTTTTGAAGTCCCGAGCTCCATAATAGCGAGCAATAACAATTCCCATCCCATTTCCAACACCAAGAGTAAAACCCACAATTAGGTCAAAAATCGCTGTCGTCGCCCCTACCGCTGCCAAGGAGTCTTGGCCAAGGAAACGCCCAACAATCAAGACATCAGCAGTGTTATAGAGCTGTTGAAAAATATTTGATAGCAAGATTGGAAAGGCGAAGCTTAAGAGCGAGGGAAGAATCGGACCATGTATCAGGTCCACTGTTCGTTTTTTATTCATAAGGCTATTATATCAGCTTTCTAGAGGAGCGACAAGAAACAGCAAACTATAGATAATCTAAAAACTTGAATCAAAAATCGAAAAAGTAGCGGATTTCTCCACTACTTTAACAACTTATTCTTCAATTTCGATTTCAAGTTCATCGCCTAGGTCAAGTGTAACTTCTTCATTCACAGAATCTGCTTGAACTGCTTCATCTTTTTTGTTTTCAGTATCTTGTTCTGAAACTTCTTCTCCATCAATCAAGCCAAATTTAGAACGGACTTGCTTATCAATTTCATCAAAGATTTCTGGGTGATCTGCCAAGTATTTCTTAGCATTCTCAGAACCTTGCCCAATTTTTTCATCCTTGTAAGAATACCAAGCCCCTGCTTTTTTGATAATATCCAAGTCGCTTGCAATCTTCAAAAGCTCACCAGTCTTAGAAATTCCTTCTCCGTACATAATTTCAACTACGGCTTCCTTAAATGGTGGAGCTACCTTGTTTTTTACAACCTTAATCTTAGTTTCTTTACCGACATTGGTTTCTTTTTGGTCACCAGTTCCCTTAATTTGTGTATTCCCACGAACATCCAAGCGGACTGAAGCATAGAATTTCAGAGCACGTCCACCAGGTGTTGTTTCTGGATTTCCAAACATGACCCCAACTTTTTCACGCAATTGGTTGATAAAGATGGCAATTGTTTTGGTTTTATTGATAGAAGCACCAAGTTTACGCATGGCCTGACTCATCATACGAGCCTGCAAACCAACGTGGCTATCACCGATATCTCCATCAATTTCCGCACGAGGGACAAGGGCAGCAACTGAGTCGACTACGACAAGATCAACTGCACCTGAATCAATCAATTTTCCTGCAATCTCAAGACCTTGCTCTCCTGAGTCTGGTTGGGACAAGAGCAATTCGTCAATATTGACACCAAGAGCCGCAGCATAAGCTGGATCGAGGGCATGTTCCGCATCGATAAAGGCTGCAATCCCACCTTCTTTTTGCGCTTGTGCAACTGCATGAAGGGCAACTGTTGTCTTACCAGATGACTCTGGTCCATAAATTTCAATGATACGTCCCTTAGGATAACCACCTGAACCAAGGGCAATGTCCAAAGCTAAAGAGCCTGAGCTCATCACTTGCACCTTTTGCTCTGCGCGTTCACCCAAACGCATAATTGAACCCTTACCAAAGTCTTTCTCAATCAATTTAAGAGCGTCATTCAAGGCTTTTTCACGTTCTGCCCCAAATTTTTTTGAAATTTCTTCTAATTTTTTTGGTTTTTTCGCCATTCTATTCTCCTACATTCTAATAGTCCTTAGACCTATCTACTATTATATCAAAAGTTAGTCACTTAATAAAGCCTTGCGAACTAGGTTAAAGGCATGCATAACCGCAATGTGACGTACATCTGCTCGACTTCTACCTCCAATATTCACCTTGATGACCTCAGTTCCTTGCTCTTGAGCCAAGCCTATGAAGACTGTCCCAGCTGGGTGCCCTTCTAGGCTATCTGGTCCTGCTACTCCAGTCAAACTAAGGCCAAAATCAGATTGAGTCTTGCTTCGTGCCTGCTCAGCCATCTTCTGAGCTGTAAATTCAGACACTACACCCTGCTCTTCCAAATCCTTAACAGGAATATCCAACATCTTTGATTTTTCCTCCAAGCTATAGGTCACAAAACCACCCTTAAATATACTGGAAGCACCAGAAAAATCCGCTACGGTAGCTTGGAAAAGACCTGCCGTCAAGCTCTCTGCAGCCGTGATGGTTTTTTCTTGTTTTTTCAGTTCTTCTACCACAATGCTGGCTAAACTAGTTTCTTCCCCATAACCATAGCAAAGTTCTCGTAAACAAATTCCTTCAAAGGTCTGGCGATCCAAGATTTGGTTTTCTAAGATATCCAGCACTTGATTCGCTTCTTCTTGACTGCTAGCCTTTGTTGACAGACGCAAGGTTACCTCTCCTGTCTTGGCATAAGGTGCCAAGGTAGGATCGGTCTGATTATCAATTAAATCAGCCAAAATCGTAACCAACTGGCTCTCGCCAATCCCAAAGAAACGAAGAACTCGGGAATACAGCTTGCTTCCTGTCATTAACTTGGGTAGAAGGTGGTTTAAGACCATAGGTTTCAATTCACTTGGTGGACCTGGAAGGACAACGTAGGTCACTCCATCGACTTCCAATATTCCTCCCACAGCCAGTCCTGTTTCGTTGGGCAGTGGAGTCGCCCCTTCTACAATTTGGGCTTGTCTTTCATTATTCGGTGTTCGGGCATAGTCTGGTCGCTGGGCAAAAAAGACATCCAACTTCTCCTGCGCCTGAGGATCAAAGACTAATTCTTTCCCTAAAAATTTAGCCAGAGTTTGTTTGGTCAAATCGTCCTCAGTTGGCCCCAAACCGCCTGTCAAAATCACCAGACTGCTACGTTGACTGGCAATCTCAAGCAAAGACAAGAGACGAGCTTCATTGTCTCCCACAGCCGTCTGAAAATATACGTCTACCCCAATCTCTGCTAGTTTTTCCGATAAAAACTGGGCATTGGTGTTGACAATCTGTCCTGTCAAAATCTCTGTTCCAACAGCAATGATTTCTGCTTTCATGTTTCCTCCTACCTATCTATTCGTATTTTTTTGAAAAAATCGCAGGAAATTTCCCACGATTGATTTTTTATTTGTATCAAAAGTTAATTCTCTTCATCACCAACAGGTGCTCTGCCAAATAAATCTTCAAATAAGACCGCATTGGTTTCAAGCTGAGTGACTTCTTCTTGTCCCAAAGAACGTCGGAGTAGATTTTGCATTTCCAACATATGTGCTCTCGAAACAATCTGGTAAGAAACACCTTGAAGCATCTCTCCTTCACCCTGCAACTGCTGAGTTTCAATGGTTTTAAATGAATCTTTATAGCCTAGCAAGTTAGGGATACTTTTTGCAGACAAATCAATATTGGTCTGCATATTGTCACTCAAAGCTTTTAGAATCTCTTGATAATGACCAACGCTATTTAAACTGAGGGCTTTTTCCATGACTTTTTGAATAACTTCACGTTGACGTTTTTGACGACCATAATCCCCCTCAGGATCTTGGTAACGCATTCGTGCATAGACTAGGGCTTCTTCTCCCCCAATATGTTGCTCCCCAACACCGATAGAAATGGTATTAAATTCTTCTTGGTCACTGATAGAAATTGGGAAACCTAGGGTATTATTGACTGTAATACCACCTACTGCATCCACTAGTTTTTGCAACCCTTTCATATTGACCATCACATAGCGATCAATATGGATATTCATCATTTTTTGAATGGTTTCTATAGCAAGCTCTGCTCCACCATCTGCATATGCTGAATTCAGTTTCGCTTCATGAGCCTGACCATTCCCTGATTCAATGCGGGTCAGAATATCCCGCTCTAAACTCATCATCGTTGTTTTTTTCGTTTTAGGATTCACTGTCATCAAAATCATGCTATCACTTCTACCGACCCAAGTTTCAGTTCGTTCAGCATTTCCGGTGTCCACTCCCATTAACAGAATGGTTAGAGGTTCAGTCGCTTCAATAACCTTGGTTTCTTCGCCGATTTTTTTATAGGTTTTAGCTAAGGTTTCTGTCCCTTGCTGATAAATAGTATAAGCAAAAATACCTGCTCCTACTACAGTTACAGAAAGTAAAGCTAGCACCATTCCAATAATTTTTTTAACCATATTTCTACTAATCGATCAGTTTACCCATCAAGTAAACATCGATAAATTTCCCTTCTTCTATATATGCCCCACGCTCTTGGCGACCTTCAATTATAAAGCCATGCTTTTGATAAAGATGAACTGCAGCCTGATTACGAGTTTGGACAGTCAGTTGGAGACGACGCAGAATGCCACTTGCTTGTGCCCACTCTATCGCTTCTTCTAGCAACAAACTTCCCAATCCATTATTCCAATATTTCTTACCAATCACAATAAAGAGATCTCCAATATGACGGACTCTCTTACGCTGGTCAGCTGTAATATTTACAATACCAGCAATTTCATCATTCAGTAAGGCAAGTAAAGTGATTTGATTTTCTGAGTGAGCCTGTTTATCCAAAAACAACTCCATCTCAGTATCTGTCAATAGAATACCTTCCCCGTCCAGACTAGTAAAATCTGTCTCCAAACTTACACGATTTAAAAAGGTCACTAATTCAGCTGCATCTTTGGGCTCTGCTTCTCTAATGAGCAATTCATACTCCATGTTGAAGCTCCTCTAAAAGCTTTTCTACACGCAAACCTTTTGCTTGGAAATTCAGTCTGCGCCCCTCTTCTTCTTTTAGAATTTCCAATTCTAAATAAGTATCTGGTAAGGCATCACCTAAAAGATTTCCCCACTCAATAACAGTCACTCCGCCACCAAAGAGAAACTCATCCAAGTCGATAGAATCCGCATCTCCTTCAATTCGATAAACATCTAGGTGATAAAGTGGCAGTCTGCCTTCATACTCTCTTACGATAGTATAGGTGGGACTTTTAATCATTTGAGAAATCTGTAATCCTTTTGCAAGTCCTTTAGTAAAGGTCGTTTTACCTGCACCCAGTTCTCCAGTTAAGATTAAAACATCATTCTTTTCTAATAAATGACCCAAACGCTCCCCTAAGGCTTGCAGTTCTTCTTCATTTTTTGTGTACATATTCTTATTATACCAAAAACTTTTCTTTTGTGTCTATTTTCCTGCTAAACTTATACTCAATGAAAATCAAAGAGCAAACTAGGAAGCTAGCCGCAGGCTGCTCAAAACACTGTTTTGAGATTGCAGATAGAGCTGACGTAGTTTGAAGAGATTTTTGAAGAGTATTACCATCATAACATCCATAAAAACAAGCTTTCTCTAAAAGAAAATGAGCGTAGCAATGACCAATACAAGATCTCGGAAAATATGACCATAAAAGGAAACTTCCTTTTTAACAGAATTCGGGACAAGATAGGCTGCAAAAAACAAACCCAGTCCAATATAAATCAGAAGTGAGACAATGGTCATTGGATTTCTTAAGAAGAGAAGTGTTGCTAAAATAGTCAACAACACTGTCTTTTTTCTGTCTAGCATAGCAAGAAAATCGCGCATGTATTTTTTCAAGGGTAAAAAAATCAGCAAATCTAGCCCAAATAGAAAGAAAAAGGATGGCAATAAAAAGTCAACTAATTCTTGCTGCAGCGTATTTTTGATGAACAAGTTATCTGACAGTACAAGAACAGCTCCTAACAAATTAATTAAGAGCAGGATACTGTAAAAAAGCTTCACTGACTGCTTACTGGCTAAGACACTATGGACTTCTTGCTTACGGGTATAAAGATAATTTACTCCAGCACAGATTCCTGAAACGAAGACCATACTTCCAATGAAAAAAGCTGTACTTTGTTTAAAGGACAAGATGCATTCCTTCCATAGGAAACAGCTACTCAAACTGATTTGAATTAAAGCTAACAAAAATAAGATTCTCATTGATTTCATCTTTTCTCTCCCTTCCTACCAATCATTATACTCGGAGAAAAGTGAGAACTGTTTCCAATCTTCTCAAATGTCTCTTTTAGACGCTAAACAAACATGAGAGACTACTACTCAATGAAAATCAAAGAGCAAACTAGGAAGCTAGCCACAGGTTGCTCAAGACACTGTTTTGAGGTTGCAGATAGAGCTGACGTGGTTTGAAAAGATTTTGGAAGAATATAAATTGAAATAAGGCTGATAGTATTCATTTCACTATCAGCCTTACAGGTTATTTAACGTTTCAGAAAAACTATAATGTCAAGATTAACTAAACAGTATCTAATTCCTTCAAATAATTTTCTATCTTCATCAACATTAAAGGATTGTTATAAATCTTACATAACTCTTTTGCTTCTATATAATAATTTTTGACTTGTTCTTTGTCTAGAAATTTGGCTCCAGCATTTCCTACAAGAATAAGTAGAGGAGCCAGTTGGTAGCTTGTCTGTTTTTGTTTACAGAGTTCAATCGTCTCAAGAGCTTCTTGGATGGCTTCGTTATATTTTTCCTTTGATACTAGGTAGTGAGCGTAGTTGTAACGAACTCTGATGTAGCCAAATAAAAACTCTTGATGCTCAAAATTTTTTGTCTGATATAACTCCATTAAATGAAAGTAGTTTACCTCATATTCTTGTTCACAAATTCCTTCTGCAAGAGTTTGTTGGGAGAGTCTCAACTCTTTTCTTTTCAATCTGAATTTCTCTGCGAGTGTATTCATTAAAGATAATAAACCTTCCTGTTTGCTTAATTTCATTATAAAATTTTTAGTTCAAAATAGCAAGTTAAAGGAATAAATAATTCTCTATGGTAATTTTTTTAAAAAAAGTTAAAAATTACATAAAAACGCTTGGCTAAATAAAATATATCTGTTAAAATAAGGATAATAAAAAAGAAAAGGGTTTCACGAATGAAGAAAAATCGTGGAATTCAAAAATTAGCTATATTAGCATTACTAGGTGTTTTTACGTTTAGTAACACAATTCCTTACCAACAGTTATTCAGAAGGATAAACGATTGGAGATTCGAGTAGAATCACAAAAGAAGTCCAATGATCTTGATGTTGGGAAGGCTGATTGATTTCGTATTACTTTAAAATTCAACTATTTAGAGAAAGGTATTCTTATGAGAGCTTGTAACAATACCAGATAGATATAAGAATGGAGATGTTTGATAAAATGCTTTCATAGCTAACCAACTGTTGAAAATTATGAGTTACAAAATCTAAAGTATTTAAGATTAGTTTATAAAATTAGGTCTCTGCCTGTAGAAAGGAACGTGCAGTTAGAAAGGAGGAAAAAATAGGATACTATAATTCAGACTGAGATTTCTAATTAAAATATGTAGTTGCATCATCCCTTGCCGTTTTGGCATTTAGTTTGGTTCTTCCTGTTTTGGTAGCTTCTCACCGTGGTGGCGAGTGGACCTATGGAGGCTATCATGATCCAAATAATTGGGGAGCAAGTTACATTTGATGCGGGATGGTAAAGAATAATTGAAGAAGATTCTTTTATCAATAGTTTAGTAAGCTTGTTAGTTTATAGAGGTCAGGGGTATTTCTGCCCTCTGTTTTAGAATAAGGAATGCACTATGAAAAAATTATTTATACTCATATCCAACCTGCTTGCTAGTTTGTTCTTTGTTTGGGTATTTACCATTTGGACTGATACATATGTCTCCCATTATTACCCCAACGTTGTTGTACGTGATTCTTCCCCTGAAACAACTTTTCAGCATGTTGCTACACGCTTGGAAAAACTAGCAGAAGAAACGGATAGCTTTATTGCGATTCAACACCAAGATCCTAACTCAGAAGGTACTCCAGTGTTTTCTTATACGACCTTTGGGAACGGAAAGTTGCCTGATGGGCTACAGGAAAAAAATCTAGAAGATGCTCAAAGTAGTAGTGTTGAAACAAACTATTTTATATTCGATGGAAACCTAGATATTCACTTGCTAAGGGAGGAGCTAAGTCAACTTGGCTTGACTAACATGCACCTGACAATTCCATCTAAACTATCTACGTTAATGGCTATCTTTAGTAACGGATTTCAGTTAATCAGTTTATTGATTTTCATCTTAACCTTTGGAGCACTGACTTTAATTAGTCAAATTAGCCAATTACGGTCGTCGGGCATTCGCCTCATTTCAGGAGAGAAACGGTGGTCCATTTTCCTTAGACCAGTTGGTGAGGATTTGAAAGGGATAGCTGTTGGTTTCAGTTTAGCTGGCGTGCTCGCCATTCTTATGCAAAAAATTCTGTCGCTTCCAACGCAATCCCTAATGACCATAGGAGAAGGCTTGCTCAGTTATAATCTCATCTTGTTGTCGATTTCCCTGTTTTTCGCTCAACTCTTCGCAGTTGGGATAAAAAAGATACACCTGATGCAGATTATAAAAGGGCAAGTGCCTGTCAGAGGAATCATTAGTTTGATTTTAATCGGTCAACTATTAGCGATTATTATTGTAACGCTGGGAATAGGGAGTAGCTTAAAGTATTCCCAAGCCTGGCAACAGCATCGGATTGGACAAGAGGCTTGGAGCCAGGAAAGGCAACTGATTACCCTATCAATCAGCCGTGAAGGAACGAGTCCTGGTTTTGATGAACAAGCTCAAAGGAAACTCAGAACTTGGTATCAATTGATGGATATGGCTGTTTCAGAACAAAAGGCTTTCTTATCTAGACACCAGTTAATTGACCGTACTTTGCAAAATGGCATGGCTTCCTCCAAAAACTTTATAACCTCTACAGAATGGCACGATTACAACCCGAATGGCAATGTCCTTATCGTCACACCGCAATACTTGGAGCGTCAAAACATTCCTGTAGATACAACTATTAAGCAAAAGATGAATCACCTTGATGTAGGGGAGTTTGTCTTATTGCTGCCTGAACACCTCCGTTCAGAGGAAGAACATTATAAATCTGTTTTTGAAGACGACTTAACCAGTCGCATGTCTAGTCAAGATGAACGACAGCAAATGACTGCTACGGTAGGTTATTTGGAATCAGGTCATGATCGTTTTGTGTATAATACGACCCCTATTTCTTACCAGCAGTTTTTGAAAGATCCAATCATCATTGTTATAACACCCCAATCAACTGGTCCACAGTCCATTTTCTTTTGGGTAGACGCAGTACAGAACTACGTTCTCTTTAATCAATTGTCTGATGCCCAGGAGCTTATTCAGAGACAAGGCATTGAAAATTGGGTCTCAGAAATGCAAACAGGTTACCACAACTACATCACATTATCGGATAATATCCAGAGGGAACGTTGGGTAATGCTAGCAGGAGCTGTGCTTGGGATTGCAACTTCAATCTTGTTGTTTAACACTATGAATAGGCTCTACTTTGAAGAATTTAGACGTGCCATTTTTATCAAACGCATTGCAGGTCTCAGGTTCTTAGAAATCCATCGCACTTATCTCTTGGCTCAACTGGGTGTGTTTTTACTGGGATTTGTTGCGAGTGTATTTCTTATGGTAGAGATAGTAGTTGCTTTCTTAGTCTTGTTACTCTTTACTGGTCTATCTCTTTTACAGTTACATGTCCAAATGCAGAAAGAAAACAAGATGTCCATGCTTGTTTTGAAGGGAGGTTAATATGATTGAACTTAAACAGGTGAGTAAATCTTTTGGAGAACGAGAGTTATTTTCGAATCTTTCAATGACATTTGAGGCTGGAAAAGTCTATGCCTTAATTGGTTCAAGTGGTAGCGGAAAAACAACCTTGATGAATATGATTGGGAAATTAGAATCTTATGATGGGACGATTTTTTACCGAGGTAAAGACTTGGCCAATTATAAATCGAGTGATTTTTTCCGTCACGAATTGGGCTACCTCTTCCAGAACTTTGGCTTAATTGAAAACCAAAGTATTGAAGAAAACCTTAAGCTAGGTCTCATTGGTCAAAAGTTGAGTCGGTCGGAACAGCGGTTGAGGCAGAAGCAGGCTTTAGAACAGGTCGGCCTGGCTTATCTTGACCTAGATAAGCGCATCTTTGAGTTATCGGGCGGAGAATCGCAACGGGTTGCCTTGGCAAAAGTTATCTTAAAGAATCCACCCCTTATTCTGGCAGATGAGCCAACAGCTTCAATAGACCCAGCAACCTCTCAGTTGATTATGGAGATTTTGCTATCTCTTCGAGATGATAATAGGCTAATCATTATCGCAACACATAATCCGGCAATTTGGGAGATGGCTGATGAAGTGTTCACGATGGATCGTCTGAAATAAAAATCCTTGTTTTTAATTGCACGATGAGTTACTGAAATATTATCATGAATCAATAATTGGAGTTAATTTAGAATTGTACTTTATCAATATTGAGGTAACTTTTTCTTGATAAAGGAAGAAATAGTGAAGAGAAAGTTAGAATGAAAAAATTCGACAATTATATTATTGAGAAGCCTTGCGATTCTAATTCAGATAAACTGCAAAAAATCTTAATAATTGAAAGTTTGGTAGATGATATTTTGCAATTTTCTCTCAGAATCAATAATAGTGTAGGAGAGATTTTCCTCCTACAACCGTTTCAAAAGAAAACTATCTTTATTCCATGTTATTTTGAGGAAGATATTGTGAAAGTTAAAGATGATGATGAAGTTGAGTGGAATTTGTTAGAATTTCAAAAATTTAGAGCATTTTTGGCTTAGTAATCTGTGTTGAAGGCTCAAAACCTATGGTAAAAAAGTAGCTTTGAAAACGTATTGCCTCCAAAGATTTAGTTAAATAATAATTTAATACAAAAAGAAATTATTGAAGTTCTGGAAAGATGTTGTTTCAGTATTGAGAAAAGGTGGGAAAAACTTGCGATTTTCACAGAGAAAGGAAGAAAAAGTATAGAAATATAGTCAATTGAAACAAGAACAGGACAAAAGAACCTTTTGTGCCATATTTTTCTCCTTTCGCTTTACAAATTGGCTTGAACACCTTTATTGTATCGCATTTGGAGTTTTTTGGGTATAACCTTCGACACGCACCCGCATAGCGGGTGTTTTTTTTGTCTCGCACCTAACGGAACGAGACGGACTAATAGTCACATAATCAAAAAAACGCACCATATCAAAAACTAAAAAATTTGATATTATGCGTCATATCTTAAACTAATTGACTATACTTTCTATTCAAATGAGCTTTTAACCAATTGATTGAGCCAATCGACTCTTAAAACCAAAGAGCAATCTCTCGCTTAGCTGACTCTTCTGAATCTGACCCATGTACAACATTTTGGATAGCTTGATTTTCACTAGCAGCTTTTGCAAAATCACCTCGAATAGTTCCTGGTAAAGCTTCTTCTGGACGAGTCGCACCCATCATAGTCCGCCAAGTTTCGATTACTTTGGGACCTGAAATAATGCCCACAAGAACTGGGCCTGAAGTCATAAATTCACGAATCGGTGGGTAAAAACTTTGACCAACCAAGTCCTGATAGTGCTGGTCAATCAACTCTTCTGAAACCTGTGAACGCAACTCCAATTTTTCGATTGTCAATCCACGTTGTTCGATGCGTTTCAATACTTCACCCACTAGCCCTCTTTTTACACCGTCTGGTTTAATGATAAAAAATGTTTGTTCCATACCTGTCTCCTTTGTCAGCTTCTTTCTTTTATACTCTTCGAAAATCTCTTTAAACCACGTCAACGTCGCCTTGCCGTAGGTATATGTTACTGACTTCGTCAGTCTTATCTACAACCTCAAAGCAGTGCTTTGAGCTGACTTCGTCAGTTCTATCCACAACCTCAAAACAGTGTTTTGAGCTGACTTCGTCAGTTCTATCCACAACCTCAAATCAGTGCTTTGAGCAACCTGCGGCTAGTTTGCTCTTTGATTTTCATTGAGTATTATTTTACCATATTTCATGGAAAAATGGAGAAAATTTTCAGAAAAGAGAAAGAGAACCCGAAGGCTCTCCATTCTCTTTTATTCTACTGTTTCTTCCACAGTTTCAACGGCAGTATCCACAACTACTTCTGTTGTTTCTTCATTTCCTTCTTCCTCTACTGGAGGATTAAGGTATTCTTCTTCGTTGATAGCATGTGGTTCAAGGTTACGGTAACGGGCCATACCAGTACCTGCTGGGATGATCTTACCGATGATAACATTTTCTTTAAGTCCAAGGAGATGGTCTTTCTTACCACGGATAGCCGCATCTGTAAGGACACGAGTTGTTTCCTGGAAGGAAGCCGCTGACAAGAAACTGTTGGTTTCAAGTGAGGCTTTGGTAATTCCCATAAGGACTGGGCGACCTGTCGCTGGAACACCACCTGCGATAAGAACATCTTTGTTGGCATCTGTAAAGTCGTTGATGTCCATGAGAGTACCCATGAGAAGGTCTGTATCACCTGGATCCATGACACGGACTTTACGGATCATTTGACGAACCATTACCTCGATGTGTTTGTCACCGATTTCCACCCCTTGGCTACGGTAAACTTTTTGTACTTCACCGAGAAGGTACGTTTCAACTGACAAGACATCACGAACTGCAAGGAGACGTTTTGGTTGGATAGAACCTTCTGTAAGAGCAGCACCACGCGCTACTTGGTCCCCAACTTCAACACGCATACGAGCGGTAAATGGAACAACATATTCGCCTTCACCAGTTTCACCCTTAACAAAGACTTTCTTAGTACGAGTTGAAGCGTCTTCTTCGATAGCGGTAACTTGTCCTTTAACCTCTGTGATAACCGCTTCCCCTTTAGGATTGCGGGCTTCAAAGATTTCTTGGACACGAGGAAGACCCTGAGTGATGTCGGTATTTGAGGCAACCCCACCCGTGTGGAAGGTACGCATTGTAAGCTGTGTACCAGGTTCCCCGATAGATTGGGCAGCGATTGTACCAACTGCTTCACCAACTTCAACCGCATCACCAGTAGCCAAGTTGATACCGTAACAGTGACGGCAGACACCATGACGAGTGTTACATGTAAATACAGAGCGGATAGTCACTTCTTCCACACCAGCATTAACAATTTCACGCGCCTTGTCTTCTGTAATCAATTCATTTGGACCGATAATCACTGCACCAGTTTCTGGATGTTTAACAGTTTTCTTAGTGTAACGACCATTGAGACGCTCCTCGAGAGACTCTATCATCTCTTTTCCTTCTGCGATAGAACGGATCAAGAGACCACGGTCAGTTCCACAGTCGTCCTCACGGATGATAACGTCTTGGGCAACGTCAACCAAACGACGAGTCAAGTAACCTGAGTCGGCTGTCTTAAGGGCCGTATCGGTCATACCTTTACGGGCACCGTGAGTTGAGAAGAACATTTCGAGTACTGACAAACCTTCACGGAAGTTTGAAAGGATTGGCAATTCCATGATACGTCCGTTCGGAGCAGCCATCAGACCACGCATACCGGCAAGCTGTGAGAAGTTTGAGATGTTACCACGGGCTCCAGAGTCCATCATCATAACGATTGGGTTCTTAGGATCTTGGTTGGCAATCAAGCGTTTCTCCAATTTTTCACGGGCAGCACGCCATTCAGCTGTAACGGCATTGTAACGCTCGTCGTCTGTGATCATACCACGACGGAATTGTTTTGTGATTTGTTCTACACGTTTGTGTGATTCTTCAATGATTTCAGCCTTGTCATCAACGACTGGGATATCGGCAATCCCCACTGTCAACCCTGCAAGAGTTGAGTGGTGGTAACCGAGGTTCTTCATGCGGTCAAGTAGGGCAGAAGTTTCTGTCGTACGGAAACGTTTGAAGATTTCAGCGATGATATTTCCAAGGTTTTTCTTCTTGAATGGAGGGTTGAGTTCAAGATTGCTGATAGCTTCCTTGATATCTCCACCAAGTGGCAAGAAGTATTTAGCTGGAACGCCTTCTGTCAAGTTGGCATTGTTTGGTTCTTGCAAGTATGGTAGTCCCTCTGGCATGATGTCGTTGAAGAGGATTTTACCAACTGTGGTAAGCAAGACTTTATGTTTTTGCTCTTCTGTCCAAGGCTTGTTGAGGCTGTCTGTTGCGATACCAACACGTGAGTGGAGGTGAACATAACCATTACGGTAAGCCATAACAGCTTCGTCACGGTCTTTGAAGACCATTCCTTCACCTTCACGACCAGCTTCTTCCATGGTCAAGTAGTAGTTACCCAAAACCATGTCCTGAGATGGAGTAACAACCGGTTTCCCATCTTTCGGGTTCAAGATGTGCTCAGCAGCCAACATCAAGATACGAGCTTCTGCTTGGGCTTCTTCTGAAAGCGGTACGTGGATGGCCATTTGGTCCCCGTCAAAGTCAGCATTGTAGGCTTCACAGACAAGTGGGTGCAAGCGAAGGGCCTTACCATCAATCAAGACTGGCTCGAAGGCTTGGATACCCAAACGGTGAAGGGTAGGTGCGCGGTTCAAAAGTACTGGGTGTTCTTTGATCACTTCTTCAAGGATATCCCAGATGCGTTCGTCTCCACGTTCCACCAAGCGTTTAGCTGCTTTAACGTTTTGCACGATATCACGCGCAACGATTTCACGCATCACGAATGGTTTAAAGAGCTCGATCGCCATTTCACGTGGCACACCACATTGGTACATCTTAAGCGTTGGACCAACGGCGATAACGGAACGTCCTGAGAAGTCAACACGTTTACCGAGCAAGTTTTGACGGAAGCGTCCTTGTTTACCTTTAAGCATGTGGCTCAATGATTTCAGTGGACGGCTACCTGGTCCTGTGATCGGACGACCACGACGACCATTGTCAATCAAAGCGTCAACCGCTTCTTGAAGCATACGCTTCTCATTTTGAACGATGATACCTGGTGCATTCAACTCAAGCAAACGAGCCAAACGGTTGTTACGGTTGATAACACGGCGGTAAAGGTCATTCAAGTCAGATGAAGCAAAACGGCCACCATCCAACTGCAACATTGGACGAAGATCTGGTGGAATAACTGGAAGGATGTTGAGAATCATCCATTCAGGTTTGTTTCCAGACTTGTAAAAGGCATCCAAAACATCCAAACGACGGATGGCTTTGACACGTTTTTGTCCAGTAGCTGTTTTCAACTCCTCTTTGAGTTCAGCAATTTCTTTTTCAAGATCTACTTGTTTCAAAAGGTCTTGGATGGCTTCGGCACCCATCTTGGCAACGAATGATCCATAACCATACTCACGCAAGCGCTCACGGTATTCGCGCTCTGTCATGATAGACTTGTGCTCAAGTGGTGTATCCTTGGGATCAATCACCACATAAGCCGCAAAGTAGATAACTTCCTCGAGGGCACGAGGGCTCATATCAAGGGTCAAGCCCATACGGCTTGGAATCCCCTTGAAGTACCAGATATGAGATACAGGAGCTTTCAACTCGATGTGCCCCATACGCTCACGACGAACTTTCGTACGCGTTACTTCAACCCCACAGCGGTCACAAACAATCCCTCTGTAACGAATGCGTTTGTATTTACCACAAGCACATTCCCAGTCTTTTGTAGGACCAAAGATAACTTCATCAAAGAGTCCTTCACGTTCTGGTTTCAAGGTACGGTAATTGATTGTTTCAGGTTTTTTGACTTCTCCATAAGACCATGAACGGACTTTACTTGGAGAAGCTAGGGTGATTTGCATACTTTTAAAACGATTTACATCAACCACTATTTCTTCCCTTTCTATTCTAAGTGAACTGCTTATTCTTGTTCAGCAGCTTCTTCTGTTGCTTCCGCTTTTGTTGCTTTTTCAGCTTCTTCAGCTTCAAAGGCTGCTTTTGCCTCTTGGGCTGCTTTTTCGCGGGCTTTTTCAAGGTCATCTACGTGGATGACATCTTCGTCCATTCCTTCATCCAAGTCGCGAAGTTCCACTTCTTGGTCATCTTCGTCTAGGACACGCATGTCAAGACCAAGAGATTGCAATTCTTTGACAAGAACTCGGAAGGATTCTGGAACACCTGGTTTTGGAATTGGTTTCCCTTTTGTAATAGCTTCATAAGCTTTCAAACGTCCGTTGATATCGTCAGACTTGTAAGTCAAGATTTCTTGAAGGACATTTGATGCACCATAGGCTTCAAGAGCCCAAACCTCCATCTCACCGAAACGTTGTCCACCAAACTGAGCTTTACCTCCGAGTGGTTGTTGAGTAACGGTTGAGTAAGGTCCGACTGAACGCGCGTGCAATTTATCGTCAACCATGTGGTGGAGTTTGATCATGTACATGACTCCGACAGAAACACGGTTATCAAACGGTTCCCCAGTACGTCCATCGTAAAGGATTGTTTTGGCATCGCTATCCATACCAGCTTCTTTAACAGTTGACCAAAGGTCTTCAGAACTTGCTCCATCAAAGACCGGTGTTGCGATGTGAATACCAAGAGTACGAGCCGCCATACCAAGGTGGAGCTCCATAACCTGACCGATATTCATACGTGATGGCACCCCAAGTGGGTTCAACATGATGTCGACTGGAGTTCCGTCTGGAAGGTAAGGCATGTCTTCTACAGGAACGATACGAGAGACAACCCCTTTGTTTCCGTGACGTCCGGCCATCTTATCTCCGACCTTGATTTTACGTTTTTGAGCGATGTAGACGCGAACCAGCATATTAACACCTGATTGCAATTCATCCCCATTTGCACGTGTAAAGATCTTAACATCACGAACGACACCATCGGCACCGTGTGGTACACGAAGAGAAGTGTCGCGCACTTCACGAGACTTGTCTCCGAAGATAGCGTGCAAGAGACGTTCTTCAGCTGAAAGGTCTTTCTCACCCTTAGGTGTTACTTTACCTACAAGGATATCACCTTCTTTAACCTCAGCACCGATACGGATAATACCCATTTCGTCAAGGTCTTTAAGGGCATCTTCACCAACGTTTGGAATTTCGCGAGTGATTTCTTCAGGCCCAAGCTTTGTATCGCGCGTTTCTGATTCGTATTCTTCAAGGTGAACAGATGTGTAGACATCGTCTTTCACCAAGCGTTCGCTCATGATAACAGCATCCTCGAAGTTGTAACCTTCCCAAGTCATGTAGGCAACGATTGGGTTTTGTCCAAGCGCCATTTCTCCATTTTCCATAGAAGGTCCGTCAGCGATGAAATCGCCTTTTTCAACGACATCGCCAACTTTAACAAGCGTACGTTGGTTGTAGGCAGTACCTGAGTTTGAACGACGGAATTTTTGGATATGGTAAACGTCCAATGAACCATCTTCACGACGAACTTCTACCTTGTCAGCATCTGCGTAAGTAACTTTACCATCATACTGAGCAATCACAGCAGCTCCTGAATCGTGGGCTGCTTGGTATTCCATACCAGTACCAACGTAAGGTGCTTGAGGATTGATCAATGGTACAGCCTGACGTTGCATGTTGGCTCCCATGAGGGCACGGTTGGAGTCATCGTTTTCCAAGAAAGGAATACATGCTGTCGCAACGGCAACTACCTGTTTTGGTGATACATCCATGTAGTCAACAACATTCGCTGGATACTCTTGGTTGACCCCTTGGTGACGTCCCATGACAATCTTCTCAGCAAAGGTTCCATCTTCATTCAGACGAGAATTAGCCTGTGCTACAGTAAATTCATCTTCTTCATCGGCTGTCAACCAAACGATTTCGTTGGTAACAACACCTGTTTCACGGTCAACTTTACGGTATGGTGTTTGAACAAAACCATACTTGTTCAAATGTCCGTAAGATGACAAGTTGTTAATCAAACCGATGTTAGGTCCTTCAGGTGTCTCGATTGGACACATACGACCGTAGTGAGTGTAGTGCACGTCACGTACTTCATATCCAGCACGGTCACGTGTCAAACCACCAGGTCCCAAGGCTGACAAACGGCGTTTGTGAGACAACTCAGAAAGTGGGTTGTGTTGGTCCATGAACTGTGACAACTGTGATGAACCAAAGAATTCTTTCACCGCAGCTGTTACAGGACGGATATTGATGATTTGTTGTGGTGTCAAGACTTCATTGTCCTGGACAGACATACGTTCACGGACATTACGTTCCATACGAGAAAGTCCAAGACGTACTTGGTTGGCAAGCAATTCACCAACCGCACGGATACGACGGTTTCCAAGGTGGTCGATATCATCTACACGGCCAAGTCCTTCAGCCAAGTTGAGGAAGTAGCTCATCTCAGCAAGAATATCTGCAGGAGTGACGATACGAACCTTGTCATCTGGATTGGCATTACCAATGATGGTTACAACACGGTCTGGATCAGTTGGAGCAACAACCTTGAATTTTTGAAGAACAACTGGCTCAGTCACAACAGCTGCATCATTTGGAATGTAAACAATCTTGTTCAAGTCACCATCCAAATGGCTTTCAATGCTTTCAATCACGCTACGAGTCATAATTGTACCAGCTTCTACCAAGATTTCTCCTGTTTCAGGATCTACCAACGGCTCTGCAATGGTTTGGTTAAGCAAGCGTGTTTTAACATTGAGTTTTTTATTGATTTTGTAACGACCGACAGCTGCCAAGTCATAACGACGTGGGTCAAAGAAACGAGCTACAAGCAAGCTACGTGAGCTTTCAGCAGTCTTAGGCTCACCTGGACGAAGGCGTTCGTAAATTTCTTTCAAGGCTTCGTCGGTACGAGAATCCATTGGGTTCTTGTGGATATCTTTTTCAACAGTGTTGCGAACCAATTCGCTATCACCAAAGATATCAAAAATTTCATCATCACCTGAGAAACCAAGCGCACGAACCAAGGTTGTAAATGGAATCTTACGAGTACGGTCGATACGAGTGTAGGCGATATCTTTTGAGTCGCTTTCAAGCTCCAACCAAGCTCCACGGTTAGGGATAACCGTTGAACCGTAGCCCACTTTACCGTTCTTATCTACTTTGTCATTAAAGTAAACACCTGGCGAGCGAACCAACTGCGAAACGATGATACGTTCACCACCATTGATGATGAAAGTACCCATTTCTGTCATGATTGGGAAATCACCAAAGAAAACTTCTTGAGTTTTGATTTCGCCTGTTTCTTTATTGATCAAGCGGAAAGTTACAAAAATTGGTGCTGAGTAGCTAGCATCGTGGATACGAGCCTCTTCTAGCGTGTATTTTGGTTCCTTGATTTCATATCCAACAAATTCCAACTCCATTGTGTCTGTGAAGTTTGAAATTGGCAATACATCTTCAAACACTTCCTTAAGACCGTGGTCTAGGAAATCTTTGAATGAGTCAGTTTGAATTTCAATCAAATTTGGTAAGTCAAGAACTTCTTTGATTCTTGAAAAACTACGACGGGTACGATGTTTCCCGTATTGAACGTCATGTCCTGCCAAGATGATTCTCCTTTATAAATAAGTTCCAAGCCTTATCAATCAGGCTTTTCTAATCGTCATATGGTTTTAAAAACCCTTATCACCGTGTCCCCTTGATAAATTTTCAGAATCTTTAAGTCTTTGTTACAAGTACTCAAAATCCTGAAAAAAAGCACAAAAAGAGCAGCTAAATCTGACTTTTTCAGAAGATTTAACTGCTGTGAGCCTTGTCTGGACAATATTTCAGACAAAACCTACGACAAATGATTACTCATATTATACCCTATTTAGCTAGATTTTTCAAGGGGATTCAGTAGATTTTTGGTAATTTTTTCCCATAGAAAACTTGGCATCACATTCGAATCACACTATGGTACAAAAAACTGAAAAAGCTATTGACTGAAAATCATTTTCAAGGTATAATAATAAACGTTAAGGCGGTATAGCCAAGTGGTAAGGCACGGCTCTGCAAAAGCTTGATCGTCGGTTCAAATCCGTCTACCGCCTTCTATAACTTGATTTATCAGGTTTCAAATGAACAGAAAGCCCAATTTGAAGGGCTTTTTTATTTTTTCTTCTGATAAATACGGATAATTTTGAAAAACTTTTGGGGCAAAGTTCTTTCCATGACATAATTCCCTCATGAAATCAACTGAAAAAAGCTTCGTCACGTATGGTGACAAAAGCCTCTGGTTTACTCTGTTTCTTCTTCTATTTCGACTTCTGTAATTTGGACTTTTACCTTGGTAACACGTCCATTTTTCACTTTATCATTGGTTAAGATAAGTTGTTTGTTTTGGCTGACCACTTCATAGCTGAGTTTCTCAGTCGTCGGAATGGTTCCAACTCCTGTCAAATAGTAACCAGCGATGGTATCAACGTCATCACTTTCCAGTTCAACATCAAAGTAATTATTGAAATCATTGAGGGTCATAGTTCCTTGAACAATGTAAGTATCCTCGCCAATCTGATGAACATCTATTGCTGCTTTGTCCGTTTCATCATCAATTTCACCAACAATTTCCTCTAAAAGGTCTTCCAAGGTCACCAAACCAGCCATACCGCCGTATTCATCTAGCAAGATTGCCATTTGTCTTTGGGTATTTCGCAGCTCTTTTAGCAAGTCATCCACAAAAATAGTTTCAGGTACAAAAAGTGGATCTTGTAAGATTTTCTTCCAAACAATATTATCAAAACCGTCCACAAAACCAGCCTTAAGGAGACTCTTGGTGTGAATAATGCCAATCACGTTATCCTTATCCCCATCATAAACCGGGATACGAGAATAATTTTGTTTTAAAATACTTTGGATAATGGCTTGACTATCATCCTGAATATCCACCATAAAGGCATCCGTTCGAGGAACCATAACCTCTCGTGCCATCAGTTCATCGAGCGAAAAGATACCTTGTAGCATCTCAATCTCATCAGCATCCAATGTTTCTTCACTATTTGTCAGCATATAGGCAATTTCATCACGGGTCATCTTTTCATCCGCATCATCGAATGACATAGGAGTCAAATGGCTCAAGAAATTGGTCGAAGCAGCTAAAAGCCAAACAAAAGGACTGACTAGTTTTCCGATCCCAATGATAACCGGCGCTGTACGAATGGCTAAGGCATCCTTTAGATTAAGAGCGATTCTCTTAGGATATAATTCCCCAAAAACGATGGAAATATAGGTCAAAAATGCCAAGGATAGAAAAGTTGCCACGGCTTGTGCTGTTTCGCCATTCCCAAGCCAAGAGGCAATCACACGTCCTAGAGTATCAGCTAAACTCGCCCCTGATAAGATTGTAATCAGGGTGATTCCTACCTGAATGGTTGATAAAAAGTGGTTAGGATTTTCTAGTACCTTCAGCAGGCGGATGTAGCGTCTGTCTCCTTCTTCCGCCTTTTGTTCAACCCGCGCACGATTAAGAGAAACCATGGCCATTTCTGTGGCTGAGAAAAAGGCATTTAATACCGTCAAGATAAACAATAAAACAAATTGTAGCAACAAATTCTGACTACTTGGGTCTTCCATAGTTCTTCTCCTAAAATAGTATCTTGTCACTTATTATATCACAAAAATTAGCTCAGTACATATTATTTTTTCTTAGTACCTATTCTAGCCCTGCTTAAACTAGAAAAAAGAACTCCTACATCCATAAGTGACATAGGAGTTTATCTTATCTTTTACTGAGTAACAGTGACTTCTCCAGTTCGGTAATCCAGTTGAAGTCCCTTTTGAACATTGGGAACTAGAACATTGAATTCCAATTCTCCATCCGAAGACTTGGCTTCAATCTGTGAAGCTGAAGGAACTAAATCCTCGTTTGAAGCGTAGTAAAGGGTTACACGGTAACGGATACGCTTGTTTTGGTCCAAGGCTTTACGCACCTTGCTTTCATAGTAGTTTTGACCAGTCGAATCCTCGGCCTGTGCCTGATTTGCCCAGGCTGTCTGAACAGCAATGTTTTTAGGATTACTTGTCGAGGCATCAAAACCATCCAAACCACCGATTAAGGCATAGCCTAACAAGTGACCTCTATCGACCGCATGGGTATAAGAGCCCTTTAGATTCTTGACCTGATGCCAACCTGGAGGAGTCCATGAAGTCGAACCATTCCCAGTTTCTTCACGATTCTTGTACTGACGAGTAGCCTTAGACAAGAGGGCATTAGCTACGGTTGGTACCGTTTCCTTGCCCACTGTCTTTGTTTTATTATCAGCGTAGGGCTTACTTGAAACCTTAGCATTTAGGTTTGTTTTATTACCATTGACAATAAAAGCACCTGACCCATTCCACTCCAGACTCCCTTTTATTTGGCTTTTGACTGCATCTGTTAAGACACTTTCTGCCAATTCTTGACTAGGAGCTTCAGACGCTTGTTTTTTCTGACTAAGCTTGGTTTTGGGACTATTAGGTGCCGACTGCATCTGCTTGATATAATAGCTCCCCGCAGATAAGAGCAATAACACTAGCAAGCCAATCAGTGTCTGTCTTGTTTTTTTGTTCATATTTCTCCTTATCTTTATAAAAAGGCTGGTCTCCCAGCCTAATTTCCTGTAAATTTATGAATCAATTCCTGCCATTTTGCTGGAGACAGGATGGCCCATGGATCTTGACCCTTGCCCAAGATTCCATAGCCGACCATTAAGCCGATTCCTAGGGCTAGAAGCCCTAAAACCAGTACCAAAATGACTAAAAGTAAACGCTTGACTACGTAGCTTGATTTTTTATTCATCTTCATCACTTGCCTCAATCCGCTGAATCTTAGCACCTAGCTGCGCCAACTTCTCATGGAAACGGTAATAACCTCTATCCAAGTGAACCAATTTACCAACTACAGTTTCTCCTTGTGCTACCAAACCTGTCAAAATCAAGGCTGCACTGGCACGAAGGTCAGTCGAAAGAACTTCTGCCCCCTGCAAAGGCTGCCCACCAACAATACGAGCTGTATCACGGATAATCTCAGAATGCAATCCCATGCGGCGCATCTCTTCTAGGTGTTGGAAACGATTTTCGAAAACTGTCTCCACCATGGTTGATTCCCCTTTTGCGACTGTCATCAAGGCTGTAAATTGAGCTTGCATATCTGTTGGAAATCCTGGGTGGGGCAAGGTTTTCACATGAACAGCTTTTAGATTTTCTAGTTGAGAGCGAACGCGAATCCCTTCAGTCTCCTCTGTCACTTCCACTCCCATTTCAAGTAATTTGGCAATCAAGGGACGGTTGTGCTCCCAGACAGCGTCTTTAATCAAGACATCACCACCAGTCATGGCAGCAGCTACCATAAAGGTTCCTGCTTCGATACGGTCTTGGACTACATTGTGAGTCGTACCATGAAGTTTCTCCACACCGGTAATGGTAATGGTCTCTGTACCAGCCCCTTTGACCTTGGCTCCCATTTCATTGAGGAGAATGGCTAGGTCGACAATCTCAGGCTCACGCGCAGCATTTTCAATCACTGTCACCCCATCAGCTAGAGTTGCAGCCATCATCAAGTTCTGCGTAGCACCAACACTTGGGAAATCCATATAGATATGAGCTCCATGTAAGCGATCAGCCTTGGCTTCGATATAACCAGCCGTCTGGCTAATCTTAGCCCCCATAGCTTCCAAACCTTTCAAATGAAGATCGATAGGACGGCTACCAATGGTACAACCACCTGGCATGGATACCTTAGCATGACCTACACGGGCAAGAATTGGACCCAAGACAACGATAGATGCACGCATCTTGCTGACATACTTATAAGGGGCTTCCTCAGTGATGTCGCCAGTAGCATCCACCTCAACAAGATGGGCTTCCTCATCAAAGTCAACCTTGGCATTCAAACCACCAACTACCTGATTCATAATAAAGACATCCGACAAGATCGGTACATTCTGTAAGACTGTCTTTCCTTCACTTGCTAGAATAGTCGCTGCCAACAAGGGCAAGACTGCATTCTTTGCTCCTTCGATGGTTACACTTCCTACCAGACGATTATCGCCACCTTGAACCACAATTTTGTCCATACTCGTTTCCTTTACATTTGATTTTATAATAATCCTCTAAGCGCTTCTTGCCACAACTGATATAGGCCGATAAAGAAAGAACTCATGATATAGCCCATGACAATGCTGAAAAAGGCTACTAGTAAACGAACTTTTCCTGTATTCTCAGTTGTCACTTTTAAAACCTTTTCCCATCTAACAAGATTCTTTAAAAGGTAAAAACTCACATAAATAAAGAGCATGTGACTGCTTAGAGTGAATAATAATTGAACCATTTGACTATTATACCATCTTCTCTGTTTGTGCGCTAGTTTGGAAACTTCACTTAAAAACTAGGGATTGTTTTTCAAGTAATCAATTGCATCTTGTAGGGTTTTAACAGGCACGATTTTCATATCTGTCTTGATTGTTTTGGCTGCTTCTAGGGCTGTTTGGTAGTTGTTTTTTGCATCCGGGTGTGCTTTTTGTTCTTCTTCGCTAACAGGGTTATCAGGGGCAAAGAAAATAGCGGCACCTGCTCTAGCCGAAGCTACAACTTTCTTGTCAATACCACCAATATCCCCCACATTGCCATCGCGGTCAATGGTACCTGTACCGGCAACAATACGACCATTACGAAGACCTGGGTGAGCTATTTGAGTATAGATAGCTAGACTAAACATGAGGCCAGCACTTGGACCGCCAATACCAGCTGTTGAAAAACTAATTGGGACATTGCTGATTACCTCTGTACGATCAATCAAGCCGATTCCAATCCCATTTTTTCCATTTTCCAAGCTGATAATCTTTCCTTCTGCAGACTTGGTTTGCCCATCCTCTTCATAGGTGACCTTGACGGAGTCCCCTAATTTTTGAGAACTGACGTAATCAATCAAGTCTTTAGAACTATCAAAGGTCTGATCATTGACTGCTGTGACCGTATCAGAGATATTGAGAATCCCTTTAAAGGTTGAATTATCCGTCACATTCAAGACATAAACCCCAAAATACTTGAGTTCGATATCCTTACCAGCTGTTTTTAGACCTTGATACTTGGCCATATTTTGCGATGTTTGCATGTAGAATTGATTGATCCGCATAAATTCAACATCGGAAGTTCCACCTGTGGTCTCCTGGGCACTACGAATATCTGTAAAAGGCGTCAACCAAGCATAAACCATATGGGCTAAAGTGGCATGCTGGACACCAACCGTAACGAAGTGATAAGCCCCAGCCGCCTGATCTTCTGTGTCATTTACTTTAAGGACTTGGCGAATATCTTCCGAACCACCTGGAACTTCTATATAGTAGGGCAAGGGCACTACAAATGCCAAGAAAGTCACAATTAAGGCCGCAATGACATATAAGGGCCATCTAATCTTTTTTTTCATTTCTTATTTCCTCCAAAATACTCTCAGGAACATAGCAAGCAATATCCTGACCAAACTTCAAAAGTTCTCTAACGCCTGATGAACTAATATAGAGATGTTCAGGTCGGCTATGTAAATAAATGGTCTCTATATCAGGAGACAGCTGATGGTTGTAGTAATCAAAACTGGCTTCATATTGCAAATCCACCGCATTCCTCAAACCACGCACTAGACAAGTAGCACCCAATCTTTTTGCGACATCAACCACCAATTCATCATGAGAAGACACAACTTCAACATTTTCCAAATGTTTCAAAGCCGTTTCTAGCCCTCGTTTACGATTTTCTATGGGGAGAAATCCTTGTTTGTGGGGATTAAAAAAAATACCGACATAGAGCTTATCAAAGAGTCTGCTAGCTCGTTCAATGATATCCAGATGTCCATTTGTCATCGGATCAAATGAGCCTGTGAATAAGCCAATCTTATCTGACATAGACTGTCACCTTACTAATTCCATAAATTTTTTCCTTCCAGATGCCTAGACAGGCAATTTCTTCTGGAAGTTCAACGGCCTTATCCGTCTCACACACGACCATGACATCTTCAGAAAAAAGCTCCCTCTCAGCTATTTTTTCAATATCTGCTACGATTTGTTCCTTGGCATAGGGAGGGTCTAAGAAGATGAGATCGAATTCCCCAGATACCTGTTCCAATGCCCTTTCTGCATCCATCTTGAGGAGTTGAAATTTTCCAACTTCCTTGGTCATCTGAATATTTTCAGCCACGATGGTCTGAGCTTTACGGTCTCGCTCCACCAAAACAGCGCTGGACATGCCACGCGATACTGCTTCGATTGACAAGCCACCACTACCTGCATAAAGGTCCAAGACTCGCCCCCCCTCAAAGTAGGGACCAATCATGTTAAAAATGGCTCCCCTAACCTTATCCGAAGTTGGCCTTGTCGTCTTGCCTTCTAGTGTCTTGAGGGGGCGTCCCCCATAGATCCCTGATACGATTTTCATACCGTTTATTATACCAAATTATGGGCGAAAAGAGAAAAAAAACCGAACCTTGCGGTTCGATTCTCTATAAAATATTTTCGTAAGTATCGCGGACTTCTTGAGGCCAAACACTTGTTTGCACTTCTCCGATGTGTTTCTTGCGAAGTAGGAACATAGCCATACGAGATTGTCCAATTCCTCCACCGATTGTCAATGGGAATAGGCCATTCAACAAAGCCTTGTGCCATTCCAATTCCAAACGGTCCTCATCACCAGTGATTTCTACCTGACGGCGAAGAGTTTCTTCATCAACACGAATCCCCATAGAGGACAATTCAAAGGCCCCACCTAAAGACTCATTCCAGACAAGAATATCACCATTTAGACCCTTGTAGCCATTTTCAGACTCGCTTGTCCAGTCATCGTAGTCTGGTGCACGTCCATCGTGCGGTTTACCATCTGGCAACTCGCCACCGATACCAATCAAAAAGACGGCTCCAAATTCTTTACAGATCGCATTTTCACGTTCTTTTGGTGTCAAGTCTGGGTAGCGTTCTACCAACTCTTCTGTGTGGATAAAGGTGATTTGTTTTGGCAAGATAGACTCGATGTCATAGCGGGCTTCAACAGCTAGCTCAGTCAGACGAATGGCCTTGTAAATCTTCTCAACTGTTTCTTTTAGATAAGCGATATTCCGTTTACCATTTGGGATAACTTTCTCCCAGTCCCACTGGTCAACATAAACGGAGTGGGTCGCATCAAGCGAATCTTCGTCTGGACGAAGAGCCTTCATGTGGACAAAAAGACCTTCTCCCTCACCAAAACCAAAACGGGCCAAAGTATGGCGTTTCCATTTAGCAAGAGAGTGCACCACTTCATAAGTAGCATCAGGGATTTGGAGAACCTTAACCGATACGGCATTCTCAACACCTGATAAGTTGTCCTGCATCCCGTCGCCAACCCTACTCAAGATAGGACCTTGAACTTCAACGACTTCTAGCTTGTCTTTCAAATACTGGGTAAAAGTGTTTTTGACAAAGGAAATTTCTTCTTGTTGATGGATAAAACTTTTCTTCATAAACTACTCCTCAAAAATTAGTTAAAAGCATTATACACCTATTTCCAAGAAAAGAAAAGAGAAAATTTAAAAAAATCAGTGTCACTCAAAACACTGATTTCATAGACCCTTTAGTCATTACGACCGAAGATACGTAAAATACTTAGGAAGAGATTGATAAAATCAAGATAGATACTGAGAGCCATTGACACAACCCAACCTGTCGCTACACGACCTTGTGATTGCTCATAAGCAAGGCGAATCTTTTGATTATCCCAAGCAATCAACCCTGAGAAAACCAAAACCATAGCTACGCTGATCATATAATCAAAGAAACCACTAGCCAAGAAAATATTGACTACCATAGCAATCAGCAAACCAATGAGAGCTGCCATCATTGCTCGACCAATCCCACTCAAGTCTTTCTTGGTGAAGATACCAACTGCCGCCATGACAAAGAAGAGAAGGGCGCTCGATACAAAGGCAGATAAAACTGTACCCGGAGTATAGAAAGCCACCACAAAACTAAGGGTAAAGCCGTTTAATACTGAGTAAAGTAAAAATACTGGAAGAGCCGCTGGACTATTCCTTGAAGCCATGCTACTGGCAACAAAAACCAAGGCCAACTCCGCAAAAGTAGCAATGGTCAACCAGAGACGCCCCTGCATCAAAAAGTAAACCAACTGAGACTGAAAGACCGTCAACATAAGGCCTGATACCAAAGCAGATAGTCCGATTCCCAGACCAACAAAGGCATAAACCTTAGCGTAAAATTGATTGAGACCTGCACGGTCATGTATAATAGTGTGATTCATCCTTTTCTCCTTTTCTATGAACATCTTTCCTTGATTATAACAAAAAAAGTTAAAATTAGCTTAAATGGAAAATCAAAATACCGGCCGCAACGGCAACATTCAAACTCTCCGCCTGCCCCTTCATGCTAATATGGACCAACTGGTCTGCACTTTCAGCCATGAGGGGACTAATTCCTTGACCTTCATTTCCCATGACTAGTACAAAATTTTCTATAGAAGGCAGTTCTCTGTAATCAACAGAATCTTTAGATAGGGTTGTTGCTAGCACTGGGATAGCTACCTCTTTGGTTTCCTTGAGAAGCGCTTGGCTAGTCATCCGATAAATGGGCAGATGGAAATGACTACCTTGCATGGAACGTAGAGTCTTGAGACTGTAGATATCTGCCGATTTATCTGAAACAATCACTCCAGTAAAACCTGCTGCATCCGCAGTCCGAATGATAGTTCCCACATTACCAGGATCTTGCACATCTTCCAAAAACAAGAACTTGCCCTGACTGAAGTCAGCTTGCCCTACTTCTTCTTTTTGAACCACCGCAACAATTCCCTGTGGAGTCTGAGAATCCGCCAAATCTAGCAAAATATCCTCTGACACCCAGACAGTTTGCGGAAACGAGGCTAACTGATCTCGATAACTTTCTAGGGCAAAGATTTTTTCAATAGTCACTCCAGCTTGAACAGCTTCTTCAAACAAGTGCCAGCCTTCAATCAAATAAGCAGACTTACGGTATTTTTTTTGGTGTAATTTCTTGGTATTTTTTACCACAGAATTGGCTTTTGAGGTTATAATAGTCATAGAAATATTATAACACAATCAAAGGGGTTTGGTATGCAAAAGGTTAGAATGATTGCCCAAGGTAGGGTACAGGGAGTCGGCTTTCGTTGGGGTGTTTACAGCTTGGCACTTGAAATTGGTGGCATCACAGGTCGAGTATGGAATAACGACGATGGCACAGTGGAAATCTTAGCCCAAGCAGACTCATCTGCTATCATGGCAAAATTTATCCAAGAAATCCGAAAAGGACCGACACCTTTTTCAAAAGTAAGCTACTTAGATGTCAAACTAAGCAACTTTCCTCCCTACTCTGATTTTAAAATCGCAAATTAGGTCTCCAGAACTATTGTATATTTTGTAAAAAAACAGTAGAATAGAAAGGTATAATTTTTAAAGAAGGAATAAAAACAGTGAAATCTATTAAACGTTTTGCACTCTCAGCTATGGGAGTGGCTATGTTGCTTGTCTTGACTGGCTGTGTCAATGTTGATAAATCCACAGGCCAGCCAACAGGAGTCATTTGGAATACTTTCGGAGCGCCTATGGCTGAAGCTATCAAGTACTTCGCCAATGATAAAGGTCTAGGCTTTGGTGTCGCTATCATTATCGTAACCATTATCGTGCGCTTGATTATCTTGCCACTTGGTATCTACCAATCATGGAAGGCAACGCTTCACTCTGAAAAGATGAACGCCCTCAAGCACGTCCTTGAGCCACACCAAACGCGTCTCAAGGAAGCAACTACTCAAGAAGAAAAACTCGAAGCCCAACAAGCTCTCTTTGCTGCTCAAAAAGAGCATGGCATCAGTATGTTTGGTGGTGTAGGATGTTTCCCTCTCCTCCTTCAAATGCCTTTCTTCTCTGCCATCTACTTTACTGCCCAACATACTGAAGGAGTTGCTCAAGCAAGCTACCTAGGCATCCCTCTAGGCTCTCCAAGTATGATTTTGGCTGCCTGCGCTGGTGTCCTTTACTATCTTCAATCACTCCTTTCACTTCACGGAGTAGAGGATCAAACGCAAAGAGATCAAATCAAGAAAATGGCTTACGTGAGCCCAGTCATGATTGCCGGCTTCTCCCTCATCTCACCAGCTAGTGTTACACTTTACTGGGTTGTCGGTGGTTTCATGATGATTCTCCAACAATTTATCGTCAACTATATCGTTCGTCCAAAACTTCGCAAAAAAGTCCGTGAAGAACTAGCCAAGAACCCACCAAAAGCAAGTGCTTTCTCTACACCAAGTGGACGAAAAGACGTTACCCCCGAACAACCAACTGCTATCACAAGCAAGAAAAAACACAAAAATCGCAACGCTGGAAAACAACGTTCGAGATAAGAAGAAAAAGGCTTAGCTGGTTTGCTAAGTCTTTTTGCAAGTCATACTCTTCGAAAATCTCTTCAAACCACGTCAGCTTCGCCTTGCCGTAGGTATGGTTACTGACTTCGTCAGTTCTATCCACAACCTCAAAACACTGTTTTGAGCAGCCTGTGGCTAGCTTCCTAGTTTACTCTTTGATTTTCATTGAGTATCAAAAGCCCGATGTTTCCATCAGGCTTCTTTTTTATCCATGTACACGTTTCATATAGTCTTGGTAACTTTCGGTATCCATGAGTTGTTTAGCATTCTTAACGCGGTCTGCTGTTGGTGGTTTAACCCCTTCGAGGGAATAAGGAATTCCCAATTCACGCCATTTGAACTCACCCATAGTGTGATAAGGTAGAATTTCAAACTTATCCACATTTTTGAGGGTCTTGACGAACTTACCAAGTTCAATCAAGTCATCATCTCTGTCTGTCAATCCTGGAACTAGCACATGGCGAATCCAGACAGGTTTTCCAATATCTGATAGATACTGGGCACAAGCCAGGATGTTTTTATTGGTTTGGCTAGTTACAATCTTGTGCTGTTCTTCGTTGATTTCCTTGATATCCAAGAGGACCAAGTCAGTGACAGCCATGAGTTTATCAAACTTCTCAAGGTAACGTGGTTTATTACGGAAAGGAAGGGCACAGGTGTCCAAGGTACAGTGGATTCCTTGTTCCTTGGCCTTGGTGAAGAGGGCAATCAGGAAATCAATCTGCAAGAGGGCTTCTCCTCCACTGACTGTAATCCCACCCTTATTTCCCCAGAAACCGCGGTAGCGCAAGGCCTCTGTCAAGACATCATCTACCGTCCGTTCACGTGATTTATTGGACTCCATAGCCCAAGTGTCCGGGTTATGGCAGTACTGGCAACGCATGTGACAGCCCTGCAAAAAGACAATAAAGCGAATACCAGGCCCATCTACTGACCCAAAGCTTTCTGTCGAATGCACCATCCCTGTCACTTGTCCATAATCAATTGTTTCTTCAGACATATCGTTACCTTCCTTGAAAACGTTTTATAGTTTTATTATATCACGACTTGAAGGAAAAACAAGATTTTTGCCTATTTTTTAGAAAGCAATCTGTTTTTCAATTTCATTTTCAATGACTTATCATTTTATTCTTCAAAATCAAAGCCATACAAGGTTGCAAAATAGTCCTCAGGGCGCTCTGCACGGCGAATTTGACAGGCCTTACCTTCTTCGGTATAAAGGATTTCTGCAGAACGAAGTTTGGCATTGTACTGGTAGCCCATTGAAAATCCGTGAGCACCTGTATCATGAATGACCAGCAAATCACCGATTTCTGTATGAGGTAGTTCGCGATTGACTGCAAATTTATCATTGTTTTCACAGAGTGAACCAACCACATCAACCACTTCAGCTGGTCCATCTGGATGGGTCACGTTAGTAATATGATGGTAGGCTCCGTACATAGCTGGACGCATGAGATTGACTGCTGATGCATCCACACCTAGATAGGTACGGTAGGTTTCCTTCTTATGAGTGACTCTTGTGACCAAAGCACCGTGAGGGGCTAGCATAAAACGACCCAATTCGGTAAAAATCTTAACCTGACCAAGACCTGCTGGCGTAAGGACCTCTTCATACACCTTACGAACTCCCTCACCAATCAAGGCAATATCGTTCGGCTCCTGCTCAGGACGATAGTTAACACCAATACCGCCAGAAAGATTGATAAAGTCTAGCGAAATGCCCAACTTTTCCTTGATTTCAACAGCCAATTCAAAAAGCTGACGAGCCAACTCTGGATAATAGAGATGGGTCACGGTATTGGACGCTAGGAAGGAGTGAATCCCAAAAGTCTTGGCTCCTTTTTCCTTCAAGATGGCAAAGGCTTCAAAGAGTTGGTCCTTGGTCATGCCAAACTTAGCCTCTCCAGGATTGTCCATAATATCTGTTCCTAGCTCAAAAACGCCTCCGGGATTGTAACGACAAGAGATGATTTCTGGAATACCTGCTGCACGCTCCAGATGTTCAATATCTTCAAATGCATCCAAGTTAATGGTAGCACCCAATTCACGCGCATAGGCATATTCCTTATCTGGCGTGTTGTTTGAAGAGAACATAATCTCAGAACCAGGGAAATCCAATTTATGACTCATCAAGAGCTCTACATAACTAGAGCAGTCCACACCGCAACCTTCCTCTTGGAGAATTTTTAAAATAGCTGGTGTTGGAGTAGCCTTAACTGCAAAATATTCCTTAAAGCCCTTGTTCCACGAAAAGGCTTGGTTGACGGCTCTTGCCTTCTCACGAATCCCCTTCTCATCATACAAGTGAAAAGGTGTCGGGAACTCGGCAACAATCGCTTCTAAGTCTTCTTTATTGATAAATGGTATTTTCATAAGTTTCCTTCTATTCTATTTGCAAAGAAAGGCTGGGACAATCGTTCCAACCTTTAGTTCTATCTCTTATTTATCTTCGTCAAAGATATTGCCAACCTCAACATCGATGGCTTGGTTCTTGACATCAATATTGGTTACCTTCAAGAGTGACTTGTAGTCAAACTGCTTTTCACGTTCTTCTTGGGCATTATCCGCAAAAACCGCTACACCTGCCAATTCTGAGTCGAACTCGCGCAAGAGACTAATCATCCCGTTGACCGTTCCGCCACCTTTCAAGAAGTCATCCACAATCAAGACACGGCTGCCTGCCTTGAGACTGCGTTTTGAAAGGAACATTTTCTCAATGCGGTCACCACTTGAACCGGATACATAGTTGACGCTAACCGTTGAACCTTCGGTAATTTTCAGGTCACGGCGCACAATGACAAAGGGAACATTGAGGACATTGGCAACTGCATTTGCAAGCGGAACACCCTTAGTCGCTACTGTCATAACCGCGTCAATTTTTTGATCCATAAAGCTCTTGGCAATAATGCGACCAATATTTTTCAAGATAGCTGGTGTGCTAAGCAAATCAGACAGGTAGATATAACCACCTGGCAAGATACGGTCACTTTCTGACAACTTGGCACGCAAGTCCTCAACCATTTCCTTGGCATCATGGCTTGAGATTGATGGTGTGAAAATGACACCACCACCAGCACCAGTTACTGTCTGGATATGACCGATTTCAATTTCCTCAAAGGCTCGTTTGATAATGACGATATCTTCTGAGATGGATGATTTAGCAGATTCATACTTTTCAGCAAAAGTATTGAGACTAGTTAGTTTATAAGGATGATTAATCAAATAGTTGGAAATGACAACCATCCGATCACTTCTTCTTAATTTCATTTCTATTTCCTATTCCATTTTTATTCAAAAAATCAAAAAGCAAACTAGAAAGCTGGCCGCTGGTGGTTCAAAACACTGTTTTGAGATTGTCGATAGAACTGACAATTCCTGTAATATACATGCATATATACATACGACAAGGCGATACTACCCTAGTTTGAAGAGATTTTCGAAGAGTATTCATTTTTGTCTTTTACTTATTATACCATATTCACATAAAAAAACGAACATTCTTATCCTAAAAAATGCTCATTTTTCTTAAATTATTAATCTAAATCTGGTTTATAGAAGGAACGATTGTCCATAGCGAAGATTTTATTGGTCATCTCTCCCTTATCCACCAAAGCCAGAGCTGTTGACATCATCATCATGCTTGCATCCAGATTGTCAATCATATGGATAATCTCTGCTTCCATAATACGTGGACGAACCGGACTTCCATACTCTAGTAAGCCGTGATGACTGAGGATGACGTGGCGAAGCAGAACGACTTCTTCTTTAGTATCATCAATGCCAAGTTCCATAACGGTCTTGGTAATTTCGCTATCAATTAGAGCAATATGCCCAAGGAGATTGCCTCGCACTGTGTACTCGGTCTGGTCTGGCCCCGTTAACTCAATGACCTTAGCCAAGTCATGCAGCATAATCCCCGCATAGAGCAGGCTCTTATTGAGCTGAGGATAAACTTCGCTAATAGCATCTGCCAAACGCACCATGGTCGCCGTATGATAGGCCAAACCTGTTTCAAAGGCATGGTGGTTGGTCTTGGCAGCTGGATAGGAGTAGAATTCCTTATCATACTTGGTGTAGAGCTTTCGGACAATCCGTTGCCAAACAGGATTTTCAATTTTGAAAATCATTTGCGACATATAGTCACGGATTTCCTTGACATCAACTGGTGACTTGACCTTGAAATCAGCTGGATCATTGGGTTCGCCAGGTTGAGGCAAGCGTAGAGTGATTTGATTGACCTGTGGAGTGTTGTTATAAACTTCTCGGCGTCCTTTCATGTGGACAACCTTACCTGCGGTAAAGGCCTCAACGTTATGAGGTTGGGCATCCCAGAGTTTCCCTTCAATCTCGCCACTATCATCTTGGAAGGTAAAGGCTAGGTAGTTTTTCCCAGCTCGAGTTTGCCTCAGGTCAGCTGATTTGATTAGGTAGAAGCCTTCAAACAGCTCATCTTTTTTCATGTGACTAATCTTCATATTCTTCCTCATTTTCTTGGAAATGGAGTAGATCAAGCGCAGGCTCACCTTCTGATAACTCAATGTGACGGAGCGTCCGCTCAATAGCTGTGGTGCGACGGTTTAATAATTCATCAATATTGCCAGAGGCATGTTGGAGGTGTTTTTGTGCCTTAACCAGAATGCCACCAAACTTACCAAACTCAGTCTTAACGCTAGCAAGGGTCTTACTGATATGGTCGGCACTCTTTTGGATATTGAGAGTCTTGAAGCCAACCGATAGGGAGTTGAGCAGAGCTGACAGGGTACTGGGACCTGCGACAATAATCTGCTCCTCCCGCCTCAAATCATCAAAGAAGACAGGATTGCGGACAATTTCTGAGTAGAGACCTTCTGTCGGAACAAACAAGATTCCAAAATTGGTCGTCCGAGGCGGTGCTATGTACTTGCTCTTAATATCCTTGGCAAATCGTTTGACGCTTGCTAGTAGCGACTTACGACAGCGTTCAATTTCGTCCTTGTCACCTGCTTCATAGGCTTCTTCTAGGCGGTAATAATCTGCTAGTGGAAACTTAGAGTCAATTGGCAGATAGACGTATTCCTGGTCGCCTTGACCAGGTAACTTGATAGCATACTCCACTCGTTCACTAGAGTTTTCAACCGTTGCATATTCTCGTTCGTACTGGGCAGGAGTCATGATGTCTTCGATGATTTGCCCCAATTGCAATTCTCCCAGAATCCCTCGCGTTTTGGTTCCAGAGAGAACCTTGTTGAGGGCGCCGACATCACGGGCAATTGTCTGCATTTCTCCAAGACCACGATTGACCGACTCCAGTTGTTTGGAAACTGTATCAAAGGAAGCTTGCAAGCGTGTCTGCAAGGTCTTTTCTAGTTTTTCCTCGACTGTCTGGCGCATTTGTTCCAAACGTTGCTCATTTGATTCCTGCAAGGCTTGGAGACGTTGGTCAGTCTTGTCTCTGGTTTGGAGGAGATTATCTGTCATTTCTTGACGGACTTGGGTCAGGCCTTGGTGCAATTCGATTCGCACTTCTTGCAAACGGTCGCTGACAGCCACTTCCAAATCTTTTTGATCTAACTGACTGGCTTGCCTGGTTTGTTCAAAGCGATAATCCAACTGGTCTGACAAGTGATCTGCCTGATCCTCCAAGCTCTTACTGAGATGTTTTTCCTGCTTATCCTGCCTTTGCCAAATCAGAAAGAGTCCAGCTAGGTTGGCAATCAATAATAGAACAAGTAAACTTTCCATCCTACCTCCTGTCCTTACTATGCAGCACGACCACATAGCCATCTGGGCAAGTCACCGAAACTTCCCTATCTATATATTCGTTAGAAGCGTACACTTTTTTAAAGAAAAAATTTTCCTCTGTCAACTCATACTTGGCTCCGAGAATAGTCAGCTGGCTATCCCGAACCGGCATAAAGGCAAGATAGTCGTAGTCTGAACGGGGATGTAGCTGACTGATCCCTTCTGGACAATAGGCAATCAAATTTTGCCCATCCTCAATTTCTATCTGGCGCATATAAGGCGCCAACTTGGGGTTGCTAGGAAGAAAAACATTGGCCATCATATGGTCGATACGACCACCCAAAGCACCGAAAATAGTGACCTTAGCCTGAGGATTTTGCTCAAAGATGGTTAAGAGAGCCAATTCCAAATCGGTATCATCTTTTTCTGGTCGGGCTTGAACAAAATGCTGGGCACGTTTTTGAATCAACTGTCGCTCTTCTGCAGTCACAGAATCAAAATCTCCGACTGCTAGAGCGAGAGGCAAGTCTTCCTCCAAGACCCAGAGCGAGCCGCGATCCACCCCAACAAAAGCATCAAAATCTGTCCGATAATGACCACGGTCTCCGCCTGCAAAAACGGCAACCCTAGTCCAGTTGTTTTCTGAGAGTTTGTACTCGCTCATCGACATCTCCCTTAAAGACATAGGAACCTGCTACAAAAACGGTCGCACCAGCTTCTTTGGCTTGAGCAATAGTTTGGTCATCAATCCCACCATCCACTTCAATCTCAAATTTCAAACCTTTTTCCTCACGAAGTACAACCAACTCACGGACCTTATCCATGGTCTCTGGTAGAAAGGCTTGTCCACCAAAGCCTGGGTTAACTGTCATGACTAAAACTTGGTCAACTAGATGAAGGACGTGCTTGATAGCTTCAACAGGCGTACCAGGATTGATGACAACTGATGGCTTGACACCGAGTGAACGAATTTTTTGGAGGGCACCATGAATATGAGGCGTTGCTTCTACATGGATACTGATGATATCTGCTCCCGCACGCGCAAAATCTTCTAAATGATGCTCAGGGTTTGACACCATCAAGTGGCAATCGAAAACCATCTTACTATGAGGACGAAGACTCTCGACCACACCTGCACCAAAACTGATTTGTGGTACAAAGTGACCATCCATGATATCGATATGGGCATATTCTGCCCCAGTTGCTTCTAGGCGTTTGATTTCACGTTCAAAGTTGGCATAATCTGCTGCCAGAATTGACGGAGCAATCTTGTATTGAGACATAGGTTTCTCCTTATTTTGGAATTTTTTTGCTGACTTTTTTATAGGTTTCTCTGCGATTTTCAATTTCGCTAAGGAATTGCAGATAATTTTCAAAACGGAAGGACGCAATGACTCCCTCCTCGACTGCTGGCTTCACTGCACAGGACGGCTCGTGGGTATGGGTACAAGTACGGAATTTGCAGTCTCGACTGACACTATCAATCTCTGGAAAGGCCTGATTAAGTTCTTCAGCCGTTGACACTTCATAATCCAGTGATGAAAAACCTGGTGTGTCCGCGATTTTACCCCCATTGAGATTATAAAAACTAACTGCTCGAGTGGTATGGCGCCCACGACCCAGACTGTCTGAGATTTCTCCTGTTTCAAGATTGAGATCTGGTGCGATTTTATTGAGAAGGGTTGACTTACCAACACCTGTCTGCCCCATGAAAACTGTAACCTTGCCTGTTAACAAAGGAAGGAGTTCCTCTTTACTGGTCACAAAGTCATAGCCGATGTCACCATAGGTCTGCTGGTAAAAATCCAGTTCCCCTCTATCTTCCAGTAGGTCCATTTTGGAAATATAGACGATGGGATGGATACCCTTGTGTTCCAAAAGAACCAAGAAACGATCCAGCAAATTGCTGTTGAAGTCCGGTTCCTTGACGGACATGATTACCACAGCTTGATCGATATTGACAATGGGCGGACGGACCAGACTGTTTTTCCGTTCGTGAATCTTGAGAATATAGCCTTCTGAATTTTCCTCGGCAGAGAAATCGACCCAGTCCCCAACGTAAGGGGTATGGCCTTTTTTACGGAAATTCCCACGCGCGCGTGTTTGATAAACCTGGCCGTCACTCTCTACATAGTAGAATCCAGCCAAGGATTTAATGATTTGTCCCTGCATCTTAGAGTCCTTGCCCTTTAAGTGCATCTGCTAGGCTGGCAAATTCTTCCAAGCTGAGAGCTTCCCCACGCACACTTGGTGACAAGCCTGCTTGGTCCAAAGCCTTGGTCAGCTTGTCCTTGACCTCTTCAGTCTTGCCAAAGTAACCTGTCAAATTGTTCCACAAGGTTTTACGGCGATGGGTGAAACTTGCCTTAGAAACCTTAAAGAAGAAGTTCTCGTCTTCCACTGCTACGGCTGGCTCTGGACGACGCACCATTTTCAAAATAGCTGAGTCCACGTTTGGTGCTGGCATAAAGACCGTACGAGGCACGATAAAGGCAACCTTGGCAGTCATGTAATACTGAACCGCAATTGACAAGCTACCGTAAGCCTTGGTGTTAGGTTGAGCTGAGATACGATCCGCCACTTCTTTCTGCATCATAACCACAAACTCACTAAAAGGAATGCCACTTTCGATCAAGTGCATGAGAATAGGCGTCGTGATGTAGTAAGGCAAATTAGCCACTACCTTGATTGGCAGATCAGGATTTTTAAAATTCTGGATATGCTGCGCCAAATCAACCTTGAGAATGTCCTCGTTTACCACGGTCACATTATCAAAATCACGCAGGGTATCTGCCAAAATCGGCACCAAACGGTGGTCAATCTCAAAGGCCATGACTTGAGCCGCACGCTCAGCCAAAAACTCCGTCAAGGCACCAATCCCTGGTCCAATTTCGATAACATTGACCTGGTCATCAATCTCAGCCGTATCCACGATTTTTTGTAGAATATTGGTATCGGTCAAGAAGTTTTGCCCGAAGGACTTTTTAAAGGTAAAACCGTGACGCTCCAGTACTGCCTTGGTCACGCTATAATCTGCAATTCTCATCTATTCTCTTTTCTAATATCTGTTACTACTATTGTAACACATTCCCCTTGTATTTTGGGGGTGAAAATCATACCAAAAAACTATCTTTCCTCATGAAGAAAGATAGTCTTGGAAATCTTTAAAGGGGGACTTAGCGCTTCTCTCGAAACATACGTTCATACTCTTCGAAAATCAAATTCAAACCACGTCAGCTTCACCTTGCCGTACTAAAGTACAGCCTGCGGCTAGCTTCCTAGTTTGCTCTTTGATTTTCATTGAGTATCAAAAAATCAGCTTCTTTATAACTTCGATTTTCAGGTAGGGTCAAATCTACATCCTCCTCCACATCATCCACTGTCAGTTCAACCGTTTGAGGTAAATTTTTCAAACGATAATGCTTTTGCCTTTGCCCTTCAATGCTAGCAAAATCAAGCAAATAGCCATTCACTCGAATTTGAACTAAAAGGAGATGATTGGTCATGTTTTCCATGATGAGAATATCTTCTAAACCACCTCTGGCACTCGGATAATCAGATACCCTGCGAATACGGATTTTTTCACACATGAGCAAGTTTCCTCATATCAATGATTTCATCGGCCTTATTCCAGACTAGGGGATTATGGGTCGCAATGATGATCATTCGATTTTCATCTTTCAAGCCCACCAAGAGATTCATAACCTCCTCTGAATTTTCAGGATCAAGAGCTGCTGTTGGTTCATCTGCCAAAATCAAGGGTGGATTTTTCAAAATAGTCTTCGCAAGGGCAACTCGTTGGGCCTCTCCCCCAGATAAAGTATAAATTTTTTGTTCTATATCCAAATACCCTAGATTAACTTTTTCTAAAGCCTCCACTTGCCTTTCCAAACGTTCTACTTTTGAAATTTTTTGACCGACAAAGCCCAAATCCAAATTCTCTTTGATTGATTGGTTTTCTAAGAGGCCAAAATTTTGAAAGAGATAGCCCATCTGGTCTCGAAAATACTCACGAGTGGGAATGATTTTTAAATCTTTCCCCTGATAGAGAACCCTTCCACCATCTATCTTTTCTAGCTTTCCTAAGATATTCAGCAGCGTCGTCTTTCCGCTTCCACTCTTTCCGATTAAGGCATAAACCTTGCCCTTCTCCAGCTTGAGATTCAAACCAGAGAAAATCGCGCGGTCATTAAACTTCTTTTCCAATCCTTGAATATCAATCATCTTATTTTCCTTTCAATACTGCCATGCTACCAGCTTCTTCCTTTTTATCCTGCCTTACTAAAATCAAGAGGGCGTTAAGAGTAAATAAAGCTACAACTAAAGCGCTGATCAAACTATCTCCTGTCAAAACACTAGATAGGATTAGGCCAAGCAAGAGAACTCCTCCTTGCGCCAGTAAGTACTTGCCATGAAGCTCATAAATTGTCATACCAGAAAGACGTTTAATCATAAGCTCCCGTCTAAACTGCTCAAAATAGAGAAGATTCATGGAATCAAATAACAAGATAGCCGTAGACAGGGTCAAAATCGTCCCAATAAGGAGAGAGTAAAACTCCACCCGTTTGTCATTTAGTACCTTGGCAAAAAATAGCTGGCTTTTTACCAAATAAGAGACTTTGTGATACAGACCTTGCTCTTTTAGAGCGGTGATACTATCTCCATATCGATCTAGTTTTAAGGCACTATTAGCCGTAGTTCCCCATAACATTCCTGCAACAGGTCTTGTTCCAGTCGCTTGCGGCGTTAGAACTACAATAATCGGATCTTTTAGGTACTGACGTGTTGTCTTGTACCCATCATTATAGAGGAAACGTTCCTGTCCTGTTTCTGTAAAAGCTAGCCTTAGCTGTGGAAGGTAGTGTTTCTGACTCGTCACTTCTACACTTTCAGATGAAAATCTTTGCAGGTAATCTGTAAATAATCCTTGGTAGTAGGCAGACTGCTCTCGCAAGCTCTCAGGCAAGATCAGCCCAAACTCTCCCTCAGACAAGTTTTGCATCTTGTCCATAAACTCTGAAGAAACGGTAATCTTTTCTTCTATCAGATAGCGCGGTGAGACATAGATAACATTCCCTGACGGTGTGTAGTCACTGAGACGATTGCCATCTAGGTCCACTTCTGCTCCATCTGAGAAATTGTCAACATTGCTCATAATATAAAAAGAGTCTGTATTGGCTAACCGCTCTTCAGTAAATGTCTGCCACTCACGATTATCCTTACGCATTCCTTCTTCATCGGCAAATGCACTAGACCAACCAAAGGATAGACGGTAACGGTCTGAGGACTGACTCCATTTATCGCTTGCCTTCTCCATTTCCTGCATTTCACGGTAGTGGGGTAGGAGAGCAGTCGCACTCGATCCGACCACCAGTACGGCTAAAAGTTGCCCCACCATCATCAATGTCATCATACGTTTGAGAGGGAGTTTCCCTTTCAATAGATCCACCAGACTATTTTCCTGTAAACCAAGTAGATACACGACACTTAGTAAGGTAGAAATCCCTGCCAAGGTCAATCCATAGAGTAGAAGAGCAATGATGACCAGTTGCACCGTTGCCATAAACAAGGCACCTTGATACCAGAGAATCCCCAATCCTAAAAGACTGGATACCAGCACCGAGAAAATAAGCTGTCTCACATCTTCTAACACTGGTCTGAGAGCAACCCCAAACAAGCTCTCACCAGCGATTAAGCGAATCCCTGCCTGACGAAGAGACTTGATCCGATAAATCAGGGTCAGACTCATAAAAGTCAGCAGAAAAATAGCTAGACTCAGTAGCACCATAGGGGTGGCCGTCAATAGTAAGACTATCGAAAATGGATCTTCTCCATTCGAAACAAAGCCTTGATAACCAAGCTCTTTCAAGGTGGTCTGTAAGCTCACTCCATCCAAACTTCCTGACACAATCAAGTAAGAACCTAATAAATCACTCGTTTCTGCACTCTCCTTGGAGGAAATGGTCAGACCTTCTGGAAGCTCTCCCTGACCATAAGTGGCATAGGTAAAGCGTGTTTCTCCAGCTTCATTTGGCTCAACGATTCGACGAGCAATGAGACTATTGTGCTCTACCGCCAAGTGACTCAAAGCCTCTGTCACCTTTTCGCGACTAGCTACTGATTGATTTATCACCACTCCTGTCACATCAACAGAAGGATAGTTACCAAATAAAATCTCTTCTCGATGGTCAACGGAAGTTATCACCATATAAAGCGATACTAATACCATTGAAATCAAAATAAATAAACGTTTCATCATTTCCTCCAAAAAGTTACTTGGTCACCTGCTAGAGAGATGACCAAGTAAAACATTGTTATCAACTCACCCAGAAATGTTTTTACTTTCTCGTGTATAATTTTTAATAATCATAATAAAAGCTTACTTTCTCTCCCCAAGAAGTACGAATCCATGCACGAGAAGTCCCTCCAGCACCAGCATATCCCTTGTCAGATGAACTATTCCATCTGCTAGAAACCGTTGAACTATGGTATTTTGACGGGTGATAGTAGTTTGAGTACGCACCGCCGTTAGCTGAACCATACGTCCAGACACCACCACCTGGATACTTAACCGCGGCCGATACTACTGCTACTCCTCCACCTAATGTTGCTGCAATGCTCGCTACAAGGGCTAATTTTTTAACTGTTTGTTTCATATTGATACTCCTCGATACTATTATATTACCAAATGATATTCTAAAATTATTTGTTTTTCTCTAAATTGTCAAAATAGCACCCTGAAATGAACTTTTATAGTCATTATACTCCATCTTTATCACACTATCAAGGACACCAATGTCCTTAAAATCTAACTATTTCATATTATTTTTAGCTTATATCTAAAAAAACAGTTCTAAAGACGAACTTTAGAACTGTTTTGATACGAGGACAAGGACATTTTTGTCATTGCTTCACGATATTTATAAATATTTTTTTAAATCTTCTTGCCATTGTTTTTCTAACATAGTAACTAAATAAGAATTTTCTATTATATCAGCAAATAGCTTCGATTTCTGATAGAACTGTTCGGCAGATACATAATCATTGTTTATTATTAGAGATAATTTCCACTCCAACATCAATATAATTGGTTTCTTCTGGAAATCTTGTGTTTTTTCCATTATATGATTAAGGCTAAAGATATAAGATTCTAGTGAATCATAAGACGACAAATTATCCAAACAGGCTAGACCCGAAAACAAAGTGTTACTTAAAGCAAACAGATATTCTGGTGTAATTAATTCTACATGATTTGTCAAACGAACTAAAAACGAATGAATTCTGTTAATTTCTTCAATCTGATTTTGACCTTGTTTTATCTTTGTAAGCACTATAGCAAAATATAAGTTGATAACTTCTAATTCATTTATCAAAAACAATTCCTTATTATAAATTGTTTTAAAATAATCGTCCAGTACGGTTTCCCCGTATTCTGGTCGTCCGCTTCGAATAACATCTATCGTTGCTCTAGTAGCTTCAAACCATACTTTTTCCTCATTAGGAAGTTGCTCATAAAATAAATCCTCTATCTCTTCCAAACACGCTTCCTTCTTATCGTACTCCTCTTCTTTACCATAGATTGGTTCACGTAAAATCTGGTATTTCAATTCTAAATAAGCAGAAGGAAGAGCTGAAAAATCCGGCATAAGGCTATAAGCTGGAACTCCTAGCCGGCGAGCAATATAGTCTAACTTGGGCAAACTCGGTTGCGAAGCTCCACTTTCAATTCGCGATAGTTGACGAACCGTCAGTTCTTGCTCATCTCCACAAAAATCTGGACGACTAATTCCTTTTTCTATCCGAATCTCTTTAATTTTTTGACCAATTAACATCAGACACCTCCTCTTCTACCTGCTTCGAAAAATACTGTGAAACTTAAAAAATTGTAACAGCTACATCTTTCCTACTCATAAGATTTCATAGCTTCTTCCACTTCTGCCAAGGTGACCCCAAACAACTCTAGGCGTTTGAGGAGTTGCTTGCCGTTGGAATAGCCGATTCGGAGAGCCTCTCCCAGATATTCTCGGCGCTTACGGCTGTCTGCCCCTGCTAGAAAACCAAGGCGAATCAAGTCGCTACGACTGATGTCAAACTGGCTCTCATGTTCAAATTGTTCTGTCACCTGAGCTAGAGCCGTTTTCAAGTCTTCATAACTGGCATGCTCAATTCCCAGAGAACGGCCCTTGGTCTTGGACTTGGGAACAGCTTCCTCTCGTTTGAGAAAGGCATGCTGAACTGTTGGAATGGCCGTCATAATCATGCGCCGAATCCGCTCCCCATTAAAATCTGGGTCTGTAAAAACAATGACTCCATGACGTTGATGAAGGCGCTGAATCCGCTCTATATCCTGCTCATTGATAGCAGAACCTCGGGTCTCATAGGTTTCTACATCGAAATGACGTTTGAGATTGGCCGTATCATCGCGACCTTCAACTACGATGACTTGGGAAATTTTTTCTTTCATTACTTACTGTCCAATCCAAAAACCCTTTCTGCATTTGCAGTTGTTACCGCCGCCAGCTCTTCTGTCGTCATACCACGCAAGTCAGCGATAAAGTCCACTACATAGCGAGTATAGGCTGTTTTATTTTCACGACCACGTTTAGGAACAGGAGCCAAGTAGGGAGCATCCGTTTCCACCAAAATCTTGTCCAAAGGTAACTCTTTAGCTGCTTCTTGGATGTCAGTTGCCTTCTTAAAAGTCACCACTCCTGAGAAGGAAATGGTCATTCCAAGCTCGACAAACTTCTCTGCCCATTCAAAAGTTCCTGAGAAAGAATGCATAATGCCACCTCGAGGGCCAACTCCCTCGCCCTTGATAATCTCATAGGTATCTTCCAGCGCATCACGGGTGTGGACAACAAAAGGCAAATCCAAGGCCTTAGATAGCTGAATCTGACGGCGAAAAACCTGCTCCTGTACCTCTTTGGGCGCTGTCATCCAATGATAATCCAAACCAATCTCACCCAAGGCAACCACCTTAGGATGCTTGAGCTTGTCAAGCAAGTAGGCTTCAATCTCCTCTGTATAAGTACCAGCTTCTGTCGGATGCCAACCGATTGTCGCATAGAGCTGGTCATACTCATCTACCAACTCCAAGGCACGCTCAATCGTCGGTTGATCAAAACCAACAATATTCATCTGTGTCACACCCATCTCAGCAGCCAAGGCAATTTCTTCTGCCTCACGACCTGCAAATTCTTCTACATTCAAGTGTGTATGTGTATCAAAAATCATCTCTTCTAACCTCGTTTTCTATCTACTATTATACCAAAAAAGAGGAGGGGCACCCAATTTTTCGGTTTCCCTCCTCTCTTCAATAGAGCTATTCTGCTAGCTTTTCTATCCGATATTGCCCATCTTCTATTCCACAGTTAGAGACAGAAGAGACTGGCTAGATTGATAGAACATCCCTATTCATCTAATACTCTTCGAAAATCAAATTCAAACCGTGTCAACGTCGCCTTGCCGTACTCAAGTACAGCCTACGGCTAGTTTCCTAGTTTGCTCTTTGATTTTCATTGAGTATAAAGTGTGTGATTATCTTGGGTTCTCACTTCTCTCACCCATCACTAGGATTGATGACTTCTCAAAATCCCCCTTATAATCTAACTTTAAGTAGAGAATAGAATTTTCTAGCTGTCCTATTTTCTACGTCTAGCCTTTCTTCCTAGCAAAGCAAAACCACTGGTTGCCGCCACTAGACCAAGACTAGCAAGTGCTGCACTTGATGCTGAACCTGTGTTAGGTAGTTGTTTGCCAGCAGGTGACTGGTAGGTAACATCTTGCATTGTTCCTGCAGTTGCTTGCGGTGCACTTGTTGCCTGAGGAGCTGCATTAGGAGCCACTGGTCTCTTAGGAACTGCAACCATGGCAATGGCTTGCACTCCAATCATTTCTGCTTCCTTCACATCTTCCACAGTTTTCGCGTTTTCAATCTCTTTGAGAGCTGCTTGTTTTTCTGCTTCCACTCTTGCTAAAAGTTCTGCTTTTTCTTTATCAGAAAGCGGTGAGCCTTTGATTTCATCCTGCTTGTCCTTGGCAGCTTTTTCAATGGCCTTTTTAGCTGATTCTTTTTCAGTAGCTAATTGCTTAGAAGCTTGTGATTGAGCTGGGTTTTGTGAACCTGTGTTAGCTTGTCCGCCTGCCTGGCTACCACCGCCTGCATTCGCATTAGCATCTGAGCTTCCAGTATTGCCTCCATTATCTCCACCTGGTGTAGTTTCTGGCTTATACTCTGGTGTAGCTTCTTGAGTTACAGATTCACCTTTCGCAGATTGTTGAACTGTATCTTTTCCTAGAATCGTCACTACTGAACCATCTGGGAATGTGATTGTTGCTGTACCATCTCCAGCTACATTGATTGTCGCTCCGTCTAATGCTGAACCATTTGCTTGTAAAATAGCAACCTTAACTTTTTCTTTTTCTTCATCTGTTAAATGAGTTATATCTTTTACATCTACTCTTTGAGCAGGCGCTTTAACAGTTGATTTTTCAGCAATCGGTTTAGTGCTATCTTGTGCTTTTGGATCTTGTGCTACCAATTGATTTCCTGGAATTGTAATAGCTGAACCATCTTTAAAGACGATTGTCGCTGTGCCATCTCCAGCTACTTCAACTTTAACATCGCTTCCGAATCCATTTGCATCTACTACAGCTTTTTTAACAGCTTCTTTTTCTGCATCTGTTAATCTTGTAGCTTCTGCTACTTTTGTAGGGTTAGCTGGAATGATTACTTTTGTCTTCTCTGCGATTGTTGGTTGCTCTTGTGTTGAAGTTTCCTCTTTTTGAACTACTAGACTGGTTCCTGGAATTGTATTTACTGAACCGTCTGAGTATGTCAATGTCGCTGTGCCATCTTTAGATACCTTAACATCTGTCGCCGCTGGGTTGGCTGCTTGTACTTTAGCTGTTACTGCAGCTTGTTCCTCAGGTGTTAAGCTGTGAGCATTTCCAACTTCTGTAGTTGCTGGCACCACAGCTGGATTTTGCGCGGCTTGTGTTGAAGCTTCATTGTCAGTATCTTTGGCTACTACTAGACTGGTTCCTGGGATTGTGTTTACTGAACCATCTCCATATGTTAGCGTTGCTGTTCCATCTTTAGATACCTTAACATCTGTCGCCGCTGGATTTGCTTCTTTGACCTTAGCTGCTACAGTATCTTGCTCCGTCTGTGTCAAGTTGTGAGTATTTTCAACAGGTACAAAGTTTCCTGGAACTTGCGCTGGGTTCTTCTCTGCATCTGTCTGAACTTTTGGAGTTTCTTGTTTACTTCCTTTTTCAACAAGTTTATCCCCTGTTATTGTATCTACAGATTTATCTGGATAGGTGATGACTACTGTTCCATCAGGTCTTACTTCTACTGTAGTTCCTGCTGGGAAGTTGTTCGCATCTTCTACCGCTTTTTTAACCGCAGCCTGTTCTTCTGGTGTTAACTTCGTAGTATTTCCTACTTGTGTTTTTCCTGGGATAACTGGCTCGGTTCTTGACGCGATTGTTCCTGTCTCTTTGTTAGCTGGCGCTACTAATTTATCTTTAGAAATCGTATCGCTTGAACCATCTTTATATGTGATAACAGCTGTTCCATCTGGTTTTACTTCTACTGTTGTTCCATCTGGGAATGTGTTAGCCCCTTCGATGTTTTGACGAACTTGTTCTCTTTCTTCATCTGAAAGTTTTGCTGGATTTTCCACTTCCACTTTGTTTTCAGGAACTTTCGGTTCGAATTTAGATGCGATAGAGCCCTCTGGTTGAACTTCATTTATCTTATGAATACCAGCTTCTTTCGCCGCATTGATTTCATCTTTAGATTGACCTTTGTTGATGTCTTCAATCGCTTTATCTTTGGCCTTATTGATTTCTTCGATAGCTTTTTGTTTCGCTTCGTCTGATAAATCTTTATTGTTCTTGATTTCGTCAATGCGTTTTTGAGCTTCTTCTAGTATCTCAGCTTTTGCTTTCGCTTTTTCTTCATCAAGATTTGTCACATCTGGTTTCTTAACTTCTGCATCAGCTTTTGGATCATATTTTTCAATATTTTCTTTAGCTTGGTCTGCAATTTGCTTAGCTGTTCCTGCTGATGATGCTTCGTCAATAGCTTTATTAGCATCTTCTTTGGCTTTATTGATTTCTTTTTCAGCTTTTTGTTTTTGATCTTCTGTTAAGTCTTTATTGTTCTTGATTTCTTCAAGTTTTTTCTTAGCAGCTTCTTCTACTTGTTTTTTAGAGTCTTCTTTTGCTTTAGCAAGATCGTTGTCTTTATCAGCCGTGTCTAATGAATCTACTACTTCTACTGGTACTTTTACAGTTACTTTAGTTCCGTCAGCTAGCGTTACTTCTACTTCTGCTTCTTTAGTTCCTGTTTCTGTTGTAGTTGGTTTAGAAGTGATTTTCGCTGTTAGTCCATCAGCTAGTGCTAATTGTTTTAGGATTTCTTCGTCTGTTAAGTCTTTGCCTTTTTCAACAGTTGCTTTTCCGGATACTAAAGCAGTTTGTAAGTCTAACTCTGGCTTGAAGATACTTGTAGATTGCCCTTTGGCAGTTTGTACTACTACATCTTCTTTTGGTAGATTTCCGTTTGGAGTCTCAACATTTCCTTGATCATCAACCTTGACATCGTCCTTGTTTAAGCCTGGATTTGCTTCAACAATAGCTTTCTTAACATCTTCTTTTTCTTTGTCTGTTAAGTTATTCGAATCTTTAACTCCTACAGGTGTGACAGGTTTCTTCAAAGCTGGTGTTACTACATCTTTTGCTGGTAAATTACCTTGTGGTGTTTCAACATTGCCTTGACCATCAACCTTAACATCATCCTTGTTTAAGCCTGGATTTGCAGCTACGATAGCATCCTTAACAGCGTCTTTTTCTGCTTCTGTTAAGTTTTTAGGATCTTTAACTTCTACAGGTGTGACAGGTTTCTTCAAGGCTGGAGTTACAACTTCTCCTGCTAGTAAATTACCTCTTGGCGTTTCAACATTGCCTTGACCATCAACCTTGACATCGTCCTTGTTTAAGCCTGGATTTGCAGCTACAACAGCATCCTTAACAGCGTCTTTTTCTGCATCTGATAAGTTATTGACATCTTTAACAGGGACAAGTTTTGTCGGTTTCTTCAAGGCTGGTGTCACTACATCTTCTGCTGGTAAGTTGCCTTTTGGTGTTTCAACATTGCCTTGATCATCAACGTTAATTTTATCTTTTTTATCCGCTAAATCAGGGTTATTTTTAATAATTTCTTCTACAACTTTAGCTTTTTCTGGGTCTGTCAGTTTAGATGGATTAACAACTTCAACTGGTGTTGTTGGTTTCTTCAAGCTAGAAGTTACAACATCTTTTGCTGGTAAGTTACCTTGTGGTGTTGTGACATTTCCTTGATCGTCAACTTTGACTTTATCTTCAGTTAAACCTGGATTTGCCTCTACAACAGCTTTCTTAACGGCTTCTTTTTCTTTAACTGTTAAGCTATTTGGATTTTCTACTTCAACAAGTTTATTTGGTTTATTTAAAACTGTCGTTACAACATCTTCTTTTGGTAGATTTCCTTTTGGAGTTGTTACACTGCCATCAGGATTTACTGTAACATCACCTTTGTTTAAGCCTGGATTTGCAGCTGCGACAGCATCCTTAATGTCTTCTTTTTCTTTATCTGTTAAAGCATTAGGATTTCCAACTACAACTGGTGTTGTTGGTTTCTTCAAGGCTGGAGTTACTACATCTTTTGCAAGTAATTTATCGCCATTCTTAGTTGTTACATTACCTTTGTCATCGACTGTAATATCGTCTTTGTTTAGACCAGGATTTGCGTTGGCTACAGCTTCTTTCACTTTTTCCTTTTCATCATTTGTTAAATGATTTGGATCAGCTACTACGACTGGTGTCGCTGGTTTGTTTAATGCTTGAACAACAACTTTTTCTGCTTCCAAGTAACCTTTAGGAGAAGCTACATCTCCCTTATCACTCACATAGACTTCAGATTCTTCTAGTTGAGGGTTAGTCGCCACAATCGCTTTTTTAACAGCTTCTTTCTCTTCATCTGTTAAATGATTGACATCTGTAACTTTAACCTTTTCTTTTGGTGGAGTTAACTTTCTCTTAGCTGTTTCTGTAATATCTTGTGGAGTATGAACAGCAGCAATTTCTTGTCTACCTTTTTCTGTTGCTGACGCTATAGCTTCTGGTGAAGTTGCATTGTCGATGTTTTCTTCGTGTTTTGCTTTCAGTTCATCAACTTGTTTCTTCAATGCTTCTTTTTCTTTTTTAGATAATGCATTGTCTTCATCGATTTCAGCTTTTTCAGCATCTGCAGCTTTTGTTAGATCAGCTTTTGCTTTGTCTGTATCAGTCGCTTTTCTTACAGGTACTTCGATTTCATCTTTTGATCCATCTGGATATGTAACTTCTACTACAACTACTTTCTTACCTGTATTCGCTCCTGTTCCTTCCACAATTTCTCCGTCATTTTTAACTTGTTTATCTTTTGGTTGTGGTTGTCCTTCTGGTACTACTACAGCGTCTGTAATTGCTTTTTTATCTGCTTCTGCTACTTTTTTATCTGTAGCCGGATCGACACTTACTGGTACTTCTCCTGCTGTGATTTCATCTTTCACTTTTGGAGTCGCTTTTGCAGCGTCAGTTCCTTCTACTGGCACTTCTACT
>NZ_VMLZ01000023.1:0-221 GCF_013276955.1 Streptococcus sp. 1453
CTTGCACTTGTTGATGCTGACTCAGAAGCTGACTGGCTCGCACTTGTTGATGCTGATTCAGACGCTGATTGACTTGCACTGGTTGAAGCACTTGTCGATGCCGATTCAGAAGCTGATTGGCTCGCGCTCGTTGAAGCACTTGTTGAGGCTGACTCAGAAGCTGACTGGCTCGCGCTCGTTGAGGCACTTGTTGAGGCAGACTCAGAAGCTGATTGGCTCGC
>NZ_VMLZ01000024.1:0-81037 GCF_013276955.1 Streptococcus sp. 1453
CTTCGCGCTAATGGTACTCAAACTTATAAAGCTACTGTTAAAGTTTACGGAAATAAAGACGGTAAAGCTGACTTGACTAATCTAGTTGCTACTAAAAATGTAGACATCAACATCAATGGATTAGTTGCTAAAGAAACTGTCGAAAAAGCTGTTAAAGATAACGTTAAAGACAGTATCGATGTTCCTGCTGCTTATCTTGAAAAAGCTGAAGGAAAAGGTCCTTTCACAGCCGGTGTAAACCAAGTAATTCCTTATGAACTATTCGCTGGTGATGGTATGTTGACTCGTCTATTACTAAAAGCTTCTGATAAGGCTCCATGGTCTGATAATGGTGTAGCTAAAAATCCTGCTTTATCTCCATTAGGAGAAAATGTGAAAACAAAAGGTCAATATTTCTATGAAGTAGACTTAAATGGCAATACTGTTGGTAAACAAGGTCAAGATTTAATTGATCAGCTTCGCGCTAATGGTACTCAAACTTATAAAGCTACTGTTAAAGTTTACGGAAATAAAGACGGTAAAGCTGACTTGACAAATGTCGTAGCAACTAAACAAGTTACTATTAAGATAAATGTTAAAGAAACATCAGACACAGCAAATGGTTCATTCTCACCTTCTAACTCTGGTTCTGGCGTGACTCCGATGAATCATAATCATGCTACAGGTGCGACTCATCAAACAGCTGCTGACCATAAGGATATGATGACACCAGCCAAAGAGACTGATAAAGCAATGCCAGCAAATGACCAAATGGAAAAATCAGGTATGAAGACTGAGACTCCAGCTCCAAGTACTACAGATAGCATGCCTGCTGACACCATGACAAGCTCTACCAATACGATGGCAGGTGAAAACATGGCTGCTTCTGCTAACAAGATGGCTGATACGATGATGTCAGACAAGATGATGTCAGATGATAAAGCTATGCTACCAAATACTGGTGAAGCTCAAACATCAATGGCAAGTATTGGTTTCCTTGGGCTTGCACTTGCAGGTTTACTTGGTGGTCTAGGTTTGAAAAACAAAAAAGAAGAAAACTAATCAGCTAAGGAAATAAATGATGGATAGTGGGCTGACTAAGGCTAGTTTACCAACTCAATCAGCAATCAGGACTTTCTTTCAATAGCAGATTAAAATCATCGTAAAACAATAAAAATAGTGTTATACTTAAAGCAGTATAGCACTGTTTTTATCAAAGGAGAGACAGATGGGAAAGACAATTTTACTCGTTGACGACGAGGTAGAAATCACCGATATTCATCAGAGATACTTAATTCAGGCAGGTTATCAGGTCTTGGTAGCCCATGATGGACTGGAAGCGCTAGAGCTGTTCAAGAAAAAACCGATTGATTTGATTATCACAGATGTCATGATGCCTCGGATGGATGGTTATGATTTAATCAGTGAGGTTCAATACTTATCACCAGAGCAACCTTTCCTATTTATTACTGCTAAGACCAGTGAACAGGACAAGATTTACGGCCTGAGCTTGGGAGCAGATGATTTTATTGCTAAGCCTTTTAGCCCACGTGAGCTGGTTTTGCGTGTCCATAATATTTTGCGCCGCCTTCATCGTGGGGGCGAAACAGAGCTGATTTCCCTTGGCAATCTAAAAATGAATCATAGTAGTCATGAAGTTCAAATAGGAGAAGAAATGCTGGATTTAACTGTTAAATCATTTGAATTGCTGTGGATTTTAGCTAGCAATCCAGAGCGAGTTTTCTCCAAGACAGACCTCTATGAAAAGGTCTGGCAAGAAGACTATGTGGATGATACCAATACCTTGAATGTGCATATCCATGCTCTTCGACAGGAGTTGGCAAAATATAGTAGTGATCAAACGCCCACTATTAAGACAGTTTGGGGGTTGGGATATAAGATAGAGAAACCGAGAGGACAAACATGAAACTAAAAAGTTATATTTTGGTTGGATATATTATTTCAACCCTCTTAACCATTTTGGTTGTTTTTTGGGCTGTTCAAAAAATGCTGATTGAGAAAAGCGAGATTTACTTTTTGCTTGGAATGACCATCGTTGCCAGCCTTGTCGGTGCTGGGATTAGTCTCTTTCTCCTATCGCCGGTCTTTACGTCGTTGGGCAAACTCAAGGAACATGCCAAGCGGGTAGCAGACAAGGACTTTCCATCAAATCTGGAGGTTCAAGGACCTGTAGAATTTCAGCAATTAGGCCAAGCTTTTAATGAAATGTCCCATGATTTGCAGGCCACCTTTGATTCCTTGGAAGAAAGCGAACGAGAAAAGGGCTTGATGATTGCCCAACTTTCGCATGATATCAAGACCCCCATCACTTCGATCCAAGCGACGGTAGAAGGGATTTTGGATGGGGTTATCAAGGAAGGAGAACAGGAGCATTATCTAGCAACCATTGGACGTCAGACGGAAAGACTCAATAAACTGGTTGAAGAGTTGAATTTTTTGACTCTAAATACAGCTAGAAATCAGATGGAAACGACCAGCAAGGACAGTATTTTTCTGGACCAGCTCTTGATTGAGTGCATGAGTGAATTTCAGTTCTTGATTGAGCAGGAAGAGCGAGATGTCCATTTGCAGGTAATCCCAGAGTCTGCCCGGATTGAGGGAGATTATGCCAAACTTTCTCGTATCTTGGTGAATCTGGTCAATAATGCTTTTAAATACTCAGCACCAGGAACCAAACTGGAAGTGGTGGCTAAGCTGGAAAATAACCAGCTTTCAATCAGTGTGACCGATGAGGGACAGGGGATTGCCTCAGAGGATTTGGAGAATATTTTCAAACGCCTTTATCGTGTAGAGACTTCGCGTAACATGAAAACAGGTGGTCATGGCTTAGGACTTGCGATTGCGCGTGAATTGGCCCATCAATTGGGTGGAGAAATTACAGTTACCAGTCAGTACGGCCTAGGAAGCACCTTTACCCTCCTTCTCAATCTCTCTGGCAATGAAAATAAAGCCTAAAACCCCTTTACAAATCCAGCCATTCATGGTATAATGAATTTTGTGTGAAATATCAGCAGGAAAGCATGAAGCTCGTCAACAGGTGTCTTATGATAAGTAACCTTGGCTGTTTAGGCGAAGGGCATCTGCACGAATCAGGGCTTTCTAAGTGACTATTTCCACCGAAATATTATTTATATCAGGAGGACATTCACATGTCACGTTATACAGGACCATCTTGGAAACAAGCTCGTCGCCTTGGCCTTTCACTTACAGGTACAGGTAAAGAATTGGCACGTCGTAACTACGTACCAGGACAACACGGACCAAACAACCGTTCTAAATTGTCAGAATACGGTTTGCAATTGGCTGAAAAACAAAAACTTCGTTTCACTTACGGTGTAGGTGAAAAACAATTCCGTAACTTGTTCGTACAAGCTACAAAAATCAAAGGCGGAATCCTAGGTTTCAACTTCATGCTTCTTTTGGAACGTCGTTTGGATAACGTTGTTTACCGTCTTGGTCTTGCGACTACTCGTCGTCAAGCTCGTCAATTCGTAAACCACGGTCACATCCTTGTTGACGGAAAACGCGTTGATATCCCATCATATCGCGTAACTCCAGGTCAAGTGATCTCAGTTCGTGAAAAATCATTGAAAGTTCCAGCTATCCTTGAAGCAGTAGAAGCTACTCTTGGACGTCCAGCATTCGTATCATTCGACGCTGAAAAATTGGAAGGTTCATTGACTCGCTTGCCAGAACGCGACGAAATCAACCCAGAAATCAACGAAGCACTTGTCGTTGAATTCTACAACAAAATGCTTTAAGGTAAGACTTTATATTGTAAGAAGCCTACAACAGTGGGCTTTTTGCTTTGTCTTAAAAGGTTGATTTCTGGGTTTGTCATCATTTTTGTCATCACTTATAACGAACTCACAGCTTTCTCATAAAATGAGACGGCTGTTTTACTTTTTCTTTGGAGAGATGACTGTAAGTGTCCATAGTCATAGCTAGTGTAGAATGACCTAGACGGTGTTGCAGTTCTTTATATGGTATTCCAGAGTTAAGCAAGAGACTAGCGTGAGTATGGCGAAAACCATAAAAACCAATGTTAGGTACACCAGCATGTTTGAAACGTGTGTTTAAACGAGTTGCTAGTGTTTTATTGTTTGGGTATTGAGGAAATAAGAAAAGTTTAAGTCTGTTATTTTAAATTTGATGTTTACAAAATGATAAGCAGATAAGCAAAGTAATAACTTGCCTTAGTTGCTCGCAGAATGACAAGGGATAGAAGAGATAAAAATGTCTCTTAATTCCTTACCAAATGGTATGGAGAATGGACTTGAACCAAGAGCGAACGCCGAGAAAATGCAAAAAAGCACTTAGAAAAATCTAAGCGCTCAAGAGTAGTGGACGGTGTGCCTGTCCCGTCATCTCATACTATGAAGTTGCGTAGCGACACTATCATTTCTACCTCACTTCTCTTTAAACTAATTATATCATAAAGGAGTAGCAGCTTGACCACTGACGAAGTAGAAAAGAAACAAAAAGTATTAAAAATTTTGAAAAAGCAACTCAGAGACTAGACTTAGACTTAGACTTGAAGATAAGTGATTGTATGATGTACGACGTGAGATATTCGCCACTCTCTTTACAAGGCGAACTGGAGAGAGATTAAAGCTATGGCAATTATACGAGGCGCTAGACATCAATAAGGCTCAATATGAGTGCCTCAAGGCTGAGATACTGCTAGACTTTGCTAAAAGCTATCGTGGTGGTGTTTTAGTGGTGTATAAGCAAAACAATATCTTAGGCCTAATTAAAAGCCCTTAGAAACGAATCTAAGGGTTTTTTGTAGTACGACGGGCATGTCGTGCATCTGAGGTGTAAGTCCTCCGTGGGCACCCGCTACCGGTGAACCCAATAGCGATTCCCAAGCCTGACTATCGTGAGGTAGCGGGGAGAGGAAGGGATAGCGAAATCGTGGCTCTACGGACAGGAACGTGATAGTAAGGCGTATATAGCGGATAAGGGGGCTTCAAACTCTAAAGTCCAAAAAGGTAGTCGTAACCTATATGCGTAAATCACGAGAGTAAACGAGGAAAGATGTATGACTTATCCCGTGAGGTCTCATGAGCGCTGAAAGCGTAGTAACAACGAATCATGAGAAGTCAGCCGAACCCATAGTAGTGAGGAAACTTCTGTAATGGAAGTGGAGCGAAGGGGTGAACAACTAATTGAAGTAATCCTACTTCACTTGTGTCTGTAAAACAAGCGGTCTGATAGAACTGGACTCTATCACGTATTGACTAGATGAAGGCTCACCAATATAAGATGTCCCTCAGGCACCAAAACAAGAAAGGAATACGCACATGTCAAAATTGCTAGATAAGATATTATCACGCGAAAATATGCTTGAAGCCTACAATCAAGTAAAATCCAATAAAGGCTCAGCTGGGATTGATGGAATGACTATCGAAGAGATGGATAATTATCTCAGACAAAACTGGCGCCTGACTAAGGAACAGATAAAACAGAGAAAATATAAGCCTAAACCAGTTCTCAGAGTTGAGATTCCCAAACCAAACGGAGGTATTCGTCAATTAGGAATTCCAACGGTTATGGATAGAATGATTCAACAGGCCATTGTCCAAGTCATGAGCCCCATTTGTGAACCTCATTTCTCAGATACGAGTTATGGCTTCAGACCAAATAGGTCATGTGAAAAAGCCATCATGAAGCTCTTAGAGTACTTAAATGACGGCTATGAGTGGATAGTGGATATAGACCTAGAGAAATTTTTCGATACGGTTCCTCAAGATAGATTGATGTCCTTAGTACATAATATTATCGAAGACGGAGATACGGAATCCTTGATTCGTAAGTATCTTCATTCAGGTGTTATCATTAATGGTCAGCGTCATAAAACGCTAGTTGGTACACCACAGGGAGGAAATTTATCTCCTCTCTTGTCCAATGTCATGCTTAATGAATTGGACAAGGAATTAGAAAAGAGAGGACTTCGATTTGTGCGCTACGCAGATGATTGTGTGATGACGGTCGGAAGCGAGGCAGCCGCTAAGCGTGTGATGTATTCAGTCAGTCGTTTTATTGAGAAACGGCTAGGTTTGAAAGTAAATATGACCAAGACTAAGATTACCAGACCAAGAGAGTTGAAATATCTAGGTTTTGGGTTCTGGAAATCATCAGATGGTTGGAAAAGTCGTCCACATCAAGATAGTGTTCGGAGATTCAAGCTTAAATTGAAGAAACTAACACAGAGGAAATGGAGTATAGACTTAACAAGACGTATTGAGCAACTGAATTTGTCCATTCGAGGATGGATAAACTATTTCTCATTGGGAAATATGAAGCGCATAGTCGCTAGCATAGATGAGCGCTTGCGTACTCGCCTACGAGTGATTATCTGGAAGCAATGGAAGAAGAAATCGAGACGATTATGGGGATTGCTTAAGTTAGGAGTTCCTAAATGGATAGCAGATAAGGTATCTGGCTGGGGCGACCACTACCAATTAGTAGCTCAGAAGTCGGTACTTAAATGTGCTATATCAAAACCAGTCCTTGAAAAACGTGGACTGGTTTCGTGTTTGGATTATTACCTTGAACGACATGCGTTAAAAGTTAGTTGAACCGCCGTATGCCGAACGGCACGTACGGTGGTGTGAGAGGGGCTAGAAATTATCCCCTACTCGATTGGTTGATTTTATCAGTAATTTCAATTTCCTTGATTTCATTTTCAAAGAGTTTAATCCATTTGGTTCCAGAATTAACGGATAACCCATCAAATTCTTCATCGTGGACATCTTTGTCTTCGTAAAGAGCTACACCTTTAAATATTTGGCCATCAATATCGGTGATTCTGACAACCTTGTTATTAAATTCTTTAAGTTCCATAAGTCTCTCCTTTCGTGGTACTATAGTCTGTTATATTATTGGAATTCCCTTAACATACGCTTCTTTAGCCTCCGCAAGTGTCATTTTATTAGGACCACCATCTATATTAGTTTCTCCTGTATTTTGCCACTGACAAACGTCACAGATATCATACACTGCGGTAACAGTACCACATACTGGACAATGGACATATTCGCTACCGTTAATAATGATTAAATTCTCTTTTCCAGTCTTATTCATTTAAGGTTACTCCCAACACTATACAAATATATTAGCTATTTCTATACACTACTTTTTCAATATCATTGATTGTAATTGTTATGGTATCCCAGTCTTTCGGGGAATCTCCTATGTCAGCAATAAAAGTATCTTCACTTAACTTTTCGACAATTGTCGCCGTTTGACCGTTTTTTAACAACACTGTATCAAATTCTAGAATTTTTACGATTTTTCTCCTTGCGTAAGCTTCTTTGGCTTCAGCTAGAGTCATCTTATTCGGACCACCGTCTATATTTATAATACCCGTATTTTGCCAACGACAGACGTCACAGATATCATAGTCCATAACTTCAGTTCCGCAAACAGGGCAATGTAACCATAAATATCCATCAATTTCCCATGTCGATTTTGATCTATCCATATAAATCCCTCCTCCATAAACTCGCCAAACCAGTCTTTTTGGTGAACCGTCAACATTAACCCACTTTTTCATCATTATACTGCAAATCGAAGGGGATTGCTAATAATTGAGTGTGTATTCCAGATGTGCTATGATAGTATTATTAGGTAATAAAAAAAGCACGATTGATTGTCCTTTTGTGGGGGTTTTTGTGGTTGAAAAGTGTTAGAAAAGGTGTATAATATAGATAAAGAATAGAAGTAGAGAAATATCGGGAACTACGCACCCTTGGGGTATCTGAAAAGTGGGGAATTCCCGTCCCGCCTATTCCAGCACCTAGAGAAATCTAAGTGCTTTTTGATATGAGTTATTTTCTACGTGATATAATGAACCTATCAGCAATAAAAAAGCACGTTTGACCGTGCTGATTCCTTGCCTGCTGAACTCATCATTTTAAGTCCTTTTTTGTTACCCTTTAATGTTTTTTCAACTTATTTGAATTTAATAGTTTTGGAGAAAATCAAGTTAGATTTAGAGCAGGCTTAGGCCTGTTTTTCTGTACCTAATCACTGCAAGATAAGAAAATGTTGTAATATTTTATTAAACAAGATAGGCTTTGAATCCTTGATATTAAGCACTTTGGGGCGCTTTCCCTTAGTGCTTTTTGATTTCTCTTAGTATCTAGCTATAATCGTCTATACGCAACTAGACCTGTATAGTTTAAAGTGATATAATAGTATAAAGGAGGTGCTACCATGAATGTTTTAGAAAAAAACACACAGGTAAACTTTAAGACTAACAGAGACTTGTTAGAAAAGGCTAAAGCTATTATCACAGCGCAAAATCTTGATATGACAGCCAGTTTTAACTTGTTTTTAGAACACATTGTAGAAAATAAAGCCTTGCCATTTGAAACTCAAGTAGACAGAGAAAGAGAAGAACTTCTATCAGGGTTGCGTGCTGAAATTGCCCGTAGCTTTGAGGATTTAGAATATGGTAGGACTTACAGCCTTGATGAAGTGAGGGCTAACCTTGGAATTTAACGAGAACGCATATAGCCTTATTATCTCCGAAACGGTACAAGAACAGCTAAGAGGTATTAAAGATTATATCTCAGCTAACTACTTTTCAGAACAGGCAGGAGCAAACACAGTTAAGAATATTCTTTATGGTTTGGAGCGTCTTGAAGTCTTCCCAGAAGCAGGATCTGATGCTGATGAAAGAATAGGAGTTATTATATACCCACCCCACAAAACTCGATGCATCATTTTAGGCGATTACTTAGCTTTCTATCATATTTTAGAGGATAGAAAAGCTGTCTTTGTATCAGATATTATTCATAGTAAACAGGACTACATCCGTTTGTTCAAGAAAAAATAGCGCCTTAGGAGGCGTTTTTGTTTGGGAATGACGTGATCTTGATGATATAATATTTTGCCCCCTCACTTTAAGGAAGGGAGGTGTTATATATGCTAGAATTATTTTCCCTTTTTCTAGCTCCGTTACTTGTTAACGTACTATCTGAGCTTTTCAAGCTATGGATAAAGAGACGTAGCAAGTAGCATTTAACCCTTTTAGAGGGTAGCAAAAAACCCCATCGGTGGCACGGTGGGGCTTTTTAGTTATATATGCTAGAAGCATTATTTTCCCTTTATGCTCTCATTCTAACACAATTCCTCTGATATTTCAAGCCTTTGTTTTTATATTTCCTTAGAGTGTGTTTGTGTTTTGAGTCCGCTCCACTGAAATTAGCACGCCTCCATTCTACAGCAAAGAAATCAACTCTTTTATAGGGGATTTCCGCCCTCATTTTGCTCTTTTGTGCTAAAATAGACTTATAAATTGAAAATAAGGAATGTTTATGAAATCGAGTAATGGTTTTTGGAAAGGCTGTCTCTATTTTTGGGGCTTCTTGTTCTTACTGGGCCTTTTGGTTCAATATGCTCTCCCACTTGCGGCTTGTGTCTTGCTAGGCTATGGTGGTTATCGTCTCTATAAACGTTGGCGCTATCCTCTTTTGCAGGATCGTTCTCTCGACGATCGGATTGAGCTGTTAAAAGCTCGGATTCGCCAGGCGGACAAGGATATTCAGCAATTGGAGGGAACTTTAGTAGAAAAAGGCTCAGAGTCCTATAAGAGTCTGGCCAATCAAGTATTGATCGAACTGAGGGAAATCCATCAGGAGGCGGATCGTCTCAAGTCCTATATCGATGCTGATGTTTACAACCGTATTGACAAAAAGGTTCGTACAGTAAGGGCAAACATCGATGTTCAGCTAGAACGTTTGGATAGAGAAAGTCAGGTAGATCTTGAAAATGCGGAGCCAGAGGAATTAGCTCCAGAATTGTCCCAGACCTTGGCCAATATTGCCATTGACCATCAGGCCATTTTAGACAAGATTGCTACCTCGGCTGAGGGAGATAAGGAAGAATTGACGGCCATTCATAGTTTGAAGATGGAGAAATTCAAAACGATTTTAGAAGGCTATTTAAAGATTAAGGTCAATCCTAAAAACTATAATCGAGCAGAAGAACGTTTACAGCAAGCTAAAGCAGCTATCGAACAATTTGACCTTGAGCTGGACCAGGTGTTGAGAGAACTCAATGAAACAGATATGCGTGATTTTGATATTAGTTTGCGTATCCTAGAAAAAGATCGTAAAGAATAGGTTAGAAACAAAGGAGTAACCATGACAGAATTTAATTTTGATATTGACCAGATTGCCAATAATACGGTAGCTAAGGTGGATAAAACAACCCAAATCATCGAGACCAATACTGGCTCGGACAAGACCTTGACCTTCCTTGAAAAGTTGAGCCCTGAGCAGCAAGAAGGAATCAAGGCGCACGTGCCCCAGTTGGTAGACCAATTTGTCAGCAATCAAAATGCTCTTTTGGATTTTGGACAATCTGCTGTCGAAGGTGTGAATAATACAGTCAATCGTATCTTGTCAGAACAAAAGAAATTGCAGATTCCCCAAGTAGATGATCTACTTAAAAATACCAACCGAGAGTTGCAAGGCTTTGTAGTCAAATACAAGAACGCTGAAATTGCTGAGTTAGAAGAGAAGCCAAACTTTTTGCAACGATTGTTTAACAAGAGTAAGAATACCTTACAAGAATTTTACTTTGACTCAAAAACAGTGGAGCAAAAGCTCGATGGCATGGCTGCCGCAGTGGTCAAGCAAGAAGATGTGCTAGCTCGAAATATCGTCTCTGCTGAGATGTTGATTGAGGACAATACCAAATCCATTGAAAATCTAGTGGGAGTGATTTCCTTTATCGAAGCCAGCCAGACAGAAGCTGGCAATCGCGCTGCCGAACTGAAGGCCCAAGCTGATCGACTCGACACAAGTACGGTAGAATACCAAACCAAGTCACAAGAATTGGCCCGCATGGCTGAAGTGGTCAATACCCTCGAACAACAACACACCGAGTATGTCAGCCGTCTCTACGTTGCCTGGGCAACAACACCTCAGATGCGCAATCTTGTGAAGGTGTCATCTGATATGCGTCAAAAATTGGGCATGCTTCGTCGCAATACGATTCCGACAATGAAACTTTCGATTGCCCAACTTGGTATTTTGCAACAATCAATGAAATCAGGTGTCGTGGCAGATGCCATTGTCAATGCCAATAATGCTGCCCTTCAGATGCTAGCTGAGACCAGCAAGGAAGTGATTCCGCAGATGGAAAGAATTGCTCAAAGCCCGACAGTCGCTGTTGAGTCTGTTACCAAACTGGCTGAAAGTCTGGTCGCTCAAAACCAGGGTATCGTCGCTGCCATTGAATTGGGACGGCAGAAACGTGCCCAACTAGAAACAACCATCGTCAAGTCCGCAGAAATGATCAACGACTCTGTTAAACTCCGCGATGAGAAAATCGTCCAAGCCCTTCTCGACCAAGGAAAGGCTGCTCAGAAAGAAGTACAAGAATAACACACAAGTCCCTTGTAATGTAGATTTGCAGGGGATTTTGCTTGGTCTAGGAGTTTTTACCAATCATCGTCAGTGGCCTGCAAGCAAGTTTACTCTGAAATAGAGATAAAACCATAGGAAATCTTTTCCCAAGGAGTCTTTTATGATACAATAGAAAGAAGTAAAGGGGTTGTTTTTCGATCTTATCAACGCCTTGGATGAATGAAAAGGAAGAGTCCCTATGGTTTTCAGATTTAAGCAAATAACTAGCTTGCATATATATATATATATAAACTCGCGTTTTCATACCCATTTTCAAAACCTGCCAATCTTTTTGGTAGGCTTTTTGCGTTGTAGAAATGGGGTATGAACATGGCTTACACCTTATCAAAAGAATTAGAACAAGAACTCATCGTTTCAGCACCTGAGTTGCAGCCTAGTTATGCTGCCATCGTAGAATACCTAGAAGCTATCAACCAGAAAGAAGCATCTGGAAGCAATTCTCAGGAACTCCAGAACCAGCTTGCTATTCAGCTGGGACGTTTAGAAGATTTGGTGCAGGGCTATATCCAAATAAAGAAGAACCCCCATCACTACCTGGATGCAGATAAAGACCTGACGGCAGCCTATCAAGCCATTAAAGGGACGGAGCAAGCTCTTCTGGAAAAATTACAACATCTCAATCAAGCAGCCTTGCAGGATTTCCATATCAGTCAGAGACTCTCTCCCAAAGATGAGACTGCTATCCCTGTAGCGGGTAAAGCCAAAACCAAACAGGAATTGGCTATCGAGCGAGATTTAATCAACCAGCTGACAAAGGGAGAAAGTCAATGGGTGTATCGACCCGAGTTAAATACAGAAGACCTCCTATGGGGAAACTTTTTTGCCAAGCTGGAAGCCAATAATGTCCGCATTTTGCAAGACCATCCCCTTACAAATTCAGAGAAAAATCAAATTAAAAACCAGCTCAATTTCGTCAACTTCTATGAAGCAGCTAAGTGGATAGCAGGGGAAAATGGCATTGCCAAGGTACAGGTTCAACGTGAAGATGCTAGTTTAGGCACCATTCGCTTGGAAGTCTTGTGGAGAAACAATGTCGCTGGTGGCAAATCCAGCTATGAAGTTGTCAGTCAAGTCATCACAGGCGGAGAAGGGATTCGCCAGCGTCGTGGGGATGTGACTTTGCTGATCAATGGTCTGCCTATGATTCAGATTGAACTGAAAAGCCGTTCTCATCCTTACATGGATGCCTTCCGTCAGATTAAAAAATACGACCAAGAAGGACAATTCAGAGGCATTTTTTCAAGTCTTCAGATGTTTGTCGTCTCTAATGTCACAGACACCCGCTACATCGCAACTGCCAAAGCCAACAAGCTAAATGAACGCTTCTTGACCAAGTGGGTGGATAGTGAAAATAGACCTCAACCCCAGCTATTTGACTTTGCAGAGTCTGTCTTGTCGATACCGAGAGCCCACGAGATGGTCATGCAGTATTCTGTCATCGATGATGACAAGAAGGCCTTGATTTTATTGCGTCCCTATCAAGTCCATGCCATTGAAGCCATCCGTGAAGCCAGTCGCAAGCGCCAATCGGGCTATATTTGGCATACGACTGGTTCAGGAAAAACCCTGACTTCCTATAAGGTTTCGCGTAATCTGCTTCAGATACCATCCATTGAGAAGACAATCTTTGTGATTGATAGGACAGACCTTGACCAACAGACGACCAGTTCTTTTCAGTCTTACGCAGAGAATGACATGATCGATATCGACGAGACCGATGATACACAGGAATTGGTTAAAAATCTAGCTTCTGATGACCGCCGTGTCGTTGTGACGACCATCCAGAAAATCAATGCCATGATTCGTCAGTTTGATGAAGGCCGTCACCAAAAGGTCTACAATCGTATCAAACAACTCAAACTAGCCTTTGTCGTCGATGAATGCCATCGCGCAGTGACTCCTGAACGCCAGCGCCATCTAGAGCACTTCTTTACAAATTCTCTCTGGTATGGGTTTACAGGGACTCCTATCTTTACAGAAAATAAGCGTGAACAAAAAGGAGACCTTGCTCAGACGACCGAAGAGCAGTACGGTGACTGCCTCCACCAATATACCGTCAAAGAAGCCATCCATGACAAGGCGGTTCTTGGTTTTAATGTGGAGTATCAGACAACCATGCCTGGTTGGGCAGAAGATGAGATTGACGAGGAGCGTTATGATGACGAAGGCCACATGCTTGCTGTTTTAGATGCCATTCTCAATCGCTCAAGACGCAAACTCGGCTTCCAAAATGGGGTAGGAAAAACCTATGAAGCCATTTTGACCGTCAAAAGCATTGCCCGTGCACAGGCCTATTATAACCTGATTAAGCAAGTCAAAAATGGAGAAAAGTCTTTAAGCATTTCGGAAAATGTTAAAAAGGTCTTACCAGACTTTCCTAAGGTTGCTATTACTTACTCTGTGACAGAGAATGAAGCAGACTCCTATGTCAACCAAGCCTATATGGAGGAGAGCCTAGAAGACTACAATACCATGTTTGGTACCCACTTTAGCCTAGCAACCATTGCTTCCTACAATAGTGACCTTAACGACCGTCTGGCCCGTAAGAAAGAACGCTTTGCCTTCCGTGAAGAGCAATTGGATCTGGTTATCGTTGTGGACCGCTTGTTGACAGGCTTTGATGCCCCTTGCCTATCGACCCTATTCATGGACCGTCAGCCCATGAAACCCCAGCATATCATTCAGGCCTTTTCACGAACCAATCGCCTCTTTGATGAAGGCAAGAAATTCGGTCAAATCGTCACCTTCCAAACTCCTGACCGTTTTAAAGAAAAGGTGGATGAAGCTCTGAGCCTCTACTCAAATGGTGGCGAAACCAGTGTCTTAGCCCCAGAATGGCAGGAGGAGAAGGCCAAGTTTCTGGAGAAGGTTCATCAACTATTAGCCATCGCTCCAAGTCCAGAGCAGGTGCCTGATTTGGATACAGCGACAGATGCAGAATTAAAACGCTTTGCCAAGGCTTTCCAAGAATTTGACAAGCTCCTATCCTCCATACAAGTCTATTCTGACTATGATGAGAAAGTCATTTTCAGAGAGATTGGTCTCAGCCTAGAAGACATCGAGAACTTTGCCGGCCAATATCAAAATGTCATCGAAGAACTCCGCAGACGCAGAAAAGAAGACCAAGAAGAGGAAGGGGTTCTCCTAGATATCGAGTATGAGCTCGAATCCATCCGCACCGACGAGATAAATTATCACTATATCCTCTCTCTCATCCAAGCCCTGATTGAAAATCGGGAAAACTTCATTGGTAAAAAGGAAAAGAGTCTGGTAGATAACTATATCGAAGATTTGAACAAATCCAATCCCAAGTTATCCAGCCTCATCTCCAAACTCTGGCAGAATGTCCAATCAGATGCCAAGAGCTATCAGGGTCAATCTATCATCCATAAGTTGGATGAGATGATTGAACTAACAACCCAGAAAAAGATTCGTGAAACGGCAGATTATTGGCAGATAGGGGAGGATGAACTCCAGTTCGTAGTGGACAACTACCGCATCGGACGCGACAAGCAAAATGGCGAAAAAGCCATCACCGAGTCTCAGGACTATCTGGCCTATAAGGAAGCTCACGGAGACAAGGCGCTACCAAAACTCAAATATAAAAAAGCCCTCAAAGAGGACTATATGCGCATGATTTCAGAGGATATCCTACCGCTAAGGGGGAGATAGGTTTATACTCTTCGAAAATCTCTTCAAACCACGTCAACGTCGCCTTGCCGTATATATGTGACTGACTTCGTCAGTCTTATCTGCAACCTCAAAACAGTGTTTTGAGCAGCCTGCAGTTAGTTTCCTAGTTTGCTCTTTGATTTTCATTGAGTATTAAAAATGGTCAGAAAGATAATGTTGGGAAGGTTTTCTACCAATTAGGGTCAAAATTCCCCTATCTTCAAGATGCAAGAAAGCATCCTTGACCTTTTTCTTAGAGTAATGATGGTTGGACTGATTGGCCAGTTGGATGATGCTTCTATCTTCTATGCCATATCTCTTATCATCGACAAAGAGCTTGGACTGAGCGAGGAGAAACAAGATGTATTTCTCGACTTCTTCCAGCCCTTCTGTTTGCTCTATCTTAACTTTATAGCGATGCAGTTGCTCTTGTTTTTCAAGGAGGGTTTGGATAATATTTTCCTGCCCTTCCTTGATAAAAGTCAATAAAGTTTCAACGAAGAAGGTAGCATCGGCACGGTTGAGATGATCACCAGTATTCCTAAAAGCCTTATAATAGTCTTGCTTATGGTGATTGATTTGTTGGGACAAAACCAGGCCTGAGAATTTATCGAGCTTTCTAGACAAGTACTTGGCAAGGATATAGCGGCCTGTCCGACCGTTCCCATCGTAGAATGGATGAATATTTTCAAAAAAATAGTGTCCGGCACAAGCCTTGATAAGGTTTGGGATAGAATGGTCGTTGATAAAACGAATCCACTCTGTCAGCATGACCTGAATCTGTTCCTCCTTTTGAGGTGGGATATAGATGACTTTGCCAGTCTTGTCGTCTTGGATAAAGACCGATTTCTGTCTAAAAAACTCTCCATCGAGTTCATCCTCTGGCGATATTTCTCCCTGTGTTAATTGGTCATAAATCCCTCTGATATCTTCAAGAGATTGGATTTGGAGAAATTCATCCTTCAAGATTTGTTGGTACATTCGCAAGGTGGAAAGATGTTTGACTTGTTCGGTCTTATAGGGGTCTTCCTCTAGGAGTTTCTCCACATCGACCAACTCTTTACGAGTTGTATGGATACCTTCGATTTCATTTGTGGAAATAATCGATTGGTAGAGTTGTTCTTTATAGAACTGATCGTGGGCAATCTTGGGGAGGGTATCAGCTATTTCGCTAATTCGTTGAGACTGCTGTGAGATAGTTTCCATTAGTTGGGAAATCCCAAGATGCAGGGTTACAAATAGAGGGTATTGACTTGTTTTGACAGTATCGCGTTGCATTAAATGAGGATAAAGAGATGTTCTAATGGAACTGTATCCTTGTAAGCGTAGTTGATACTCTTCCTCATATTGGTCACGATGACTGTAGTATATTTTTCTAAGTTCTCTATAGTTCATATGTAGTCATCCTCGCATTTTAACGTTTTTTAACATTATATCACAAAATCAGCCCTTCTATTGTTTCAAAATAGGCAAAATTGAAGAATAGAATAGCATAGTTGCCTATCTAAAGTGCAAAAATAGCTAAAATTGAACAATAGAAATGATAGATGGACATTCTAAAGTGTAAAAACTGCCAAAATTGAAGAATAGAAATCAAAAAAGAAAATCTAAAGTGTAGAAATAAGAAAATGGAGTAATAGAAAGGGGGATATAGTGGAGAAATTATTTATTATCGGAAATGGTTTTGATATGGCACATGATATGAAGACGAATTATCTATATTTCAAAAAGTTTGTTTATCAGCAGGCTTATGGGAAAGATGAACTTTTAGAGTCGTTGCAAACAGTAAAAGGAATTTGCGACTTTTTTAGGGAAAAGGATATTGAAATTCAAGAACAACATCAATGTGCTAAGGAAGATGAGTTGAGAGACATATATGGATATTCTCTGCCTAAAATTAGAAATGGTCAGTTAGATAGATATGAACGGTATCAATTTATTTATCGACATATGATGCAGTTAATGGGATTAGAAAATTTTTGGTCTCAGTTGGAGCGTGATTTAGGTTGGATAAATGAGGTGAAAATTATACCGCCATCTTGTGTGCCAGAAGATTTAGTAACATATTCTGAGGAGCTGGCAACGATTCTTGAAAAATTTCTAAGAGCAGACATTGAAAACTTATTTAGGGAATGGGTCCAATGTTTTGTTCTTGACTGGGATAATATGCCTTCTAATCTAAAAAAACTAAAACGAAAGAAATATGTTGAACACAATAAAAATGCCTACTTTTTAACTTTTAATTATAGTATGTTGTTAGAGGATTTCTACGGTATAAATTCTGAACAAATATGTCATATACATGGAAGCATTTCTGAAAATAAGCTAATATTTGGACATAATCGTGAAATGGATTCTTATGATAAATTTAGACAAAATAACCCAACTGAGGTACGTGACTTTCTTCATAATTTAGTTGATTTGACTAGAAAGCCTGTCCATCAGCAACTTAGAAAACATGAATACTTTTTCAAAAGTTTAAGTTCTATCAAAGAAATCTATTTCATTGGTTTTGGTATTCGGGATGAGAATGGAGTGGATGCTCCGTACTTTAAAGTAATTTTTAAACAGGCACCGGATGTAAGTATTTATGTAGACCAGTTTGATAAGGAGAATGAATATACTATTAAGAAAATACTTAAGGCATGGGGAGCTCGTAAAGCTTATCAATTGCAATTTATAGATACAGATAAAGACGAATTAGTTGGAGGAGTAATATGACAAAGAAACCAAGTTATCGCTTTGCGGGTTATACCGAATCTTGGGAAGATAGTAAGTTAGGGGAATGTACAAAAATATCTGCTGGTGGAGATCTTGAAAAATCTAAATTGTTGAATAACGGTAAATATCCAGTGATTGCAAATGCTCTTACAAACGATGGAATTGTTGGGTATTATAATGATAGTTATAGAATAGATGCTCCTGCAGTTACAGTAACAGGTCGAGGTGATATTGGAGTAGCAAAAGCTCGCAATGTCAATTTTACTCCTGTTGTTCGTCTTTTATCATTAAAGTCAGAACATGATGTTATTTTTTTAGAGAATGCTATAAATATTCAAAATATTGTAATTGAATCAACTGGAGTTCCCCAGCTAACTGCCCCACAGCTAGGAAGATATAGGATTTCCTTCCCTTCCCTCCCCGAACAAACTGCCATCGGTTCTTTCTTCCAAGAGATTGACCAGCTCATCAGCCTTCAACAGCGTAAGTTAGAGGTGCTCAAAGAGCAGAAGAAAACCTACCTCAAACTCCTCTTCCCAGCCAAAGGACAAACCAAACCAGCCCTTCGCTTCGCAGGATTTGAAGATGAGTGGAAGGAAGTGAAGTTGGGGGAAGTTACGAATAGGTATGATAATTTAAGAGTTCCAGTTTCAGCAAATGAAAGAATTTCTGGGGATACTCCATATTATGGGGCTAATGGGATACAGGATTATGTAGATGGTTATACACATGATGGCGAGTTCATTCTTATTGCCGAAGATGGTGCAAGTGATTTAAAAGATTATCCAGTACAATATGTAAATGGAAAAGTTTGGGTAAATAATCACGCTCATGTTATTCAAGGTAAAAAAGATTTGATAAACAATATTTTTTTACTATTTGCAGTAAAACAAATTAACATTGAACCTTTTCTAGTGGGAGGAGGGAGAGCGAAGCTAAATTCGGATATAATGATGAAACTTCCTCTATATCTTCCAACCCTCCCTGAACAAGAGGTCATCGGTTCTTTCTTCCAAGACCTAGACAAGGCCATTGGCAAGCAAGAGGAAAAAGTCAACCAGCTAAAAGAAAGCAAACAATCCCTACTCAGAAAAATGTTTATCTAAGATACTAAGACCGTCAAAAGCTCAGTAAAAATAGGAAACTGGGACAGTCTTCGATGAAGACCAGACAGTTTGTCTTTTTTACCCAGCTTTTAGGTCGTGTTCGATTATCTAAGATACCAAGACCTCAGAAAGCTACACTAAACGAATAAAAGTAGAAATTGATAGGAGACCCTATGTCACAAACAGATTTATCAAGAGAACTCTACCAATCCCTCTGGAATGCGGCAGATATCCTGCGTGGCCAGATGGAAGCCAATGAATACAAGTCCTACCTCTTGGGCTTGATTTTCTACAAGTACCTATCCGACAACATCCTCCAAGCCGTCTGTGATAACTTGGACGAGCCCTTTGTGTCCTTCCAGCAAGCGCAACTTCTTTACGAGGAAAACTTTGCGGATGCAGATGTCCGTGAAGACCTCATTGAGGTCTTAAATGACGAGCTGGGCTATGTGATTGAGCCTTCTCTAACCTTTACCAAGCTGGTTCAGTCTATCCATGAAGGAACCTTCCAGCTAGAGTCTCTAGCCCAAAGTTTCCGTGATATTGAGCAGGCCAATGAAAAATTTGAAAATCTTTTTGAAGATATCGACCTCTATGCTAAAAAGCTAGGCAACACCCCACAAAAGCAAAACAAAACCATCTCTGAGGTTATGAAACAGCTCAACGACCTCAATGTCTCTGGTCATGCTGGTGATATCTTGGGTGATGCTTATGAGTACTTGATTGGCCAGTTTGCCAGTGATTCTGGGAAAAAGGCTGGAGAGTTCTATACACCTCAAGCAGTCTCTCACCTCATGACTCAGATTGTCTTTGCAGGGCGGGAGCATCAAAAGGGGATGTCGGTTTACGACCCGACCATGGGTTCTGGTTCTCTCTTGCTCAATGCCAAGCGCTATAGTAAGGAAGCTTCGACGATTTCTTACTACGGTCAAGAGTTGATTACTTCGACCTTCAACCTTGCTCGTATGAATATGATGCTTCATGGGGTTGCGATTGAGAACTATCACCTCAGCAACCAGGATACCCTAGACGAAGATTGGCCGACTACCGAGCCGACAGACTTTGATGGGGTTTTGATGAACCCACCCTATTCGCTGAAGTGGTCAGCAGATAGTGGCTTCCTGCAAGATCCTCGCTTTTCAAGTTATGGAGTTCTTGCACCTAAGTCTAAAGCAGATTTTGCCTTCCTTCTTCATGGTTTTTACCACCTCAAGTACAATGGTGTCATGGCTATTGTCCTTCCTCACGGAGTTCTCTTTCGAGGAGCAGCCGAGCAAAAGATTCGTCAACACCTGCTAGAAGAAGGCGCTATTGATACAGTTATCGGCTTGCCAGCAAATATCTTCTACAACACCTCTATCCCGACAACTATTATTATCCTTAAAAAGAATCGCACCAATAAGGATGTCTTCTTTATCGATGCCTCAAAAGAGTTTGAAAAAGGGAAAAATCAAAACAATATGACCGAAGACCATATTGCTAAGATTTTGGAGACTTATCAAAAACGCGAGAATGTCGAGAAGTTCGCCCATTTAGCCAGCTTTGAAGAGATTGTCGAAAATGACTACAACCTTAACATTCCACGCTATGTAGATACCTTTGAGGAAGAACCCGTTGTTCCCCTCACCGACCTTGCAGACCAACTCGCAGAGATTGATAAAGAGATTGGAGAGGTAGAAACCAGACTCGCACACATGCGCAGCCAGCTAGTAGGCACAACACCAGAAGCCCAAGCAGAATTAACCGCCTATCTTGAAAAGTTGAATGAGATTTAGAGAGTAGGGGAAGAGTGAAAAGACGCAGGCCGATTTGAGCCTGCGTTTTGGTTTCCGAAAATTTGGGAAAAGACAATATTATTTCAAAAATTTTTAGGAATGAAAATAAAATATTTAATATTTAGTCATGAAATCTCCAAGATTTTTGATTTGTTGTTTAATGATGTGGTATTGTTCAGTTGAGCTTTTAGGGAGAACATATCTTGTAGATCGTCCCTTACCTTCTATCTCAATATACTTTTTATTTTGTAGAGATTTCAAATTTTCTCTAAATTTATACTCAGTCATGAGAGAATTTTCGAGGACATCATTTTTAGTAATACTACCATTTTTAATGATATATTCAAGTATTATCTTTTCATTATCTGATGTATTCGCATAAGAAGACAATAAGTCTACTTTCCAGATTGTAACAACAGTACTATCAAAGGTAGTGCTTACCTCAGGGATTTTTAGTTTATACTTTTCGGAAATATCAAAAATTTTTGGTCCACCTGATCCAGCTTTTTCGGACATCCCAATTCTACGGAATAATGAAGAGATTGTACTATTTCGCGTTTTGGAAGTTCCGCCATGTATAAATTCGGGAATAGAAATTTTCATCTTACCTGGATTTTTAAATTCATAGAAGTCTTGATAAGCTGTAATAACTATAGGAGAATCAAAGTCATAGTAAGCATGCATTAAGCAGTTTACTAAAGCTTCACGTATAGATTCAGATAGGTCTTTCTTGAATGGTAAACGGTGGGCAGATTCGTTATTAAACTCAAATCTATCATTTGTTGTAGTAGTTAATTTCTTATATGCTAAATTGAAAAAATCAAACATGTTTAAATCAGGGTACATCATATCCCCTGTTGAAATTCTATCGTTCCACCTAGTTGAAAGGGAGGTATCTTTTTCAAAATAGTCTAATTGAAATTTGGGATAACGAGAAATGATAGAATTGTACTTTCCAAAAAATATTAGTCCTCCTGCGGTTAATTTATATGTATTATCAATCCTGTCTTTTTTAAATACACCAATTTCGATTAGAAAATTTCTCAACGAAATGCTATTATATTTTGTATTACCAGTAAGTTCAATTAATAATTGCTTGTAATGTTTTATTGTATCTAAATTTAAATCATTTTCGTCAAAATTATTAAGTAACTCACTATCAATATCATCATGAGAACTAGTCATCAGATATTTAAGTTCTTCTTTATCAAGTCGAACATCGCCTTCACCTAATCTTTTATATGACTCACGATAATCATTTTTTAGATGGACGGGTTTTTGGTGAGGATTCGCTTCTCTTACAGTGATTACCATGAGTTGTTTATTTTTGCCTGGAATATCAATGTATTCAATATCATTATCTGTAAGTAAGTTACAACTAACTTTTTGTTTGTTTGCGACTAAAGCGAATAAATTATCTCGTATTTTTTGAGGATTATTGACTCCTTGGTAGGGGTCAATATTTTTTTCGTCTATCCCGAGAATTATTTTCCCGCCATTTGTATTTGCAAATGCTGAGTAGGTTTCCCAGAAAGATTCTGGAAGATCGTTTTTAGCTTTTTTGTATTCTAAATCAACCCCTTCAAATTTTAAGTCCATATTTTCCCTTCCTAAAATATAATGTTGCTTAAATTTATTTTTTTAAATGATTGTCACGCGAAAAAGTAAATTTGATAGATAATTAAAATCTTTGATTTCATCGTATTTCTAAGATATATTTTAAAATATTCACGCGAAAATCACGCGAAAATCGCGCGAATATTTGTAATCAAAATTCAATTGAAAAATGTAGAATTTTCAATAATAAAATAGATGGATTTAAAATCTATTTTATTATAACACAGAGATAAGAAAAAATAGATAGTGAGACGAGTTTAAATAGGATTACTCGTTATGAAATGTTAATTACTTTTGATGGCTTAACAAATATTATCAATAATGTAGTCATTCGAATGATTCTCATTGCAATGTACTGAAATTAACAAAAAGAAAAAACGCTTGAATCAGCGTTTTTCTTCTGTATTGATTCGTATTGAATGCTTACTTAACTTCGGTAAACACAACGTGTTTGCGAAGTTTTGGTGAGTATTTCTTCAATTGAAGACGGTCTGGAGTGTTACGTTTGTTTTTAGAAGTAAGGTACAAGCGTTCACCAGATTCTTTGTGTTCAAGTGTAATATTTATGCGCATGGTATCTCCCTTCTATTATTCAGCTGATGCAGCTTTAGCGATTTTACGTCCTTTGTAGTATCCTTTAAGTGATACACGGTGAGAACGTGAGTAATCTCCAGTAGTTTCGTCAAAGTTTACAGATGGAGCTGTTACTTTGTAGTGTGTACGACGTTTGTTTTTCTTCGCTTTTGAAGTGCGACGTGCAGGTACTGCCATTTTGATTTCTCCTTTAGGTATTTATATTCGATTCAATCTACTGATTTTCATCAACCATACTAGGATAACACATTTTTTTTGTAAAGTAAAGTTACTTGACAAAAAAAGATGAAAAAATTCTCCTGTCAGACCTAGCAGACAGGAGAAGGTGTTAAATATCAATCTCAAATGGTTCGTCAATGGTTTCTGATACGTATTTTCCGTCTTTCTTCCGTTGTTTGACACATTCTGTAAGGAGTTATTCGACTTGCCCATTGACTGAACGAAAGTCATCTTCTGCCCATGAGGCGAGTGCAGCGTATAACTTTGTTGAGAGTCGAAGGGGGATATGCTTTTTTTAGCTTCAACCATCTTTAGTAAAGACTTCCTGTGTTGACAATTGGTTGTGCATCATGATTGCCACAGAGGACGACTAGGAGATTTGAAACCATAGCAGCTTTTCGTTCTTCGTCAAGCTCTACCAATTCCCCTTCATTGAGCCGTTCTAGTGCCATTTCAACCATTCCTACAGCACCATCTACAATCATCTTACGGGCATCAATAATGGTAGTAATTTCTGTAGCATAAGCTAGGTAAGTGATACGTGCTTCAAGGATTTCCTAAGCAGTCATTGTCATTTGATGATTTAGCTCCTAAAAAAGGAGATTTTGTGCTAACATCACCACTTTGTCCAAGTCGAGTGTGGTTTGCAGGGTTGACTGCTACGCTGAAGGGATTGACAAAGTAAAAGCCAGGTTCTTTGATGGTACCTGTATAGTTACCAAAGAGTGTCAGAACCATAGCCTCCTGAGGTTTGACAACTTTTAAACCAGCATGAGTTAGCGTTGCAATTACGATTAGTAAAGGTCCGATAATAATTCCAAAAATGTTTTCCGAACCAACACCCATTTTAAATATAAAGATACCAAGTACGATTGTCAACTCAATGAGAATCAATGCTAATACACCATTTGGTTATGAATTGATTAGTTTTTCAGTCATAAGAATGACCTCTGTTATTTGATATCTAAATGATATCATTTTGTTTTTAAAAATTAATAGAAAGTTGACAAATAATCACTAAAAAGTTTCAGCCCAATAATTACTTATAGGAAGTGAGATTATATTGTGCTGAAATACTCTTTTATTCTTATAACTTTTACACTATAATTGTAGTTAGAAAGGAAGAGAAATGTTTGATTATAGAGCACTAGTTATTTTGATGACTTTGATGGATCATTGTGAGCTATCATTATATGAATTATCTGTTAAGGTGAGCTTACCTATAAAGGAAGTCAAAGAAGGAATAGATTATTTAGTGCCTTATCTAGCTAATAAAGGGATAGTGCTGGATAAAAAACAAGGTCGCTATAGTTTATCAAATCGTACGAAGCAGTCTTTGACAGATATTATTAAGTCGGATGAATTGGTTTTACCAAAGTCGACTCGCTTAGCATTAATCTATCTTTACACTTTTTGCCGATTAGATTTTATATCGAATAATCATTACCAAGACTTTTTGAAAGTAAGTAAGAATACAACCTTATCTGATATTCAATCATTAAGAAAGATTATGTTGGATAATGATTTGGAGCTAGGGTACAGTAGAGCAAAAGGTTATACTTTACACGGTTCAGAGTGGAATAAGCACCGTTTAGCTTTTCAAATGGTTAGTGAGTTGCTGGAATCCTCCATAGGGATTTGGGGGTTGGATTATGTTTTATCCAGTTGGGGGTATTCATTAACTTATGATTTGATTGATCAGGTAGTTAAAGATTATTATGAAAAGCTACAGATAGTACCTATTGTTAATCAATTAAAAGTTTGCCTTTTCGGTTTAGTATTCATTATATGTAGGTATCAAAGGGATGTTGAAAGAGTATGTCTTTCAGAGACATTAGTATCTCCTATTATTCAAGATATAACGACTATTTTATTAGATACAGTAGTTGATTTGGGAATTATAGATACGGTATTTTCAGAGGATGATTATCGCTATGTCACAGTTTTATTATCAAGTTGCTTTGAAGGTGAAGTAGATGTTGCTCCGGTTTACTTTAATCAATTAACAGAGGCTATTATAAGTAGAATGGAAGATATTTCTTTGTTACATTTTAAACAAAGAGAAGTATTGAGAGAAAATCTTCGCCGCCACCTTATACCGGCTTACTATAGATTAAAGTTCGGCTTACCTAGTTCAAATGAATATGTGTTGCATGTTAAAGAACATTATCCTGATTTATTTGAACTAGTAAAAGATTCTTTGACTCCCTTGATGGACGCTATTGACAAACCCATACCTGATAGTGAAACAGCATATTTTGTTGTCCATTTTGGAGGTTATTTAAAGAATGCAGATACTTTGCCTCAAAAATGTTATAAAGCAGCAATTATTTGTCCTAATGGGATTAGTTCTTCATTGATGTTAAAAGAAAATCTATTAGCATTGTTTCCTCAAATTGAATTTATAGGGACTTCAAAGATTGACGATTTACCGGCGAAAACTAGTAGTGACTATGATATGGTTTTTTCTACTATAAAGGTAGAGACAGAGAAGCCAAATTATCTAGTTTCCGTTATGATGACTGAAGAACAAACAACTCAATTAGTTGAATTGGTATCAAAAGATTTTCCGGATACAGGTTATCAAGATATTGAGCTGAATCAGATAATTAGTATAGTAAGACGATATAGTGTAATCACACAAGAATTAGAGTTGAAATTAGCATTAAAGCGATATCTCTATCAAGAAATGAATAGAAAGGAAATGTTACCATTGTTAGAAGAATTAATTACAAAAGAAACCTATCAGGTTAGTTCGAAAAAATTAGGATGGAAGGAGGCGATTCGTTTAGCAGCTAAACCGCTTTTGGATCAACATAAGATAACTGAGAACTACCCTGAGGCAATGATTCAAAAAGTAGAAGAGTTTGGACCTTTTATTAATTTAGGGAAGGGAGTAGCAATTCCTCACGCTCGACCAGATGAAGGCGTGAATGAAATAGGAATGTCAATGTTAGTTTTGGAAGAGCCGATTTATTTATTGGATAATCCAGAACAAGAGGTAAGATTGTTGATTTGTATTGCAGCCATTGATAATGAGAGTCATTTAAAGGCTTTGTCACATTTAACAACAATTTTAAGAGATAAAAATCATGTTCAAGCTTTAATTTCATCAAAAAACTATGATGACATTAAAATGATAATTAAACAGGAGGATTAGATAATGTTAAAAATTGGTACAGCTTGTGGTTCAGGATTAGGTTCAAGTTTTATGGTACAGATGAATATTGAATCTGTATTGAGTGATTTGAATGTTTCAGATGTAGAAGTTGAACATTATGATTTAGGTGGAGCAGATCCAAATGCAGCCGATATTTGGATTGTTGGTCGTGATTTAGCTGATTCAGCTAGTCATCTTGGAGATGTTCGTATTTTAAATAGTATTATTGATATGGACGAGCTACGAGAATTAATTACTAAAATTTGTGAAGAAAAAGAACTTATATAGGAGGCTAGCGTCATGATGAAGTTCATATTGGATATTGTTAGTACACCAGCTATTTTAGTAGCTTTAATTGCAATCTTAGGATTAGTTCTTCAGAAGAAGAAATTACCTGATATTATTAAAGGTGGAATTAAGACTTTTGTTGGTTTCTTAGTTGTATCTGGTGGTGCAGGAATTGTGCAAAATTCTTTGAATCCATTTGGTACCATGTTTGAACATGCTTTTCATTTATCTGGAGTTGTACCGAATAATGAAGCAATTGTAGCTGTAGCTTTAACAACATATGGCTCAGCTACTGCAATGATTATGTTTGCAGGTATGGTGTTCAATATCTTAATCGCTCGTTTTACTCGATTTAAATATATCTTTTTAACAGGGCACCACACTCTATATATGGCGTGTATGATTGCGGTCATTTTATCAGTTGCTGGCTTTACTAGTTTGCCTCTTATCTTACTAGGAGGATTAGCACTCGGTATTATTATGAGTATTTCTCCAGCATTTGTACAAAAATATATGGTTCAATTAACTGGAAATGACAAGGTAGCTTTAGGTCATTTCAGTTCTTTGGGATATTGGTTGAGTGGTTTCACTGGTAGCCTTATCGGTGACAAATCAAAATCAACAGAGGACATTAAATTCCCAAAGAGTTTAGCTTTTTTACGTGATAGTACTGTTAGTATTACTTTATCTATGGCAGTTATTTACATTATTGTAGCTATCTTTGCAGGGTCAGAATATATAGAAAAAGAAATCAGTAATGGTACAAGTGGTCTAGTTTATGCTTTACAATTAGCAGGTCAATTTGCAGCAGGTGTATTTGTTATTTTAGCAGGTGTTCGCCTTATTTTGGGTGAAATTGTTCCAGCCTTTAAAGGTATCTCAGAGCGTCTCGTACCTAATTCAAAACCTGCTTTGGATTGTCCGATTGTTTATACTTATGCACCTAATGCAGTCCTAATTGGATTTATCTCTAGTTTTGTTGGTGGTTTAGTAAGTATGGCAATTATGATTGCTTCAGGAACGGTTGTCATCTTACCAGGCGTTGTGCCTCATTTCTTCTGTGGAGCGACTGCAGGTGTCATCGGGAATGCATCTGGTGGTGTTCGTGGAGCCACTATTGGAGCATTTTTACAAGGTATTTTAATTAGTTTTCTTCCAGTCTTTTTAATGCCAGTTTTGGGAGGACTTGGTTTCCAAGGGTCAACTTTCTCAGATGCAGATTTTGGTCTATCAGGAATTATTTTAGGAATGTTGAATCAATTTGGCTCACAAGCAGGTATTGTTATTGGTCTTGTTCTTATTTTAGCAGTTATGTTTGGAGTATCCTTTATTAAAAAGCCATCTGCAAAGGAGGAATAAGGGATGATTTTAAGTGAAAATAGAGAAGATGAGTTAAGAAAATTTGCGACTAAAATCCGATTAAATACTCTTAGAACATTGAATCATCTTGGATTCGGTCATTATGGAGGGAGTCTGTCTATAGTAGAAGTTTTAGCAGTGCTTTATGGTGAAATAATGCCGATGACTCCAGAAATATTTGCATCACGAGATAGAGATTATTTTGTTTTATCCAAGGGACATGCTGGACCGGCTTTATACAGCACACTCTATTTGAATGGTTTCTTTGACAAAGAATTCTTATATTCTTTAAATACAAATGGAACCAAATTACCGTCTCATCCTGATAGAAATCTAACGCCGGGCATAGATATGACAACTGGCTCTTTAGGACAGGGAATTAGTGTTGCAACCGGACTTGCATATGGTCAGAGAATAAGAAAAAGTCCCTTTTATACTTATGCTATTGTTGGAGATGGTGAGTTAAATGAGGGACAATGTTGGGAGGCTATACAGTTTGCTTCTCATCAACAGTTATCTAATTTAATTGTATTTGTAGACGATAACAAAAAACAATTAGATGGTTTTACAAAGGATATTTGTAATCCAGGTGATTTTGTAGAAAAATTCTCAGCATTTGGATTTGAATCCATTAGGGTCAATGGTTCAGATATTAGAGAAATTTATGAAGGGATTGTCCGATTAAAACAGTCAAATGATTCATCCCCTAAGTGTATTGTATTAGATACTACTAAAGGTCAAGGAGTTCGAGAGCTGGAAGAAATGAAATCCAATCATCATCTTCGCCCTACTGTAGAGGAGAGACAAATGTTAACTTCAGTTGTAGAAAGATTAAGTCAGGAATTGGAGGAAACAGAATGATGAGAAGTACGAAAGAATTACGACATGTGTATAGAGATTTCCTTCTAGAGGCTAACCAAAGTTATTCTGATATAGTAGTTTTAGAAGCAGATTTGTCAAGTTCTATGGCTACTAATAATCTTGAAAAGGACTTTAGAGACCGTTATGTGAATGTTGGAATCATGGAAGCAGAAATGGTCGGGCTTGCAGCAGGTTTATCTATTCAGGGGTTTAGACCTTATCTTCATACATTTGGCCCTTTTGCTTCACGAAGAGTATTTGATCAATTATTTATTTCTCTTGGATACGCACAATTGGATGCCACTGTGATTGGATCAGATGCAGGAGTAACTGCAGAAATGAATGGTGGGACACATATGCCATTTGAAGAAATTGGATTGTTACGTTTAATTCCTAAATCAATCATTTTCGAAGCAACTGATGATATCCAATTTCGTGAAATCTTGAACCAGACATTAGACTTAAAAGGACTAAAATATATTCGAACAATTAGAAAAGCTCCAGAGGCTGTATATCAAGGTGGAGAAGATTTTTCTAAAGGCTACATTGAGTTAAGACACGGTGAAGATGTTGTAATAGTTGCTTCTGGCATAATGGTTGCTCCAAGTATTCGAGTTGCGGATGAACTGTTTAAATTAGGTTATTCAGTAGGTGTGATAGATTTATTTAGAATCAAACCGATACCAGAACAGATAAAAACAATGTTAAGTGGAAAAACTATATTTACTGTAGAAAACCACAATCAGATAGGTGGAATTGGCAGTGCTTTATGTGAATTATTCTCTGATGATGGAATAACAAAAATTCATCGGATGGGTGTTCAAGAAAGATTCGGTCAAGTAGGGAAAATGGATTATCTTCTTAATGAATATGGTTTGAGTGAATCGAATATAAAAGAGAAAGTTCTAGAGTTTTATAATGCAAGATAGATGTTAAATACACTTATCTGAAAGAACTTCTGTAAAAATTACATTACGTTATTTAAAGCAAGCGGATTAAAAGCATATTCTGGTAATCAGAAAGTGCCCTGATCCGCTTTGTTGTTTTTAATTTAAAATGTTTATATGTGTATAGAATTTTCTGAAAATTCAAGAATTTTCTTCTGTTCATTGCCTTTAAAATGTGCTATAATAGTAAAAACTGAAATGGGAGGGATAAGATGACTGAATTAGATAAACGTCACCGCAGTAGCATTTATGATAGTATGGTTAAATCACCAAACCGTGCTATGCTTCGTGCGACTGGTATGACAGATAAGGACTTTGAAACACCGATTGTGGGAGTGATTTCGACTTGGGCGGAAAATACACCATGTAACATCCACTTGCATGATTTTGGGAAATTAGCTAAAGAGGGTGTCAAATCTGCAGGTGCTTGGCCTGTGCAGTTTGGAACTATTACTGTAGCGGACGGGATTGCTATGGGAACGCCTGGTATGCGTTTCTCTTTGACATCTCGTGATATCATTGCGGACTCTATCGAGGCGGCTATGGGTGGTCACAATGTGGATGCCTTTGTTGCTATCGGTGGTTGTGACAAGAACATGCCTGGTTCTATGATTGCCATTGCTAATATGGATATTCCAGCAATTTTCGCCTATGGTGGAACTATTGCACCGGGAAATCTTGATGGCAAAGACATCGACTTGGTTTCTGTTTTTGAGGGGATCGGAAAATGGAACCACGGTGACATGACGGCTGAGGACGTAAAACGTCTTGAATGTAATGCCTGCCCTGGCCCTGGTGGCTGTGGTGGTATGTATACTGCTAATACAATGGCGACTGCTATTGAAGTTCTCGGTATGAGTTTACCAGGGTCTTCATCTCACCCAGCGGAATCAGCTGATAAGAAAGAAGATATCGAAGCAGCAGGACGTGCTGTTGTCAAGATGTTGGAGCTCGGTCTCAAGCCATCAGATATCTTGACTCGTGAAGCCTTTGAAGATGCTATCACTGTAACCATGGCTCTCGGTGGTTCTACAAACGCCACTCTTCACTTGCTTGCCATTGCCCATGCTGCCAATGTTGACTTGTCTCTTGAGGACTTCAATACGATTCAAGAGCGTGTGCCTCACTTGGCCGACTTGAAACCATCTGGTCAGTATGTCTTCCAAGACCTCTACGAAGTCGGTGGTGTGCCTGCGGTTATGAGATACCTCTTGGCAAATGGTTTCCTTCATGGAGACCGCATTACATGTACTGGTAAGACTGTAGCTGAAAACTTGGCTGACTTTGCAGACCTTACACCAGGTCAAAAAGTTATCATGCCACTTGAAAATCCAAAACGTGCAGACGGTCCGCTTATCATCTTGAACGGGAACCTTGCCCCTGATGGTGCGGTTGCTAAAGTATCAGGTGTTAAAGTGCGTCGTCACGTTGGTCCAGCTAAGGTCTTTGACTCAGAAGAAGATGCGATTCAGGCCGTTCTGACAGATGAAATCGTTGATGGCGATGTAGTCGTTGTTCGTTTCGTTGGACCTAAAGGTGGTCCTGGTATGCCTGAGATGCTGTCACTTTCATCAATGATTGTTGGTAAAGGTCAAGGAGACAAGGTTGCCCTCTTGACAGATGGACGCTTCTCTGGTGGTACTTATGGTCTGGTTGTTGGACATATCGCTCCTGAAGCTCAGGATGGTGGACCAATTGCCTACCTTCGTACAGGCGATATCGTTACGGTTGACCAAGATACCAAAGAAATTTCCATGGCCGTATCCGAAGAAGAACTTGAAAAACGCAAGGCAGAAACAACCTTGCCACCACTCTATAGTCGTGGTGTCCTCGGTAAATATGCCCATATCGTATCATCTGCTTCACGCGGAGCCGTGACAGACTTCTGGAATATGGACAAGTCAGGTAAAAAGTAAATTCAAAAAGCAAGCCAACTTTGGCTTGCTTCTTTTCATCTTCAAAAGTAATTTACCTGCTTAACGAGGTGGCAGTCCAAGGGCAATGCGGCCGTAGCGACTGATTCGTGTAATCTTCCAGGCAGGCGACCAGGTAACTTCAACCTTGACATCTTCGATACCCTCGATTTGTTTCAGACCTGCCACGATTTCGATAGGCAGGCTTTCGGCGCAATCGCAGGCGGTGTCGGTGAAGGTCATGACAATCTTACAGAGGCCTGTTTCGTCTAGATTGATCTCATAAATCAGCCCTAGATTGTACACATCCAATTCCACATCTGTATCAAAAACCTTCTCTAGTTTTTCGATAATTTGGTCTTGCAAGGCCAAAGCCCGGTCATTGATTTTGATATCGTCTCTCATTACAGTCCCTCCACGTGATAAATATCCTCTATTTTCTCATAATTCTGACAATTTGGCAAGTTTTTGATGAATTTTCTGAAAAAATATGATAATATAAAGAAAACACTGAATCAAGGGGAAGCCTATGGAGCAGATTGGAAAAGTCTTTAGACAATTACGAGAGTCAAGAAATATCTCGCTGAGACAAGCAACTGGGGGACAATTTTCGCCGTCTATGTTATCTCGCTTTGAAACAGGTCAGAGTGAGCTTTCGGTGGAAAAGTTCTTATTTGCCCTAGAAAATATATCTGCTAGTGTAGAGGAAATTCTCTTTCTGGCGAGAGGTTTTCAGTATGATACAGATTCTGAGTTGAGAAAAGAAATCATAGATGTCTTGGATCCAAAGAATATAGCTCCGCTTGAGGACTTGTATCGCAGGGAGTATCAAAAGCATGCCCATTCTCACAATAAACAGAAACATATTCTAAATGCCATTATTATCAAGTCTTATATGAAGAGCATGGATGAAAGGGTAGAGTTAACAGCAGAGGAAGGGAAAGTTCTTCATGATTATTTGTTTTCTACCGAGATTTGGGGAATCTATGAACTCAATTTATTTTCAGTCAGTTCACCATTTCTATCTGTTTCTCTTTTCACTAGGTATGTTAGAGAGATGGTACGTAAATCTGATTTCCTAATGGAAATGTCTGGCAATCGAAACCTTTTTCACACTATACTATTGAATGGCTTTTTAGCCAGCATTGAGTGTGAAGAATTTACCAATGCCTCTTATTTTAAACGTGTTATCGAAGAGCATTTCTACAATGAAAATGAAACCTATTTCCGAATTGTCTATTTGTGGGCGGAAGGTCTCCTTGATAGCAAGCAAGGTAGAGTCAAGGAAGGTCAGAAAAAGATGGAAGATGCTGTCCGTATTTTTGAGATGCTTGGCTGTAATAAATCTGCCGAATACTATAGAAATACGACCGATTGTTGAATATCTGCAAACTAAGAAAATCATTTGAAATTTTAAGCGATAGAATTGTTGACCTCTCTCGTGTCACTGGAGAAATTCTATCGTCTCTTTTTACTTATTTTTTTGTTGCATATATTCAAAAGTTTTTCCTCTAAAATTTCTAAGTGCTATACTATAGTCATACTTCACATAAAACTTATACTCTTCGAAAATCAAATTCAAACCACGTCAGCTTCACCTTGCCGTACTCAAGTACAGCCTTCGGCTAGCTTCCTAGTTTGCTCTTTGATTTTCATTGAGTATTTGAACAAGAAGGGAGATTACCTATGAAACTATTGTTCAGAAATCAAGCTTATCGTCTCTTGACTTTGTCACGCTTCTTCAATGCTTTTGGTGCTTCGATTTTCAACCTGGTCTTTATCGTCTATGCATCGACCTTGCCACAAGCCTCTTTTGCTGTTGCTATGGCGAATATTGTCATGATTGTTCCGACTCTCTTTACAGTTTTTGTAGGGATTCGGGCAGATTACACGAGGGCCAAGGTCAAATGGATGGTCTATAGCGGTTTGTTTCAGGCGGTTTTATTTTTTCTAGCAGCCCTAGTTGTTCAGCAAGCTAGTCTCTTTGCCTTTTCTAGCCTGTGTTTAATCAATGTCATTAGTGATGTCATCAGTGATTTTGCAGGTGGTTTGCGCATGCCTCTCATTAAGGAAAAAGTAGCTGAAGATGATTTGATGGAGGCTTACTCTTTTTCCCAGTTCATTACCTATATTTCAGCTATTGGTGGTCAAGCTTTTGGAGTCTGGCTCTTAGGTCTATCGGTCAACAATTTTTCCCTCGTTGCGGGAATCAATGCCTGTTTCTTCCTAGTATCAGCCGTCATCCTCTTTTTAGGAAAAAGCAAATTGAGCCTGTCAATTTCATCTCCTGATGGTGAATCACTAAAAAATGAGAAGCTTTCTATCAAAGACCAGTTCCTAACGATTTATCGGAATTTACGTCTCGTTTTTCTTAAAGGTGGACAGAAAAACTTTGGTTTTATGCTCTGTGCTGTCTTGCTTATCAATGCCTTGGGTGGCGCTTTAGGAAGCATCTATAACATCTTCTTTTTGAGCCATTCTCTTTTGGACTTTTCTTACACAGAGGCATTATTTATCAGTCAAGTCTGTGCTTTGTTAGCAATCATCATCAGTAGCCTTACGGGCAATGATTATTTTGGGAAGCAGTCCTTGCCTAGATTGATGATGTGGGTGACCGTAGGACTCAGTCTAGTTGGTCTAGCTAATTTATTCAATCAAGTCGTACTTGGTTTACTATTTCTCTGTTCAACTCTGTATGTGTCTGGTAAAGTTCAACCAAAGATTAGTGCCATGCTCCTGAAAAATCTAGCTCCAGAGGTTCTAGCTCGTACCAGTAATTTTTTAGGTTTATTGTTCACCTTATCCATACCTGTGGGAACAGCCTGTTTTTCACTTGTAGCCGTATGGAATATACAGTTGACTTGGATGCTATTTGTTGGTCTTTCCTTTCTGGCTATTTTTTTGACAGTTATTAATCTCAAAAATGATATCTAATACTCTTCGAAAATCTCTTCAAACCACGTCAGCGTCGCCTTACCGTACTCAAGTACAGCTTGCGGCTAACTTCCTAGTTTGCTTTTTGATTTTCATTGAGTATAAATCCTAATTTTTTCTTACTGTTTTAATCCCTTTATTTATGGTAAAATAAGACTATTAAGTTTAAAGAGGATTCCCTATGAAATTACAAAAACCAAAAGGAACGCAGGATATTTTACCTGCTGAATCTGCCAAATGGCAGTACGTTGAGGGCTTTGCCCGTGAGATTTTCAAGCGCTATAACTATGCAGAAGTGCGCACGCCTATTTTTGAACATTATGAGGTCATCAGTCGCTCTGTCGGAGATACAACGGATATCGTAACCAAGGAAATGTACGATTTCTATGACAAGGGTGACCGTCATATTACCCTCCGTCCAGAAGGAACTGCGCCCGTTGTCCGTTCCTATGTGGAAAATAAACTCTTCGCCCCAGAAGTGCAAAAACCAAGCAAGTTCTACTACATGGGCCCTATGTTCCGTTACGAGCGTCCACAGGCAGGGCGTTTGCGCCAGTTCCACCAGATCGGAGTTGAGTGTTTTGGATCTAGCAATCCAGCTACCGATGTGGAAACAATCGCGATGGCAGCCCATTTCTTGAAAGAAATCGGTATCCAAGGTGTCAAATTGCACCTCAACACTCTTGGAAATCCTGAGAGCCGTGCAGCCTACCGTCAAGCCTTGATTGACTATTTGACACCGCTCAAGGAGACCTTGTCTAAGGATAGCCAACGTCGTTTGGAGGAAAATCCTCTTCGTGTCTTGGACTCTAAGGAAAAAGAAGACAAGGTAGCAGTAGAGAATGCGCCTTCTATCTTGGACTTCCTTGATGAAGAAAGTCAAGCTCATTTTGATGCTGTGCGTCAGATGTTGGAAAATCTTGGAGTAGACTATATTATCGATACCAATATGGTGCGTGGTCTTGACTACTACAACCACACCATTTTCGAGTTTATCACTGAGATTGAGGGGAATGACCTGACAGTCTGTGCGGGTGGTCGTTACGATGGTTTGGTTTCTTACTTTGGAGGCCCGGAAACTGCTGGATTTGGTTTTGGACTTGGTGTAGAGCGCCTGCTTCTCATTCTTGAAAAGCAAGGTGTTGCTCTTCCTATCGAAAACGCCCTAGATGTCTATATCGCAGTCTTGGGAGACGGAGCAAATGTAAAAGCCCTAGAACTAGTCCAAGCTCTTCGCCAACAAGGTTTCAAAGCAGAGCGTGATTACCTTAACCGTAAACTCAAAGCTCAGTTCAAGTCAGCTGATGTCTTTGCAGCTAAGACTCTCATCACCCTAGGTGAGAGTGAAGTCGAAAGCGGACAAGTAACGGTCAAGAACAACCAAACCCGAGAAGAAGTGGAAGTTGCGCTTGAGACAATCAGCCAAAACTTCTCAGAAATCTTTGAAAAACTAGGCTTTTAATAGCAGATAAACTGGTCAGGAATCTATTCCTGACCTTTTTCTTTTGCAAAATGACAAAAATCATAAACTTTTTGATAAATATGCTTGTCAAAAAGAAAAAGATGTGTTACAATATAAGCAAGTTAAGAGAAAAGGAGAAAGGAATGCTTAAAAATCGTCTAAAAGAGCTTCGGGCTCGCGATGGTCTCAATCAAACCGAACTGGCCAAGTTAGCAGGGGTTTCCAGACAGACCATTAGCTTACTAGAACGGGACGAATACACCCCGTCCATTGTGATTGCCTTGAAAATATCTCAGATTTTCAACGAAACAGTCGAATCGGTATTTCGCTTGGAGGAGGATGAGTGATGAACAAGTATAAAGTGGTTTATTATGTAGTTGTCGCAGCTCTATTCGTCAGCGTATTTCTACTGATTGGGATAGACTTAGGTTGGTTTAGTCCCTATCAAAGTGACCAATTTATTTGGGCCTACTTTGCTCTTATCCCAGTAATTGACTGGATTGAAAAGAAATCCCAAAATTTAGCAAGTGAAAAAGGAGAATGAATATGAAAAAGAATAAGAAAGGTGGCTTGTTATTTTTAATGTCTATTGTCTTGGGAGGTTTCTTGTACATATTTGTAGATATGTTGAAGGCTGGTGCCGAATCCCACGGAATTATGTTAGATGTAAAAATCTTGATACCATGGATATCAGCTATTTGTTTACTGATAGGTTTCATTAGCATTCTTTTGACGTTCAATTTCTTAAAGAAAAGCAGAAAATTTCACTCCTTGTATCAAGAGGAAATGGATGATGATCTGAATGAAACCTATTATGTGCAGATGTATCGGAATCTCGAGTTTGGAACTATTGCTTTTAATAGTGCAAGCGTAGCGATTTTATTGGCTCTCTTCATTTCAGGAAGTGAAGTAATTGTACTCGATATAAGCCATATAACCTTATCCCTTTCCTTTTTGGGGTTAGTGTTAGTTTTAAATGCTCAAAAATATCTTTTTAAGACCATTGCTATTGTTCGTCAGTTTGATTTGGCATTTTTCTCTACACCAAAGGATGTCATGGACTTTATCAATTCTTACGATGAAGGGGAGCGCCAGGCTAATTTGGAACAGAGTTTTCGGATTTTATTCCAATTACATCAGTATGTCTTGCCAACCTTGTACTTTCTGATTGCTCTCTTTTCCTTACTGACAGGAGAGATTCAGCTACTAGCTTTCGTACTTGTCGGAGCCATCCATGTTTATATCAATGTGATGCAGTTACCTATGGTAAAACGCTATTTCAAATAAAGGAGTTTCTATGATTCGTGTTGAAAATGTAAGCAAAAGTTTTGGGAGCAAAAAAGCTCTTCATCAGATTTCTTTTGAGATTAAGGAGGGTGAAATCTTTGGTTTTCTTGGCCCTTCTGGCTCAGGTAAAACAACCATGATCAATGTCTTAACAGGACAGTTGGCTGCAGATCAAGGTAAAACAGTTTTGTTAGGCAAGAATTCTCAAGATTTAACCTCAAATGATTTGGAACAAATTGGTATTGTTAGTGATGGCAGTGGTTTTTATGAAAAGATGAGTCTTTATAAAAATCTTCTCATCTATGCTAAGTTATATGGCCTCAAGGCAGATAGAGTAGTTCAGGTGCTTCAACAGGTTGGATTGGCAGATGCTAAAGATATTATTGCAGAAAAGTTATCTACTGGAATGAAACAACGAATGTTCTTGGCTCGTGCCCTTCTGAATGCTCCTAAGATTCTCTTTCTAGATGAGCCAACCAGTGGCTTAGACCCTACAACATCTAAGATGATTCATACCCTACTTCAAGAATTAAAGCAGGCGGGGACAACTATCTTTCTGACCACGCATGATATGAATGAAGCAACTCTGCTTTGTGATCGCTTATCTCTTTTGAATAAGGGTAACCTAATAGAGTATGGAAGTCCGCAAGATATCATCCAGAAGTACCATGTGGATAAGAAAGTACGTGTGGTTTATAACGACGGACGAGAACAGATAGTTCCATTTGATGAATTACCACATTTAGACACGACAGATTTGATGGTGGTTCACTCTTGTGAGCCAACTTTAGAAGAAATCTTTATCAGATTGACAGGAGAAAAGTTAGATGTTTAGAAAATTAAATGCCCTACTATGGTTAAGATTACAAGTTCTTATCAGCAATTCAACTTTGTTGGCGACTCTATTGTTGCCTTTTGGACTGGCTGTTCTATATAATGAGTTCTTAAACAAGAGTGGAGAATTGAGTACGTATTTCCTTTCTATGAGTTTGACGATGGTCTTGAGCATGGGAAGTGGTTATATGGTATCGATTATGATGGCAGAAGATAAGGAAAAGCGCAATCTTAAATCACTCATCCTAAGTGGTGTGACAGCAACAGAATATACTTTCAGTATGCTCATTCTCCCTCTGTTGATTATGTTGCTTGGAATGATTTTACTACCAATCTATTTTAAAGTGGATGTATCAGGTTACTTATTGGCCTATGTTATCTATTTGGTCTTAGCAGCTATTAGTGTTATTTTTCTCAACCTTCTAATCGGTGCAGTGTCAGATACTCAGTCTAAAGCGCAAGTTTATAGTATGTTTCCTGTGTTTATCGTCTCTTTTTTACCCATGATTGCTCTTCAAAATGATACGGTTCAGAAAGTGTTGGATTACTCTTTTATTGGTCCAATTGTAAATCTTTTAAATAAAAAAGGTGGGGAAATATCTTTTTCTAATATTGGTATGTTACTTGCCTGGGTACTTGTGTTAGGAATAGCGAACCTCTTTGTATTGAAAAATAGCTATAAAGCAAGATAGGAGATTTATATGAAACTACTTAAAAACCTCGGCTGGTTTCTTCTAGCCATTCTATCTTTTCTGGTTATCTATGGGACCGTTCAAAGTGGGGCTGTAGAAGCTTTGAAACTGGGCGCTTCGCCCTATGCTACTACCTTGCTTTATGTGGCCTTGGCTGGAGTATATGTGTACGTCATTTATAAATGGTACCAGAAAGCTCCTGTTCATATTGAGAAGAGTGGCTTTAACCGATTTATTTGGCTCCCTGCCTTGGTTTGGTTCTTATCTCTGGTTGTCCAGTTTTTCTTGCCAAATGATCCTTCAGTAAATCAACAAACAGCGATAGACTTGACCTTGTCTCAACCCCTTTTCTCATTCTTTGCGGTCGTTATTTTTGCTCCTTTGACGGAAGAGCTTATCTTTAGAGGGATGTTGGCACGCTATCTCTTTCCTAAGCAGGACAATAGTAAACAAACTCTGCTTTTCCTTCTGGTAACAAGTGTTCTATTTGCCTTGATTCATTTCCCAGGAACTTTGCAACAGTTTTTGGTTTATGCTAGTCTAGGATTGAGTTTGGGGCTGGCTTATGTAAGTCGAAAAGGTCTTCTTTACAGCATTTCTCTTCACGCTTTGAATAATTTAGTGAGCTTTTTGATGATTCTCATGCTATAATAGAGTCAGGAGGTCACATGAAACGAGTAATTTTATTAGCAGTGATTCAAGCAGTCGTTCTATTTTTCATCATTGGAGCGCTAGCTTATGCCTTTAAGGGCGATTTCTTCTATAACTATCTAGCAGTCGTCTTTGCCCCTATTGCAGGTGTCTTGCGCTTTGGGACAGCTTACACAACGGAAATTGTCTTGCCTCGAAAGGCAGCCGAAATTGCTGAAAAGCGTAAAGCAGGCAACAATTCAAAATAAAAGAGTCCGATGAACTTCATCGGATTTTTGTATGGGCGTCAATTTTTAGAGTCTTCACTTGATTTTTAAAGACTGGCAAACTTTTCTGATGATTTTCATGAAGAGCCTGCGCTTTTATGGTAAAATAGTAACAGAATAAAAGAGGAGAGAAACAATGAAACGTAGTATGTATGCTGGTCGTGTTCGTGAGGAACACATCGGACAAGAAATAACCTTGAAAGGATGGGTTGGCCGTCGTCGTGACCTTGGTGGTTTGATCTTTATCGATCTTCGTGACCGTGAAGGAATTATGCAGTTGGTTATCAACCCTGAAAAAGTATCTGCAGAGGTCATGGCAACAGCTGAAAGCCTTCGTAGCGAATTTGTTATCGAGGTGACTGGACAGGTCGCTGCGCGTGAGCAAGCCAATGATAAGTTGCCAACTGGTGCAGTTGAGTTAAACGTGACAGCTCTGACAGTGCTTAATACAGCTAAGACAACCCCATTTGAGATTAAGAATGGCATTGAGGCCAATGACGATACACGTTTACGTTACCGTTACCTTGACCTTCGTCGTCCAGAAATGTTGGAAAATCTTAAACTTCGTGCTAAAGTGACCCACTCTATCCGCAACTACTTGGATGAGTTGGAGTTTATCGACGTGGAGACACCATTCCTTTCTAAGTCAACGCCTGAAGGGGCGCGTGACTACTTGGTGCCATCTCGTGTTAATAAAGGGCATTTTTACGCTCTTCCTCAAAGTCCACAAATCACGAAACAGCTCTTGATGAATGCTGGTTTTGACCGTTACTATCAAATCGTTAAATGTTTCCGTGACGAGGACTTGCGTGGAGACCGTCAGCCTGAATTTACTCAGGTCGACTTAGAAACGTCCTTCCTTACTGAGCAAGAAATCCAAGATATCACAGAAGGTTTAATTGCGCGCGTGATGAAGGAAACAAAAGGAATTGAGGTAACTCTTCCTTTCCCACGTATGAAGTATGATGATGCTATGGCTCTTTACGGTTCTGACAAGCCAGATACCCGTTTTGACATGTTGCTTCAGGACTTGACAGAAGTGGTCAAAGGTGTAGACTTTAAAGTCTTTTCAGAAGCACCTGCTGTAAAAGCAATTGTAGTCAAAGGAGCTGCGGACAACTATTCACGTAAAGACATCGACAAGATGACGGAAGTAGCCAAACAATATGGTGCCAAAGGTCTTGCTTGGGTCAAGGTTGTTGATGGAGAATTAAACGGACCAGTTTCCAAGTTCTTGACTAGCATCCAAGCAGAATTGACAACAGTGCTTGCACTTGAAGATAAGGACCTCGTTCTCTTTGTGGCGGATACGCTTGAAGTGGCCAATGCAACACTCGGTGCCCTTCGTGGACGTATTGCCAAAGAGCTTGGTTTGATTGATGGCGATAAATTCAACTTCCTTTGGGTGGTTGACTGGCCAATGTTTGAATGGTCTGAAGAAGAAGGCCGTTACATGAGTGCCCACCATCCGTTTACTCTTCCACAGGAAGAAACAGCTCACGAATTAGAAGGTGACTTGGCTAAGGTTCGTGCCATTGCTTACGATATCGTCTTGAACGGTTATGAGCTTGGTGGTGGTAGCCTTCGTATCAATCAAAAAGACCTTCAAGAACGCATGTTCAAGGCTCTTGGTTTCTTAGCCGAAGAAGCAAACGATCAGTTTGGTTTCCTTCTTGAAGCCATGGACTATGGTTTCCCACCACACGGTGGTTTGGCTATCGGGCTTGACCGTTTTGTCATGCTCTTAGCAGGAGAAGAAAATATCCGTGAAGTTATCGCCTTTCCTAAGAACAACAAGGCAACTGACCCAATGACACAAGCTCCTTCAACAGTCGCTCTCAAACAACTAGAGGAACTCAGCTTACAAGTAGAAGAAGATGAAACAAGCAAAACGAATTAAGCGGTGGCGCTATTATCTGCGCCGCTTTGCTTATCAGATAAAAATTTTACGTGTCTTACAAAGTATCTCTCGGGAAAAATATGACGAGAAGATTTCAGCTTCTCTGGTATATGGTTTTCTATCAGCAGTAGCGGTCAATTTCTTTTTCCAACCAGGGCATGTGTATTCGAGTGGTGCGACAGGTCTGGCACAGATTATCTCTGCCTTGAGTAATCACTGGTTTGGTTTTCATATTCCGATTTCGCTAACCTTTTACGCCATTAACTTCCCTTTGATGGTCTTGGCCTGGTATCAGATTGGGCATAAGTTCACTGTTTTTACCTTTATCACGGTGTCCATGAGTTCCTTCTTTATCCAGTTTGTCCCTGTGGCAACCTTGACGGAGGATCCCATTATCAATGCCCTTTTTGGGGGTGTTGTCATGGGCTTGGGGATTGGTTTTGCTCTTCGAAACAATATCTCCAGTGGTGGAACGGATATCGTCAGCCTGACCATTCGCAAGAAAACAGGTAAGAACGTCGGTAGTATTTCTTTCTTGGTAAATGGGACCATCATGCTGATAGCAGGTTTGACCTTTGGTTGGAAATACGCTCTTTACTCTATGATTACCATCTTTGTTTCTAGCCGTGTGACAGACGCGGTCTTTACCAAGCAAAAACGCATGCAGGCCATGATTGTGACCAATCATCCAGAGAAGGTAATTGAAAAAATCCATAAAAAATTGCACCGCGGAGCAACCATGATCCACGATGCAGAAGGAACCTATAATCACGAGAGAAAGGCAGTTTTAATCACTGTCATTACACGTGCAGAGTTTAATGAATTTAAACAGATTATGACACAAGTGGACCCAGGTGCCTTTGTCTCTGTATCAGAGAATGTTCATATTCTAGGAAGATTTGTTGAGATAGATAACTAGTGACTAGTACTTAAAATGAGTCTTCCCACAATAAAACGCAGACTATCAAGTTTTTAATACCTGATAGTCTGCGTTTTTTGCTTTTAAAGACTTTTTGCCCAGTCTCTTATTTTTCAATAATTTTGTGGGCAATCAACTGGCGGTAGCAGATTTGTCTATTTTCTTTAGAATCATTGATGATGCAGAGAATAGTTTCTAAAGAAGTGCGTCCGAGGGCTAGGCTATTGATATCTATATAGGCTGCCAAATTGAGCTTAGGATTAACCGAGTCAAAGCTGAGAACAGGGACATCCAGCTGGTGTTTGGCAATATAGTCACAGACCCCTTCAGCTAGGAGGCTATCGGTTGTGATGATGGCATCAATTTGTGGATCGTGCTTGAATAATCGCTTGCTAAATTTATAGCCCTTTTCTTCCAGAAACTCGTCTGCAAAGTAGATGCGATTGGTGTCAGTGGTAAGTTTGTAATGTTTAAGCGCCTGTTCATAGCCTGTTAAACGGTCTTTGGTCACGAAGAGCTTTTTACTTCCTCCGATAAAGGCAATGCGTTTGCAGCCTTTTTTGATGAAATATTCGGTTGCATCAAAACCAGCTTGAACATTGTCGTTGTCGACAAGTGGGATGAAAGGAGATAGAGATTTACCTAAGATAAGGAAGGGGAACTGTTCTTCTGCTACGAGTTTTACAAGAGGGTCTTCTTCTTGGGCATAGAGAAAGATTAGCCCATCTACACGCTTGCCGTAGACCATTTGTGAAATAGCGTTGAGACGCTCTTTTTCATCTTTCCCTGTTGCTATCTGAATGGCATAGTGATTTTCAGATGCGACTTGAGAGATGCCACGTAGAACCGATGGAAAGAAAGGATTCTGGTAGAAGGCATCTGAGTCATCAGGAAGAACCAAACCAATCACCTGAGTATAGCTACTTACCAAGCTACGAGCGTTGAGGTTGGGGTGGTAATTGAGCTCTTTCATAGCCTTGCGAACGCGTTTTTTTGTTTCGTCGCTAATGGTTGATTTATTTTGAATAACACGGGTTACGGTTGAAGGCGAAACACCAGCAGCCTTGGCCACGTCTTTAATCGTAACGGGCATAAAAATCTCCTATTTATGGTAATCTGGGTCACGGAAATGTGTTTTATAAAAGATAGTGACCAGATAAAGGACAAAAAGAATGTTTTGTACAGTAATCAGGGTTGTCATATTTTGGCCAAATAATCCCAAAATAAGTGTAATCAGAGTTGGTAATCCTAAACAGTTCAAGATAAAATGGTAGCACTCTTTAAAGGTTCTAAATGAAAAGAGGCGTGATTTCTTAGTGATATAAAGGAGAAGACTCGCCCCTAGAGAGACGATAAAGAAATTCAAACCAAAGAGGAAGCTAGCACCGAGAACTAGGAAGAGACTGATATAGACACGATTCTGTTGGTACCAGTCTTTAGAAATGGCTTGGGTCAAGCTATCCTTGCTTTTGAAACTCTCAGTCTCAATCGCCCGGTAAGAGATACGAGTCAGTTCCTTACTTTCCTTGCTGATGACTAGCTCATTCGTATCGAAATGCAGTTGCAAGTCCTTAGGTAACTCCTTACTTTGACTTGGACCGATCACAATAGAAGGTGTTTGATTGGCAGTTCCTGTATAAGTAAATTTACCATCAACAATTCTAGCATGTTCAGAGAGATCCTGGACAACCTCATCTGTCAGAGGTTCATAGACATTATCGATAAAAGTTTCTAGCGGATAGGTCTCCTGAGAGCTGTTTTGAATGGCAATGGGTACCATAGACAAGCTGATAAGGAAGATACTGGTAAAGAGTAGTTGAAACCAGTTGAGCCCGAAACGTTTGGACAGGGGCTTACGAAATCCCCAAATACTTGAAAAATAGGAAAATGGATATGGAAGCATAGGTATCTTTCTAAAAGGTGTTTTCTATATGAGTATTATTATATAGAGAAATGCGCTTTATTTCAAGTCTAGGAGAAAATTGCTTGTTGTAAGGATCTTACTTACAGTAACAATCGCTAATATTCAATGAAAATCAAAGTGCAAACTAGAAAGCTAGCCGCAGGTTGATCAAAACACTATTTTGAGGTTGCAGATGGAAGCTGACGTGGTTTGAAGAGATTTCCGAAGAGTATAAAATGAAAAAGGGTGGCGGGGATATATTATCCCTTGTCGCCACCACTTGTGAGTCCTGAAACAAAGTTCTTTTGTAGGAAGAAGAAGAGAATACAGATTGGAAGGGCGATGAGGATAGCACCTGCTGAGAAGTAGGCAATCTTCAAGTTTTTCACATTGCTGACGAAGGTTTGGAGACCTACGGCAACAGTAAAGTATTCTTTCTCACGAAGCAAGAAACTAGAGAGGATGTAGTCCCCAAAAGGTCCCATGAAGGCCCAGAGAGCTTGTACGGCAACCATTGGGCGAACAAGTGGAAGAACAATTTGCCAGAAGCGGCGGAAGTGTCCTGCACCGTCTAGTTTTGCAGATTCGTCTAAAGACATTGGCACTGTATCGAAGTAGCCTTTCATGAGCCAAGCATTCATCGGGATACCACCACCAACGTAGAGGAAGATGAGGAACCAGCTGTGGTTAAGGGCGTTCAACATAAGTGCCATAACGAAGAAGGCTGTCAAAGCGGCCATGGTTGGCACCATTTGGATAATCAAGAAGAAAACCAAACTTTGTTTACGAGCCAAGAAGTTGTAACGGCTGTAAGCATAACCAGCAAGTACGATAATACTTGTTTGAACAGCCATGGTAATCAAGGCGATAATCAAGGTGTTGAGGTACCAAGTACCGTACAAGGTTTCAGTGAAGAGGCCTTTAAAGTTATCAAAATTGAGGTCGATATTAGTATCTAGTTTAAAGGCTGAGACATTACCTGCTTTAAAGGCTGACATGATGGTAATCAACAGTGGATAGATAATGACAATTGATAGACCAATCAGGTAAAGGTATGTAAGGGTTTGAGTCAGTCTACGTTTGAGTTTAATTGAGTTATTCATCTTAGACGTCCTCCATATCAAATGCGTGTAGTTTCTTGAATGCGATCATAGAGATTGAGATGACAATGATAGAGATAATCAAGGTAACAGCTGCCGCCATTGAGTATTGAGGAGATGTACCTGTTGTCAAACGGTAGATCCATGAGATCAAGATATCGGTTGAACCAGCTCCACCTCCGACGCTACCAGGTCCTCCACCATTGAAGAGGTACATGATAGAGAAGTTGTTAAAGTTGAAGGTGTATTGGCTAATCAAAGTAGGTGCTGCAACAGCCAAGATCATTGGGAAAGTGATGTTGCGGAATTTTTGCCAAGCATTAGCACCGTCAATATAAGCTGCTTCGTAAAGGTCGTTAGGAATAGATTGCAAGATACCCAAAGTCAAAACGTAGATATATGGGAATCCAAGCCAACCTTGCATCATAATCAAGGCAACCTTAGTCCAAGTAGGGTCTGTTTTCCAAGGGATAAGAGCCCCATCAAGGAATGGAAGGAATTTAGCAAAGATCGGCAAGACTTGAGTGTTGATAGCTCCGACACTATCGTTAAACATGTTTGAGAATGTCAAGATAGTGATGAAGGCTGGAACAGCCCAAGGAAGAAGGAAAATAACACCAAAGATACGTTTTCCTTTGATAAATGGTTGGTTAGCAATGATAGCTGTGAAGATACCAATCACGATCTGTAAAGTTGAGGCAGATAAAGCCCAAATGATAGTCCAAGAAAGAACAGAACCAAAGGCAGAACGGAAGGTACTCAAGCTCCAAATGTTTGTAAAGTTGGTCAAACCAACCCAGTCCAACAATTTGTTTGGTGGCAAGTGTTGGAAGTCGTAGTTGGTAAAGGCAATCATCAAGGTTACGATAACTGGGAAGATGATTGCAAAGGTCATGGCAATGTAAGATGGAATGATCAAGAGGTAAGGGAAACCATTTTCATAGATTCCTTTGACCATTTCTTTAAAGGTAAGTGCTACTGGAATGCCATTATTAATGTGTTTAGCAGTTGTATGAGCATCTTTGATATTTGAGAAATAAAAGAGTACATAAACAACTACAAAGATTAAATGGAAGGCACCGCGAATCAGCATAAAGAGGGAATTGTCACGACCTGGTTTGTCACCAAGAGTGATGAGATTGCTCAATTCAGGGGCTGCAAGTGCTAGGAAATAAAGGACAAATACGATGGTTACACCAAGGAAGATAAAACCTTTGGCTTTTTGTTTATTGTAAATCTGTCCTAACCCAGGAATGATAGACAGCAGGGCTGCTTTACTAGGTTGTTGCTTTTCCATAATAACTCCTTTCATAGGATACTGGTTTCTAGATAAAACCTAAACTATTTGTGTTTTTGTTGATAAATTCAAAGGGGGATTTGATTTCCACCCCCCTTGAACAAATTTCTTATTCACCAAATTTTTGTTTGATTGTTTCTTTGATCAATGTTACAGCATCGTTAGCAGCTGTTTTAGCATCTTTCTTACCACTTACAGCTTCAAACAACATTGTTTTAGCTGGGTCCCAAACAGCTGACATTTGAGAGATGTTTGGCATTGGTTGAGCGTTCTTGAACTGTTTGATAACAGCTGTTGTCAACTCATCATTTTTACCTTCAGCGTATGAACGAGCTTCAGTGTTAGCTGGGATTTCATTAGTTTTATCGTAGAAGGCTTTTTGTTGTTCAGTTGAAACAAGGAAGTCTACAAATTTTTGAGCAGCTTCAAGGTTCTTAGTGCTTGATGGGATGATCCAAGCTTTACCACCACCAAATGCTGCGTAGTCTTTTCCGTTTGGAAGAGTTGGGATAGTTGCAACACCGTAGTTTACTTTAGCGTCTTTGAAGGCTTGAGCTTTCCAAGGTCCATCGATGATAGCAGCTGTTTTACCTTCTTGGAATTGAGTTTGGATTAGGTTTCCAGCTCCTTCAGTATCTTGCATACCTTTAGGCCATTTTTCATACCAAGTTTTAGCGTAGTTGATACCTGCGATAGAACCGTCGTTGGCAAGACCGATGTCTTTAGCGTCTTTACCGTTTTGTCCGAATACGTAACCGCCGTTACCAGCAAGAAGTCCGTATGCAAAGTAGAAGTTTGTCCAGTCAGCTAGGAAAGCAGAAGTTTTTCCATCTTCTCCAGCGAATGCGTATTTGCTATCTTTAGCAAGGTTTTCCAAGTCAGCAAATGTTTTTGGAGCTTCTTTTACCAAGTCTTTGTTGTAGTACATAACAAGTGACTCGATAACGGCAGGAGCACCGTAAACTTTACCGTCAGCAGCTGTTACAAGAGATTTAGTTTTATCATCTGTTTTAGCACCGTCGCTCAATTTCACTTCTGAAAGTTGTCCGTCAGTACCAAGGCTACCTACACGGTCGTATGGAGCCATCATAACGTCAGGAGCTTGACCTGATTGGTTGTCAAGAGAAAGTTTGTCAAGCCCACCCATTTGGTCACCAGATTTGATGTTAACTGTTGTTCCTGATTGTTCTTTATAAGCTTTAGCAACTGTTTCAGCATAAGCTTTGTATTGGTCCTCAACGTAAAGAGTGATTTCTTTCGCTTCAGATGAACCAGAATCAGCAGGTTTATCAGCAGTTTTGCTTCCGCAAGCTACCAAAAGCAAGCTAGCAAGTGTAACAGTTCCAAGCACCGCAGCGCTCTTCATGAATTTAGATGACATAGTGTATTCCTCCTAAAGAATAACAAGTTTTATTGATAAGGAAACGCAAACGTTTTCCTTTATGAGCTTAGTATAGCACAAATAGAAAACGGTTGCAAGTGTTTTTGTCAAAAATTTTAAAAAATTTTTAAGCTTGATTTGATAGCATGATTTTGCTTTTTAATAGAAGAAAAGTGTGAAATAGATAAGAATACAGTATTTTTAATAAAAAATAGATGGAATCTGTCTAAAGAGGGAGATCAGGAGGGGTACCTCCCTGTTTCTAATCCCTATCTATTTTCTATAGATCTTTGTGCTTTTTTGCATATAAATAAAAGTTTTCTAAAGGAGGATTTGCGCTTTGTAGACTGTCCCGTGAGAGTCAAACTTTAGGATTAGATGGTTTTAAGTTATCTTTGCTAAAATGGGTTAGTCTCCTTAAAAATAATCAAAAAAGTTTTTTAAAAACGCTTGCAATTATGCTTGAAAAGGAGTATACTTATAAGTAGCGCAAACGTTTGCGTCTGCAAAAATACGCAACGTTCCATTAATTTTAACACATGAGGTGCTATTATGAAAAAACGTCAAAGTGGTGTGTTGATGCACATCTCTTCTCTTCCAGGAGCATACGGAATCGGATCATTTGGTCAAAGTGCTTACGACTTCGTTGATTTCTTGGTTCGTACAAAACAACGTTACTGGCAAATCCTTCCATTAGGAACAACTAGTTACGGAGATTCTCCTTACCAGTCTTTCTCAGCCTTTGCAGGAAATACTCATTTTATCGACTTGGATATCTTGGTGGAGCAAGGTTTGTTGGAAGCAAGTGACCTTGAAGGAGTTGACTTTGGTAGCGATGCGTCTGAAGTTGACTATGCTAAAATCTACTATGCACGTCGTCCTCTTTTAGAAAAAGCGGTGAAACGTTTCTTTGAAGTCGGAGATGTTAAAGATTTTGAGAAGTTTGCTCAAGACAACCAATCATGGCTTGAGCTCTTTGCTGAGTATATGGCTATCAAAGAGCATTTTGAAAATCTTGCTTGGACTGAATGGCCAGATGCAGATGCTCGTGCTCGTAAAGCTTCAGCACTTGAAAGCTACCGTGAGCAATTGGCAGACAAGTTGGTTTACCACCGTGTGACTCAATACTTCTTCTTCCAACAATGGTTGAAATTGAAAGCTTACGCTAACGACAACCACATCGAAATCGTTGGGGATATGCCAATCTATGTAGCGGAAGATTCAAGCGATATGTGGGCAAATCCACATCTCTTCAAAACAGATGTCAACGGTAAGGCTACTTGCATCGCAGGATGCCCACCAGATGAGTTTTCTGCAACTGGTCAGCTTTGGGGTAACCCAATCTATGATTGGGAAGCAATGGACAAAGACGGCTACAAATGGTGGATTGAACGCTTGCGTGAAAGCTTCAAAATCTACGATATCGTTCGTATCGACCACTTCCGTGGTTTCGAATCTTACTGGGAAATCCCTGCTGGTTCCGATACAGCAGCACCTGGTGAGTGGGTGAAAGGTCCGGGCTACAAGCTTTTTGCAGCCGTTAAGGAAGAACTTGGTGAGCTAAACATCATCGCAGAAGACCTTGGCTTCATGACAGATGAAGTTATTGAGTTGCGTGAACGTACTGGCTTCCCAGGAATGAAGATTCTTCAATTTGCTTTCAATCCAGAAGACGAAAGTATCGATAGCCCACACTTGGCACCTGCTAACTCAGTTATGTACACAGGAACACACGATAACAACACGGTCCTTGGTTGGTACCGTAACGAGATTGATGATGCTACTCGTGAGTACATGGCTCGCTATACTAACCGTAAAGAATACGAAACAGTTCCACACGCTATGCTTCGTACAGTCTTTTCATCAGTTAGCTTCATGGCAATTGCAACTATGCAAGATTTGCTAGAATTGGATGAGACAGCTCGTATGAACTTCCCATCTACCCTTGGTGGAAACTGGTCTTGGCGTATGACTGAAGAACAATTGACACCAGCTGTCGAGGAAGGTTTGCTTGACTTGACAACAATCTATCGCCGAATTAATGAAAATTTGGTAGAATTAAAGAAATAATACAATATCAGGAGACATCTTAAACATGTTATCACTACAAGAATTTGTACAAAATCGTTACAATAAAACCATTGCAGAATGTAGCAATGAAGAGCTTTACCTTGCTCTTCTTAACTACAGCAAGCTTGCAAGTAGCCAAAAACCAGTTAACACTGGTAAGAAAAAAGTTTACTACATCTCAGCTGAGTTCTTGATTGGTAAACTCTTGTCAAACAACTTGATCAACCTTGGTCTTTACGACGATGTCAAAAAAGAACTTGCTGCTGCAGGTAAAGACTTGATCGAAGTTGAAGAAGTTGAATTAGAACCATCTCTTGGTAATGGTGGTTTGGGACGTTTAGCTGCCTGCTTTATCGACTCAATTGCTACTCTTGGTTTGAATGGTGACGGTGTTGGTCTTAACTACCACTTTGGTCTTTTCCAACAAGTTCTTAAAAACAACCAACAAGAAACAATTCCAAATGCATGGTTGACAGAGCAAAACTGGTTGGTTCGCTCAAGCCGTAGCTACCAAGTGCCATTTGCAGACTTTACTTTGACATCAACTCTTTATGATATTGATGTTCCTGGTTACAAGACAGAAACGAAGAACCGCTTGCGTTTGTTTGACTTGGATTCAGTTGATTCTTCTATTATTAAAGACGGTATCAGCTTTGACAAGACAGATATCGCTCGCAACTTGACTCTCTTCCTTTACCCAGATGATAGTGACCGTCAAGGTGAATTGCTCCGTATCTTCCAACAATACTTCATGGTTTCAAACGGTGCGCAATTGATCATTGACGAAGCAATCGAAAAAGGAAGCAACTTGCATGACCTTGCTGACTACGCAGTTGTACAAATCAACGATACTCACCCATCAATGGTTATCCCTGAATTGATCCGTCTTTTGACTGCACGTGGTATCGAGCTTGACGAAGCAATCTCAATCGTTCGTAGCATGACTGCCTACACTAACCACACAATTCTTGCTGAAGCTCTTGAAAAATGGCCTCTTGAATTCTTGCAAGAAGTGGTTCCTCACTTGGTACCAATCATCGAAGAATTGGATCGCCGCGTGAAAGCAGAATACAAAGATCCAGCTGTTCAAATCATCGATGAGAGCGGACGTGTTCACATGGCTCACATGGATATCCACTACGGATACAGCGTTAACGGGGTAGCAGCACTCCATACTGAAATCTTGAAGAACTCTGAGTTGAAAGCCTTCTACGACCTTTACCCAGAAAAATTCAACAACAAAACAAACGGTATCACTTTCCGTCGTTGGCTCATGCACGCTAACCCAAGCTTGTCTCACTACTTGGATGAGATTCTTGGAGACGGCTGGCACCATGAAGCTGATGAGCTTGAAAAACTCTTGTCTTATGAAGATAAAGCAGCTGTCAAAGAAAAATTGGAAAGCATCAAGGCTCACAACAAACGTAAATTGGCTCGTCACTTGAAAGAACACCAAGGTGTGGAAATCAATCCAAACTCTATCTTTGATATCCAAATCAAACGTCTTCACGAGTACAAACGCCAACAAATGAACGCCTTGTACGTGATTCACAAATACCTTGACATCAAAGCTGGTAACATTCCTGCTCGCCCAATCACAATCTTCTTTGGTGGTAAAGCAGCTCCAGCCTACACAATCGCTCAAGACATCATCCACTTGATTCTTTGCATGTCAGAAGTTATTGCTAACGATTCAGCAGTAGCTCCACACTTGCAAGTAGTTATGGTTGAAAACTACAACGTTACTGCAGCAAGCTTCCTTATCCCAGCATGTGATATCTCAGAACAAATCTCACTTGCTTCTAAAGAAGCTTCAGGTACTGGTAACATGAAATTCATGTTGAACGGAGCTTTGACTCTTGGTACTATGGACGGAGCTAACGTGGAAATCGCTGAGTTGGTTGGTGACGAAAACATCTACATCTTTGGTGAAGATTCAGAAACTGTTATCGACCTTTACGCAAAAGCAGCTTACAAATCAAGCGAATTCTACGCTCGTAAAGCTATCAAACCATTGGTTGACTTCATCGTTAGCGATGCAGTTCTTGCAGCTGGAAACAAAGAGCGCTTGGAACGTCTTTACAATGAATTGATCAACAAAGACTGGTTCATGACTCTTCTTGACTTAGAAGATTACATCAAAGTGAAAGAGCAAATGTTGGCTGACTACGAAGACCGTGACGCATGGTTGGATAAAGTTATCGTTAACATTTCTAAAGCAGGATTCTTCTCATCTGACCGTACAATCGCTCAGTATAACGAAGATATCTGGCACTTGAACTAAGATACAAGTTTATATTAATACATCTTGTAAAAAAGCGAGTTTCGATTGAAATTCGCTTTTTTGCCTCTTTATTTGAATGCTGTGGATTTGGGTCAATCTTGTCTAAAAATAGATAAATCCTAGATACAGTGAAGGTTTAGAAATGCTGGTTTTTACTGTCTTTCAGCTTCACACCTCTTGTATTCGCTTACATAAAGTATTATAATATAATTATAGGAAAGAAGGTGTTTTTATGTGGAAAAAATATTTTTCAAAATATAAATGGACGGATTTATTTTGGATTCTATTTGTTATTTTGACATGCCTCTTGGCGGGTAATGATACTCTTTTCCCCCTTACCCATCAAGAAATCTCTTATCATGGGTGTTTATTTGGAATTACACTTGCATTATATCACTTGCTATTTATTGATAAGTTTGTTATCTCGAATCGAAAATAAAGATTAGAGCTATGCTTGACTGTGTACTTTTATGATTGATTTTTGGGGGAAGATTTTGTCTCTGTTATTTATTATTTTAAATTTATTTATTTTGTACAAAATCTATTCTTTGAGGCGGGAGAAATCGAAATACTTGATTTATACGGCCTATATCATATTTGGAGTAAATGTACTATATGGTATTCAATGGCTATTAAGAGAACTGATTTCAAATATTTTCCCTTAATGTGTATGGAAACTATAACAAAACGCATAAGATTAAGGTTTTGACCACCTGTTCTTATGCGTTTTTGTAATATTGGAGATTTTCGGTAAGTTTTATACCTTTGGGAAGTATAGTTTAGAGTGCTTTCCCAACCAAAATCTCTGCTTCAATGGTAATTTCTGTCAGTTGGCTCCAGTCAATCTTAGTCTGGTCGATGTGAAAGAGGAGAGGAGTCATACTGAGCAGGGCTTGAAGCTGCTTTGTTGTGATAGTCTTAGTCAGAGAGGCAGTTTGACTAAATAGGATGGTAAAGTGTTCTTGGAAATGATTTTTGATATCTTGGTTGGAATAGTCCTTGTTTGTCAGCTGGTCTTGTACCTTCTGACGGATTTCCTTGAGGTGATTTTCAGTTGGAATAACCTTTATCAAGATACCGTCTTTGGATAAAACGCGACGAAATTCTCCATAGTTGGCAGGTGAAAAGATATCAAGCAGGATATCCATGCTAGCGTCTTTTATAGGGAGACGTGCCAAGTCGCCAACGAACCAATTGACTGCCCAGTTGGGTTCACTCTTGGCAGCGATTTGGACTGAATCTTTGGAGATGTCAAAGGCATAGAAAGTTTTGTCAGGATGCCTTTCTTGGAGCTTGCGAGAATAGAATCCTTCACCACAGCCGATATCCAAAATTGTTTTGGCATTTTTTGAGTTTGAAAGTAAATCAGAGATAGCCTCTAAGATGGCCCGATAAAAGCCGGCTTCTAGGATTTGTTGCCGGTTTTGAAAGTTTTCCTTGTCGTAGTTGACAGATTGCTTGATTTGAGGGGCTAGATTGACATAGCCAAATTTCGCCAAGTCAAAAGAATGACGGTTGCAGCACTTGAGACTAGTCTCTAGCAGAGTCAGATTTTCTTGACAGATAGGGCAGGCAAAGGCAGTCGCAGAAGCAAAACGCTGGAGTTTAGGTTTGAGATTTGTATTCATAGTTTAAGTGTATCAAAAGAGGCAAATGAAAGCAACTTTAGGATGATTTGTAATAAAATTAAATAGTAGTATAATTACTTTTCAAAGTGCCAAAATTAAATTGCTTTTATATCCAAAATGCTATATAATAATGATAAGGAGGAAATAAGTATGTTAAAAGAAGTATTAACCGTTGCAAAAGTTGCGAAAAAATCATCACTCTTTTTGGGTGGTGTCGCATTTGGTACCCTTGGTTTGAAAATCTTGGCAAGTAAGGAAGCTAAAAAAGGTTATTCTAAAGCTTTGGCTAAGGCTTACAAGTTGAAAGACGGGCTAGATGCATCTGTTTCTGTTGTGAAGCAACATGGAGACGATGTCTTGCAAGATGCCAAATATTTGTATGAGCAAGAGAAAAAAGAAGAGCAATTAGATAGCCTTATAGGAGAATAATATGTCTTTTAAAGTGCTACATAGAGGATACCAACATATCCGACTATCATCTTCTTTTTCGCTCACCTTGGATATTCAAGACTATCTTCGTTCCTTGGCGAGAGATGAAAAGGGGATTGAGTCTATCCAGTTTTACATGGATCAACAGCACTTTACTCTACGCATAAAAGAAGGCTTTTCTGTATTAGATAATGCAGAAGCCTTTTTAAAAAGAATTGATAAAGGGAAAGTTTCTGAGTTGATGACTCTTCCCATTCGTAGAGAAGAGAGTGCTTATTCTATTGTTTCAGGTGCAGCGATTAAGCGTATGATTTTTCGTAGTTTTGTGCCGTATCCTATTCGCTATATATGGACTTGTTATCAGGCTTTTGGCTATATTAGAGAAGCCTATCAAACACTAGCGCGTAAGGAACTAACGATGGAAGTCTTGGACTGTTCGGCGATTTTATTGTCCTTGTTTATGAACCAATCCAAGACGGCAAGTAATATCATGTTTATGCTTGATTTGGGGAATCATTTAGATCAGTGGTCCTTGAAAAAAACTGCAACAGATTTAGAACAGAGTCTTCTTGCAAAAGAGAGCGATGTATTCTTAGTGCAGGGCGATACGGTCGTTAGTATCAAGAGTTCCGATGTTCAAATAGGAGATGTCTTGGTCCTATCTCAAGGAAATGAAATTCTGTTTGATGGACAAGTGGTTTCAGGTTTAGGTATGGTCAACGAAAGTTCCTTGACGGGAGAGAGTTTTCCAGTTGAAAAAAGAGAGTCTGATTTGGTTTGTGCAAATACAGTATTAGAAACTGGAGAGTTACGCATTCGTGTAACCGATAATCAGATGAACAGCCGTATTTTACAACTGATTGAGTTGATGAAGAAATCTGAAGAAAACAAGAAAACGAAACAACGCTATTTCATCAAGATGGCGGACAAGGTCGTCAAATATAATTTCTTGGGGGCTGGTCTGACTTACCTATTGACAGGTTCTTTTTCTAAGGCTATTTCTTTTCTATTAGTCGATTTCTCCTGCTCTTTGAAAATCTCTACTCCTGTAGCTTATTTGACAGCTATCAAGGAGGGGTTGAATCGTGAAATGGTGATTAAGGATGGGGATGTTCTGGAGAAATATCTGGAAGTTGATACTTTCTTGTTTGATAAGACGGGAACAATCACAACTAGTTATCCTATAGTTGAAAAGGTGTTACCTTTTGGGGACTATAGTGAGGAAGATATTCTCAGAATCAGTGCCTGTCTTGAGGAACACATTTATCATCCTATTGCTAATGCCATCGTCAAGCAAGCTGAGATAGAGGGGATTGAACATGAGGAAATGCATGGGAAACTTCAATATATCGCAAGCAAGGGAATCAAATCTCATATAGATGACCAACCAGTTCTTATTGGAAATTATGTCTTGATGCAGGATGAGCAGATTCATATCAGTTCAGAACAAAATGCTTTAATTGAAGAGTACAAGAGTCACTACAATCTCTTATTCTTGGCTTATCAGAATGAATTGATTGGAATGTTCTGCATTCATACTCCTTTGAGAAAAGAAGCAAAAGCAGCCTTGGAGAAACTTAAGGCACAAGGGAAAAAATTGATTCTGGCAACAGGGGACACCTTGGTTAGGACAGAGGAATTAGTCAAAGATTTGCCCTTTGATCAGGTTTATACAGATTTGAAACCTGATGGGAAATTTGAGTTAGTAGAGGAACTGCAGAAAGCAGGTCACACTATTTTGATGGTTGGGGATGGGTTGAATGACTCAGCTGCTCTAACCCTATCAGATATCGGTGTGGTGATGAATGAGAGTGCAGATATTTCTAAGCAGATGAGTGATATCTTATTGTTAGATAATCGTTTGGATTTCTTCCAAGAGTTGGATTGGCTATCATCATCTTTGCAAACACTCATCAAGAAGAATATTCAAGATACTGTTGTCGTAAATAGTAGTTTGATTGGCTTTGGCTTATTTAATTGGCTCAGTCCTTCAAATCTCTCTATCTTACATAATCTAACAACCTTGCGCATTGTACTGCGTAGCCTGTCTATTAAAAATAGATAGATGAGAGTTATCAACAACAAAAAGGAGTTACCTTTCTCGAGGTTAACTCCTTTTTTTATAGGTAAATGTTGAACAGTTTAGTAAGTCAATACAAAGTATTTTTTCTTTCCACGACGAATAACAGTCAGTTCGTTTTCTAACTTATCTGCGTCACTCAAGACATAGTCAAGGTCTTGGATGCGATCGCCGTTGACGTAGATAGCTCCGTTTTGGACGTCTTCACGGGCTTGGCGTTTTGAGTTAACTACACCAGATGAGACGAGCAGTTCCACGATATTGTGGTTTTCGTCTGCCTGAACTTGGTAGTTTGGTACACCACGAAGTCCTTGTTTGAGCTCTTTGACAGAAAGGTTTTTGATGTTTCCTGCAAAGAGTTGTTCAGTGATGTTGAGGGCTTCTTTGTAAGCTTCTTCGCCGTGAACAAGTGTGACAACTTCACGAGCCAAGACTTTTTGAGCCAAGCGTTCGTGTGGAGCCGATTCAAATTGTTTGCGGATGTCTTCAATCTCATCAAGTGACAAGAAAGTAAAGATTTTCAAGAAGCGAACAGCGTCAGCGTCCATAACGTTCATCCAGAATTGGTACATTTCGTATGGAGAAGTCTTTTCAGGATTGAGCCAGACTGCGTTTCCTTCTGATTTACCAAATTTCTTACCAGTTGCATCGGTAATCAGTGGAACAGTGATAACGTGACCAGTTTTGTCAGCCTTACGACGAAGCAATTCAGTACCAGCTGTCATATTTCCCCACTGGTCAGAACCACCGATTTGAAGAGTGACATTATGGTCTTGGTTAAGGACGAAGAAGTCGTACCCTTGCATGATTTGGTAAGCGAACTCAGTGTAAGAAATTCCTGTTTCAATTCGTTTTTTCACAGATTCCTTGCTCATCATGTAGTTGACAGTGAAGTATTTTCCGATATCACGGAGGAAGTCAATGAAGCTGATGCTGCCAAACCAGTCGTAGTTGTTGACCATGACAGCCTTGTTTTCGCCATTTTCAAAATCAAGAAAACGAGAAAGTTGTCCTTGGATAGACTTGACCCAGCCATCTACTGTGTCTTTTGTTTGGAGACTACGTTCAGCATCTTTGAAGGACGGATCTCCGATGAGACCTGTAGCACCGCCAACGAGCGCATAAGGTTTGTGACCTGCTAGTTGCAAGCGACGACTTGTCAAGATTGCGACAAGGTGGCCTAGGTGAAGGCTGTCAGCAGTTGGATCGTAGCCAGTATAATAAGAAACTTGACCTTCTTCTAGGGCTTTACGCAAAGCTTCTTCATCAGTCGTTTGAAAAATCAAACCACGCTCTTTTAGCTCATCAAAAATGTGCATGTGTCTTTTCTCCTTTTTAAAATTATTGTTTCTACCTATTGTATCACAAACTTGGGCAATAGCCTAGCAGAATAGGGAAGAAAGTGGCTATTTTATTGAAAGTTTCCCTTTTGTGGTATAATAGATAGAGTGAGGAAATCCATGCAAAATCAATTAAATGAATTAAAACGAAAAATGCTGGAATTTTTCCAGCAAAAACAAAAACATAAAAAATCAGCTAGGCCGGCCAAGAAAGGTTCAAGTGCTGAGAAATCTAAATCCTTAGAGAAGCCAGCCATTTTTCCAGCTATTTTACTGAGTATAAAAGCCTTATTTAACTTACTCTTTGTACTCGGTTTTCTAGGAGGAATGTTGGGAGCTGGGATTGCTTTGGGGTACGGAGTGGCCTTATTTGACAAGGTACGTGTGCCTCAGACAGAAGAATTGGTGAATCAGGTCAAGGACATCTCTTCTATTTCAGAGATTACCTATGCGGACGGGACGGTGATTGCTTCCATAGAGAGTGACTTGTTGCGCACTTCTATCTCATCTGAGCAAATTTCGGAAAATCTGAAGAAGGCTATCATTGCGACGGAAGACGAACACTTTAAAGAACATAAGGGTGTAGTGCCCAAGGCGGTGATTCGTGCGACCTTGGGGAAATTTGTAGGTTTGGGTTCCTCAAGTGGGGGTTCAACCTTGACCCAGCAACTGATTAAACAGCAGGTGGTTGGGGATGCGCCGACCTTGGCTCGTAAGGCGACAGAAATTGTGGATGCTCTTGCCTTGGAACGCGCCATGAATAAGGATGAGATTTTAACGACCTATCTCAATGTGGCTCCCTTTGGCCGAAATAATAAGGGACAGAATATTGCAGGGGCTCAGCAGGCAGCTGAGGGAATTTTCGGTGTAGATGCCAGTCAGTTGACTGTTCCTCAAGCAGCATTTTTAGCAGGACTTCCACAGAGTCCCATTACTTACTCTCCTTATGAAAATACTGGGGAGTTGAAGAGTGATGAAGACCTAGAAATTGGCTTAAGACGGGCTAAGGCAGTTCTTTACAGTATGTATCGTACAGGTGCCTTAAGCAAGGACGAGTATTCTCAGTACAAGGATTATGACCTTAAACAGGACTTTTTACCATCGGGCACGGTTGCAGGAATTTCACGAGACTATTTATACTTTACAACTTTGGCGGAAGCTCAAGAACGTATGTATGACTATCTAGCTCAGAGAGACAATGTCTCCGCTAAGGAGTTGAAAAATGAGGCAACTCAGAAGTTTTATCGTGATTTGGCAGCCAAGGAGATTGAAAATGGTGGTTATAAAATTACTACTACCATAGACCAGAAAATTCATTCTGCCATGCAAAGTGCGGTTGCTGATTATGGCTATCTTTTAGACGATGGAACAGGTCGTGTAGAAGTAGGGAATGTCTTGATGGACAACCAAACAGGTGCTATTCTAGGCTTTGTAGGTGGTCGTAATTATCAAGAAAATCAAAATAATCATGCCTTTGATACCAAACGTTCGCCAGCTTCTACTACCAAGCCCTTGCTGGCCTACGGTATTGCTATTGACCAGGGCTTGATGGGAAGCGAAACGATTCTATCTAACTATCCAACAAACTTTGCCAATGGCAATCCGATTATGTATGCTAATAGCAAGGGAACAGGAATGATGACCTTGGGAGAAGCTCTGAACTATTCATGGAATATCCCTGCTTACTGGACCTATCGTATGCTCCGTGAAAAGGGTGTTGATGTCAAGGGTTATATGGAAAAGATGGGCTACGAGATTCCTGAGTACGGTATTGAGAGCCTGCCAATGGGTGGTGGTATTGAAGTCACAGTTGCCCAGCATACCAATGGCTATCAGACCCTAGCTAATAACGGAGTTTATCATCAGAAGCATGTGATTTCTAGAATTGAAGCAGCAGATGGTAGAGTAGTGTATGAATATCAGGATAAACCGGTTCAAGTCTATTCAAAAGCTACTGCGACAATTATGCAGGGCTTGTTGCGAGAAGTTCTATCCTCTCGTGTGACAACAACCTTCAAGACGAATCTGACTTCTTTAAATCCTACTCTGGCTAATGCAGATTGGATTGGGAAGACTGGTACAACCAACCAAGACGAAAATATGTGGCTCATGCTTTCGACACCTAGATTAACCCTAGGTGGCTGGATTGGGCATGATGATAATCATTCATTGTCACGTAGAGCAGGTTATTCCAATAACTCTAATTACATGGCTCATCTGGTAAATGCGATTCAGCAAGCCTCCCCAAGCATTTGGGGGAACGAGCGCTTCGCTTTAGATCCTAGTGTCGTAAAATCCGAAGTCTTGAAATCAACAGGTCAAAAACCAGGGAAGGTTTCTGTTGAAGGAAAAGAGGTAGATGTTACAGGTTCGACTGTTACCAGCTATTGGGCTAATAAGACAGGAGCGCCAACGACCAGTTATCGCTTTGCTATTGGTGGAAGTGATGCGGATTATCAGAATGCTTGGTCTAGCATTGTGGGGAGTCTACCAACTCCATCAAGCTCCAGCAGTTCAAGTAGTTCAAGTAGTAGTTCTAGCGACAGTAGTAACTCAAGTACTACACGACCTTCTTCTTCAAGGGCGAGACGATAAGTTCTATAAACTGTGCTAAATGAAGTGGCTAATCAATGGATTGCCACTTTTTTCTTTTTCCCTTTCGTGTTACAATAAAAGTATGAATCAGTATCAGAAAAAGATTGTTAAAGGGACCATTTATTCGCTTCTATCCGGCTTAATCTGGGGAATCTGTGGAATTTTAGGAGAGTATTTCTTCACCCATTACCAGGTGTCTTCGGGCTGGATTACCTCTATGCGTTTGACACTGGCAGGGAGTCTTGTGCTCATTTGGTCTGCAATACAATTAAAATCGCAAGTGTTAGATATTTGGCGAGATAAGAAAAATTACCTACCCTTTCTAGCCTATGCTATTTTGGGGATTTTTTCAGTCCAGTATTTTTTCTACCTCTGCGTAGAATACTCAAATGCAGCGACAGCGACTATTTTACAGTTTATCAGTCCTGTCTTTATCCTCTTTTACAATCGCTTGGTTTATCAAAAACGAGCGTCAAAAAGTGCTATTTTCTATGTTTTGATTGCCATGTTGGGTGTTTGCCTGATGGCGACAAAGGGCGATCTCTCTCAGTTATCCATGACACCACTAGCGCTTGTGACAGGTCTGCTGAGTGCCATGGGTGTCATGTTTAATGTTATCTTGCCCCAACCTTTTGCGAAGCGTTATGGTTTTGTACCCACGGTTGGGTGGGGGATGATTTTGGCAGGTTTGTTTAGCAATGTCATCTCGCCGGTTTATCAGCTTTCCTTTACTCCTGATATTTGGAGTATCTTGATTTGCCTTATTATCGCTTTCTTCGGGACGGCTTTTGCTTTTTTTATTTCCATGAAGGCTGTGTCCTTGGTTTCTCCCTTGGTGGTTTCCGTCATTAGTGCCAGTGAACCTCTCTCTTCTGCTTTCTTGAGTGTTTTGTTCTTAGGATTAGTAGTGGATTGGTCCCTTCTTCTAGCTATGGCCTTGATTATTTTACCTATGATATTTTTGTCTATAGAAGAAGCGAAAGAAAGTAGATAAAAAGTCTTTTCTTAATTCTAAAAGTGTGCTATACTAGAATAGTCAATAAAACACGGGGAGATAGTTGTGAAGAGTGTTTTTAGGTTGTATCGGTAGAGGCTTGCTTTTACCGACAGCACGTTTTATCTCACATCCCTAAAAATCATACCTAAAAACAAACAAAAAGGCTTCAAATTTGAGGCCTTTTTTGGTAGAATAGGTATCATTAAAATGAACTAGGAGGCACCTATGACTGCTACAAAAATGAACGCACAAGAAATTATCCAATTTATCGCCAATGCTGAAAAGAAAACCAGTGTTAAAGTAACCTTTGAAGGACAACTTGCAACTGCTGTACCAAGCTCTGTTGTCAAATTAGGGAATGTCCTATTTGGAGACTGGAAGGACGTGGCTCCGCTTCTAGATGGTTTGGTAGAAAATCAAGACTATGTTGTTGAGCAAGATGCTCGTAATTCAGCAGTTCCTTTGCTAGACAAACGTGACATCAACGCTCGTATCGAGCCAGGTGCTATTATCCGTGATCAGGTTGAAATTGGTGACAATGCTGTTATCATGATGGGAGCGGTTATCAATATCGGTGCTGAAATTGGTGCAGGAACCATGATTGATATGGGTGCTATCCTTGGTGGCCGTGCTATCGTTGGGAAAAACAGCCACGTTGGTGCAGGTGCAGTTTTGGCAGGTGTGATTGAACCAGCTAGCGCTGAACCAGTCCGTGTTGGAGACAATGTTCTTATCGGCGCTAATGCAGTGGTTATCGAAGGAGTCCAAATCGGTAGTGGTTCAGTTGTCGCAGCAGGAGCTATTGTTACCCAAGATGTCCCAGAAAACGTAGTAGTAGCAGGTGTTCCAGCTCGTATCATCAAAGAGATTGATGCCCAAACCCAACAAAAAACAGCGCTAGAGGATGCGCTTCGTACCTTATAATTGTAAAAGTAATAAAGAGGCGGAACCCTTCTTCCAGCCTCTTTCTGCTATATCGGAGGATAGATAGATGTTAGATTTGATTCAGACTAGACGAGATTTGCACCAGATTCCAGAGATTGGCTTGGAGGAGTTCAAGACTCAGGCTTATCTGCTGGATGTAATTGAAAAATTGACTGCGGGCAAGGATTTTGTCCAAGTTCGAACTTGGCGGACAGGGATTTTGGTTTATTTGCAGGGAAGTCAGCCAGAGCGTACCATTGGTTGGCGAACAGATATTGATGGTCTGCCTATCGTTGAACAAACAGGCCTTCCTTTCGCTTCCCAGCACCAAGGTCGTATGCATGCTTGTGGACATGATTTCCACATGACCATTGCCTTGGGCTGTCTTGAGCGCGCACTTGAAGAGCAACCAAAGAACAATCTGCTCTTTTTGTTTCAGCCTGCTGAAGAAAATGAAGCTGGTGGCATGCTCATGTATGAGGATGGCGCTTTTGGAGACTGGTTGCCAGACCAGTTTTATGGCCTCCATGTTCGGCCAGATTTGAAAGTCGGCCAGATTGCGACTAATACTCATACACTCTTTGCAGGAACTTGCGAGGTGAAGATTCGTTTCAAAGGTAAAGGAGGACACGCAGCCTTTCCACATGAAGCTAATGACGCCTTGGTGGCGGCTAGTTACTTTGTGACCCAAGTGCAGTCAGTTGTTAGCCGCAATGTCAACCCAATAGAGGGAGCAGTGGTGACCTTTGGTCTTTTCCAAGCCGGAACCACCAACAATGTCATCACAGATACAGCCTTTTTGCATGGAACTATTCGGGCATTGACACAGGACATGAGTCTCTTGGTGCAAAAGCGGGTCAAAACAGTTGCAGAAGGGGTTGCAGCTGCCTTTGATATGGAAGTCGAAGTCGAACTCAAGCAAGGTGGTTACCTGCCTGTTGAGAACCATCCAGCCTTGGCGCGTGAACTGATGGACTTCTTTGAAGAGAAAGAGGGAATCGAGTTGATTGATATCGAGCCTGCTATGACAGGTGAAGACTTTGGTTATCTCCTTTCAAAGGTAGATGGGGTTATGTTTTGGCTGGGTATCGATAGTCCCTACGCCCTTCATCATCCTCAGATGAGCCCTAAGGAAGAGGCACTAGCTATTGGGGTTGATGCGGTCTCTAGTTTCCTGAAAAAGAAGGCAGCAGAGTAGAGGAATTGGCTATGAAAGCAGAACTACGCAAGAAAATTTTGCAAGAAATGAAGGCTTTATCTCAAGAACAAAAACAGGCTATAGATCAAGCTTTAATAGAACGACTTTTACAACACCCCTTTTACCAAGAAGCTAAGGTCATCGCAACCTACCTTTCTTTTCCTCATGAATTTCAAACGCAGGAACTGCTTGAGCAGGCGCTGAAGGATGGCAAGAAGGTTCTGATACCCAAAACCTATCCCAAGGGGCGCATGGACTTTGTGGTCTATGATCCACAGCAGTTGGTAAAAACTTCCTTTGGATTACTGGAACCACAGGGAAATTTGGAAGTGGTGGATGCCTCTCAGATTGATTTGATTCATGTTCCGGGGCTGGCTTTTACGATGAAAGGCTATCGGATCGGCTATGGCGGAGGCTATTACGACCGCTATCTGGAACAGTTTTCTGGTCATACTTTGAGTACGGTTTATCCTTGTCAAATTCGGGACTTTAGCCCTGAAAATCATGATATTCCTGTTCAGGAGGTACTGATTGATGAAAGGAATCTTTGATAGGCGTTACCCTGTGACGAGTTTCTTTCTCTTAGTGACGACCTTGGTATTTCTACTAATGTTGGTGACCACAGGAGGAAACTTTGACAGGGCAGATACCCTATTTCGATTTGGAGCCATGTATGGGCCTGTCATTCGCCTCTTTCCCGAGCAAATTTGGCGTCTCTTCTCTGCCATTTTTGTTCATATTGGGTGGGAGCATTTCATTGTTAATATGCTTTCGCTCTATTATCTTGGTAGGCAAGTAGAGGAGATTTTCGGATCCAAGAAGTTTTTCTTTCTCTATCTCTTATCTGGAATGCTGGGCAATCTCTTTGTTTTTGTATTTAGTCCCAAATCCTTAGCAGCAGGAGCCTCGACTTCTCTTTATGGGCTATTTGCCGCGATTATCATTCTTCGCTATGCCACTCGCAACCCCTATATTCAACATCTAGGACAGTCTTATCTGACACTTTTTGTGGTTAACATTATTGGAAGTGTTCTGATTCCAGGAATCAGTCTAGCAGGCCATATCGGGGGAGCAGTTGGTGGAGCATTTCTAGCAATTATCTTTCCAGTTAGAGGAGAAAGACGGATGTATAGCGCTAGTCAGAGACTGGTAGCGTTAGTCTTGTTCGTAGGACTCGCAGTCTTACTTCTCTACAAGGGAATGGGGTTGTGACGAAGTTGAAAGAAAATTTGTATAATGAAAAAAGATAAGGCATTTTTTGAACCTTATCTTTTTATGTTATTCTTTTTCAGCTAATTCTTTTCCAAGTTGGATGAGGTAATCTTTCAAGTCATCTTTGACTTGTGGATGTTTGAGGGCGTAGTCAATAGATGTTTTCATAAAGCCAAACTTATCCCCAACGTCGTAACGAGCTCCTGTAAATTCACGGGCGAAAACACGTTGTGTTTTATTAAGGGTATCAATAGCGTCGGTAAGCTGGATTTCATTTCCAGCGCCTGGAGCTTGCTTTTCGAGAATATCAAAAATTTCTGGTGTGAGAAGATAGCGACCGATGATTGCCAAATCACTTGGAGCATCTTCGGGAGCTGGTTTTTCAACGAAAGTTTCAACGCTATAGAGTCCATTGATTCCTTCTCCTTGAGGAGCAATGACCCCATATGATGAAACGTCTTCGTGTGGTACGGGCATGACAGCAATGGTTGATGCGTGCGTCTTTTCGTAATCATTCATCAATTGTTTTGTCAAAGGAACGGCGTTCTCATCTGTGATGTCCATAAGGTCATCGCCCAGCATAACAACGAAGGGCTCATTCCCTATAAAAGCTTTGGCTTGTAGGACAGCATCTCCAAGACCATGAGGGTGAGTTTGGCGGATGAAATGAAGGCGCATGCCAGTTGCTTCATCTACTAATTTTAACAGATCTGTTTTACCTTTTTCTTTGAGGTTGTACTCAAGCTCAAAATTTGAATCAAAGTGGTCCTCAATAGAACGTTTTGACTTACCAGTGACAACCAGAATATCTTCAATACCTGATTTGAGAGCCTCTTCCACGATAAACTGGATAGTTGGTTTGTCTACAATTGGCAACATTTCTTTGGCAAGTGCCTTGGTTGCTGGTAAAAATCGAGTTCCTAGTCCAGCAGCAGGGATGACTGCCTTTCTAACTTTTGATGTCATAAGAATCCTTTCTTTAGAGGGTTAAGACCACTCATTTTCTGCTTTAAATTCATTGTTCATGATATCATAAATGGCATCTTTGATATTGGTTCCGTGGTAGATAACTTGGTAAATGGCCTGTGTAATGGGCATATAAACTCCAAGTTCTTGGGCTAGTTCATAGGCTGCTCGGGTCGTTGAAATTCCTTCAATCACCATGCCCATATTGGCTTCGATATCAGCTAGGGATTCTCCACGACCAAGGGCATCTCCAGCTCTCCAGTTACGAGAGTGGATGGAGGTTCCCGTTACGATCAAATCTCCTACACCAGACAAGCCACTATAGGTCAATGGACTGGCTCCGAGTGCTACCCCTAGGCGGGTAATTTCTGCCAAGCCTCGAGCGATGATGGCTGCCTTGGCATTGTCACCAAATCCTAAACCATGTAAAGCTCCAGCACCGACAGCGATAATGTTTTTAAGAGCACCAGCGGTTTCAACTCCAATAACATCCGTATTGGTATAAAGTCGGAAGTAGTGATTACTAAAGAGTTCTTGAACGTATTGAGCTGTTTGTAAATCTTTAGAAGCAGCAGTGATTAAAGTCAGGTCACGCACAATGGTCTCTTCCGCATGACTAGGACCTGAAACAACGACAATATCACTGCGGAGATGTTCAGGAATTTCTTCTTCAAGGATGGTTGATAATCGTTTATGGCTATCAGGTTCTAATCCCTTTGATGCGTGCATGATGATAGCCTTATGATCCAAGGTTTTTGCAACTTGTTGGGCAACAAGTCGTGTCACTTTTGTTGGGACAACAAACAAAATCGCATCCACATCTTTCAATGTTTCTGCTAAGTCAGTGTAGGCAATGATATTTTCGTCTAGGATGACATCTTTAAAGTAGTGCTTATTAGTATGGTGTGTATTAATTTCATTGATTTGCTCGGGAAGATTTCCCCAAATACGTACCTCGTGTCCATTGTCATTTAAGACTTGTGAAAGGGCAGTTCCCCAAGAACCAGGCCCCAAGACGGCGATGGTTTGTTTTTCCATGATTTCCTCCTTGATAGAGTTCTTTCTCTTATTCTATCATATTCTAGGGGATTTTGCACTTGCATTGCTGGGGTATGGTGGCTTTGTGACTTCAAAAATACACAAAAACCGAGGCTAAGTATTAAACTCTTAGTCTCGGTTTTCATATTTCTTAAAGAATGGCTAGGTTTATTTCAATTGATCTGTAATGTCTTTTGATAGCAACATTCCCAGATGATAAGTTTTATTGATGTAAGCAATGACATCATTGATATTTTCAGTCGTGTGAATTTTCTCCTTGATGTCAGCCCTAAATGTTTCATCCTTCAAAAGTTGTTCTTGGTAGAGCCTTTGCAGTCTCTCCTTCTCGTACTTATTGAGCAGAAAAAGGAACACCAAGCTAATTACAACGAGGACATAAGCATATTGGCTCATAAGAAATCTCCCTGTATGATAAAGAAGTAGTAGTGAGTAGATTAAATTAGTAAAGCGATTAGGCAAATCACCATAGTTACGACGTCATGACCTCTAAATCGATTATATTTAGGGGTCGTGACTAGTGAAGCAGTTAGCTAGTCCGCATAAAAGCGGCTAGCGTCTAACAATTGGGAACTTTAGTTCCAATTGTTAGTACTGAATCACATCTTCTCCGGTGCTTCTACTCCAAGCAAGCGAAGGGCTTCTTTGAGAACGACTGCGGTTGCGTAGCTGAGGGCTAGACGGCTGTCGCGTTCTGGACTTTCATCTAAGATGCGTGTATGTGCATAATATTTGTTGAAGGCTTGAGCCAGGCTAATTGCAAATTTAGCAATGATAGAAGGTTCAAAGTTATCTGCTGCACGGTTGATAATACGTGGAAAGTCTTGGATGAGTTTAATGATTTCCCAGCTTTCAGCATCATTTAAGCTATAGTTGCCAGCTGTTTCTGGTTTGAAATCCGCTTTGCGTAAGATAGATTGGATACGAGCGTAGGCGTATTGAACATAAGGTCCAGTTTCACCCTCGAAGGATACCATAGCTTCTAGGTCGAAATCGTATCCATTTGTACGGTCGGTCTTGAGGTCATAGAATTTAATGGCTCCAACCCCAACAGCATGTGCTACCTGATCTTTATTTTCCAATTCAGGATTTTTTGCTTCAATTTGGGCCTTGGCACGGCTAACAGCCTCTGCAACAGTAGGTTCTAGCAAGATGACATTCCCTTTACGAGTAGAGAGTTTCTTCCCTTCTTTTGTAACCAAACCAAAAGGAACGTGAGTAATGTCTTCACTCCAGTCGTAGCCCATCTCTTTCAAGACAGCTTTGAGCTGTTTAAAGTGGGCAGATTGCTCTTGACCAACGACGTAGATAGATTTAGCAAATTGGTATTCGTTTTTACGGTAAAGGGCTGCAGCCAAGTCACGTGTGATGTAGAGAGTTGCACCATCAGATTTCTTGATGAGGGCTGGATGTTCAATTCCATATTTCTCAAGATTGACAACTTGGGCCCCTTCTGATTCAACAAGAAGTCCTTTTTCAGAAAGAATGTCTACAACTGCATCCATCTTATCATTGTAGAAGGCTTCTCCGTTATAGCTGTCAAATTCAACTTGCAATTCATTGTAAAGGCGGTTAAATTCCACCAAACTTTCATCACGGAACCATTGCCAAAGTGCGAGAGCTTCCTCGTCTCCATTTTCAAGTTTACGGAACCATTCGCGTGCTTCTTCATCCAAGCTAGGGTCATTTTCAGCTTCAGCATTGATGCGGACATAGAGTTTAAGAAGTTCATCAATTGGATGAGCTTTTACAGCTTCTTCGTCGCCCCATTTTTTGTAGGCAACAATCAACATCCCAAACTGTTTACCCCAGTCTCCCAAATGGTTGACCTTGACCGTTTGATAACCGATTTTTTGGAAAATATGTGACAAGCTATCTCCGATAACAGTTGAGCGCAGGTGACCAATAGAGAATGGTTTAGCGATATTGGGACTAGACATATCAATCACAACATTTTCTTGTTTGCCAATATGTTGGTCAGCATAGTGTTCTTTTTCAGTGATAACCGCTTGCAATACTTGAGCAGAAATGGCAGATTTATCAAGGAAAAAGTTAACGTAAGGTCCTGTTGCAACAACCTTTTCAAAGGCTTGGCTGTTAATTTTTTCAGCCAGTTCAGCCGCAATCATTTGAGGTGCTTTACGTTCGACTTTTGCAAGAGAAAAAGCAGGGAAAGCAATGTCTCCCATTTCTGAGTTTTTAGGGGTTTCCAGTAAATTTAAAATAGCCTCTTGGTCCAGGCTATCAATGATGCTAGCCAATTCGCTAGCAATCAATTCTTTTGTATTCATTAAGAGCTCCTTTTTGGACTTTTCTACTATTTTATCACAATTTTAAAGAAAGAAGAAAAAATTTTTGAAATCTCCTATTTTTTTGGTATAATATAGTTATAAAAATAGTTATAAATATTCACATAAGAGGATTTTATGAGAAAAAGAGATCGTCATCAGTTAATAAAAAAAATGATTACTGAGGAGAAATTAAGTACACAAAAAGAAATTCAAGATCGGTTGGAGGCGCACAATGTTTTTGTGACGCAGACAACCCTGTCTCGTGATTTGCGCGAAATCGGCTTGACCAAGGTTAAGAAAAATGATATGGTGTATTATGTACTAGCAAATGAGACAGAAAAGATTGATTTGGTGGAATTTTTGTCTCATCATTTAGAAGGTGTTGCAAGAGCAGAGTTTACCTTGGTGCTTCATACCAAACTGGGAGAAGCCTCTGTTTTGGCAAATATTGTAGATGCAAACAAGGATGAATGGATTTTAGGAACAGTTGCTGGTGCCAATACCTTATTGGTCATTTGTCGAGACCAGCACGTTGCCAAACTCATGGAAGATCGTTTGCTAGATTTGATGAAAGATAAGTAAGGTCTTGGGAGTTGCTCTCAAGACTTATTTTTGACAAGGAGAGACGGAAAATGGCGACAGAAAAGCTATCACCCGGCATGCAACAGTATGTGGATATAAAAAAGCAATATCCAGATGCTTTTTTGCTCTTTCGGATGGGTGATTTTTATGAATTATTTTATGAGGATGCGGTCAATGCTGCGCAGATTCTGGAAATTTCCTTAACGAGTCGCAACAAGAATGCCGACAATCCGATTCCTATGGCGGGTGTTCCCTATCATTCTGCCCAACAGTATATCGATGTCTTGATTGAGCAGGGTTATAAGGTGGCTATCGCAGAGCAGATGGAAGATCCTAAACAAGCAGTTGGGGTTGTGAAACGAGAGGTTGTTCAGGTCATTACGCCAGGGACAGTGGTCGATAGCAGTAAGCCAGACAGTCAGAACAACTTCTTGGTTGCTATAGATCGAGATGGCAATCAATTTGGCTTAGCTTATATGGACCTGGTGACGGGTGACTTTTATGTGACAGGTCTTTTGGATTTCACGCTGGTTTGTGGGGAAATCCGTAATCTCAAGGCGCGAGAAGTGGTGCTGGGCTATGACTTGTCTGAGGAAGAGGAACAAATCCTTAGTCGTCAGATGAATCTGGTACTTTCCTATGAAAAAGAAGGCTTTGAAGACCTTCATTTACTGGATTCACGATTGGCATCTGTGGAGCAAGCGGCATCTAGTAAATTGCTCCAGTATGTTCATCGGACTCAGATGAGGGAATTGAACCACCTCAAACCTGTTATTCGCTATGAAATCAAGGATTTCTTGCAGATGGATTATGCGACCAAGGCCAGTCTGGATTTGGTTGAGAATGCTCGGTCAGGCAAGAAGCAAGGCAGTCTTTTCTGGCTTTTGGATGAAACCAAAACAGCTATGGGTATGCGGCTCTTGCGGTCTTGGATTCATCGTCCTTTGATTGATAAGGAACGAATCATCCAACGTCAAGAAGTGGTGCAGGTCTTCCTCGACCATTTCTTTGAGCGCAGTGATTTGACAGACAGTCTCAAGGGTGTTTATGACATCGAACGCTTGGCTAGTCGGGTTTCTTTTGGCAAGACCAACCCAAAGGATCTCTTGCAGTTGGCGACCACCTTATCCAGTGTGCCACGGATTCGTGCGATTTTAGAGGGGATGGAGCAACCTGCTCTAACTTATCTTATCGAACAATTGGATGGAATCCCTGAGTTGGAGAGTTTGATTAGCGCAGCGATTGCTCCTGAAGCTCCTCATGTGATTACAGAAGGTGGCATTATCCGGACGGGATTTGATGAGACTTTGGATAAATATCGCCGAGTTCTCAGAGAAGGGACTAGCTGGATTGCTGAGATTGAGGCTAAGGAGCGAGAAAACTCTGGTATCAGCACGCTTAAGATTGACTACAATAAAAAGGATGGTTACTATTTCCATGTGACCAATTCGCAACTGGGAAATGTGCCTGCTCACTTTTTCCGCAAGGCGACGCTGAAAAACTCGGAACGCTTTGGAACCGAAGAATTAGCCCGTATCGAGGGAGATATGCTGGAGGCGCGTGAGAAATCAGCCAACCTAGAGTACGAAATCTTTATGCGTATCCGTGAAGAGGTCAGCAAGTACATCCAACGTTTACAAGCTCTAGCCCAAGGAATTGCGACAGTTGATGTCTTGCAAAGTCTGGCGGTTGTAGCTGAAACCCAGCATTTGATTCGACCTGAATTCGGAGATGGTTCGCGAATTGATATCCAGAAAGGACGCCATGCTGTCGTTGAAAAGGTTATGGGGGCTCAGACCTATATTCCAAATACGATTCAGATGGCAGAAGATACCAGTATTCAGCTGATTACAGGGCCAAACATGAGTGGGAAGTCAACCTACATGCGTCAGTTAGCCATGACGGCGATTATGGCCCAGATGGGTTCCTATGTACCTGCTGAAAGCGCCCATTTACCGATTTTTGATGCCATCTTTACCCGTATCGGAGCAGCAGATGACTTGGTTTCAGGTCAATCAACCTTTATGGTGGAGATGATGGAGGCCAACAATGCCATTTCGCATGCGACCAAGAATTCTCTCATTCTCTTTGATGAGTTAGGTCGTGGAACTGCAACTTATGACGGTATGGCTCTTGCTCAGTCTATCATCGAATACATTCACGAACATATCGGAGCCAAGACCCTCTTTGCGACCCACTACCATGAGTTGACTAGTCTGGAGTCCAGCTTGGAACACTTGGTCAATGTCCACGTGGCAACCTTAGAGCAGGATGGGCAGGTGACCTTCCTTCATAAGATTGAACCAGGGCCAGCTGATAAATCCTACGGTATCCATGTTGCCAAGATTGCTGGCTTGCCGGCAAACCTTTTAGCAAGGGCGGATAAGATTTTGACTCAGTTAGAGAATCAAGGGACAGAAAGTCCTGCTCTCATGAGACAAACAAGTGCCGTCACTGAACAGATTTCACTCTTTGATACGGCAGAAGAGCATCCTATCCTAGCAGAATTGTCTAAACTGGATGTTTACAATATGACACCTATGCAGGCTATGAATGTCTTAGTAGAGTTAAAACAGAAACTATAAAGAGAAACTTACTAGTCATTCTAGCTGTATCAAGGAGACTTCTTTGACAAGTTCCCACTTTTTTGTTAGAATAACATCACGCAAACAGAATGAAAAGGAGCTGACGCATTGTCGCTCCCTTTTGTCTATTTTTTAAGGAGAAAGTATGCTGATTCAGAAAATAAAAACCTACAAGTGGCAGGCCTTGGCTTCGCTCCTGATGACAGGCTTGATGGTTGCTAGTTCACTTTTGCAACCGCGTTACCTGCAGGAAGTGTTAGACGCTCTCCTTGCTGGGAAATATGAAGCTATTTATAGTATCGGGGCTTGGTTAATTGGTGTGGCCGTGGTCGGTCTAGTTGCTGGTGGTCTTAATGTTGTTCTCGCAGCCTATATTGCCCAAGGAGTTTCATCTGACCTTCGGGAGGACGCCTTCCGTAAAATCCAAACCTTTTCTTATGCCAATATTGAACAATTTAATGCGGGAAATCTAGTTGTTCGAATGACAAATGATATCAACCAGATTCAGAACGTAGTCATGATGACCTTCCAAATTCTTTTCAGACTTCCCCTCTTGTTCATCGGTTCGTTTATCTTGGCGGTTCAAACTCTTCCTTCGCTGTGGTGGGTGATTGTTCTCATGGTGGTCTTGATTTTTGGTTTGACTGCTGTCATGATGGGGATGATGGGTCCTCGTTTTGCCAAGTTTCAAACCCTTCTTGAACGCATCAATGCCATTGCCAAGGAAAATCTGCGTGGCGTTCGTGTGGTCAAGTCCTTTGTCCAAGAAAAAGAGCAGTTTGCTAAGTTTACGGAGGTTTCAGACGAGCTTCTCGGTCAAAACCTTTACATTGGCTATGCCTTTTCAGTAGTGGAACCCTTTATGATGTTGGTCGGTTACGGGGCGGTTTTCCTCTCTATTTGGCTAGTTGCAGGGATGGTTCAGTCGGATCCGTCAGTTGTTGGCTCCATTGCTTCTTTTGTCAATTACCTAAGCCAGATTATCTTTACCATTGTCATGGTTGGATTTTTGGGAAATTCTGTCAGTCGTGCCATGATTTCTATGCGTCGTATTCGAGAAATTCTGGACGCAGAGCCAGCCATGACCTTCAAGAATGTCCCAGATGAAGAGTTAGTCGGAAGTCTTAGCTTTGAAAATGTGACCTTTACCTATCCAATGGATAAGGAACCGATGCTGAAAGATGTGAGCTTTACTATTGAACCTGGTCAAATGGTTGGTGTCGTTGGGGCGACTGGTGCAGGAAAATCAACCTTGGCTCAATTGATTCCACGTCTCTTTGACCCACAAGAAGGGGCTATCAAAATCGGAGGTAAGGATATTCGCGAAGTGAGTGAAGGGACCCTGCGTAAAACAGTTTCTATCGTTCTCCAACGTGCTATTCTCTTTAGTGGAACGATTGCAGATAACTTGAGACAGGGTAAGGGAGATGCTACTCTATTTGAAATGGAGCGTGCAGCCAATATTGCCCAAGCCAGTGAATTCATTCATCGTATGGAGAAAACCTTTGAAAGTCCAGTTGAGGAACGGGGAACCAATTTCTCAGGTGGGCAAAAACAAAGGATGTCGATTGCTCGTGGAATTGTCAGCAATCCACGTATTCTGATTTTTGACGATTCGACCTCGGCCTTGGATGCCAAGTCAGAGCGCCTGGTTCAGGAGGCTTTGAATAAGGACTTGAAGGGAACAACAACCATTATCATCGCGCAAAAGATTAGCTCGGTTGTCCATGCAGACAAGATCTTGGTACTGGATCAAGGACGATTGATTGGTCAAGGCACGCATGCAGACTTGGTTGCCAACAATGCCGTTTACCGTGAAATCTATGAAACACAGAAAGGAAAGGAGGAGTAACATGAAGATAGTTCAATTTTTTTGGAATTATTTTAAAGTCTATAAGCTATCATTTGTAGTTGTTATCCTGATGATTGTTCTGGCAACTCTTGCCCAAGCCCTCTTTCCGGTCTTTTCTGGACAAGCAGTGACGCAGCTAGCTAATTTAGTTCAAGCTTATCAAGATGGCAATCCAGAACTTGTTTGGCAGAGTCTATCAGGAATCATGGTCAATCTTGGCCTGCTGGTTTTGGTTCTCTTTATCTCCAGTGTCATATACATGTGTCTCATGACGCGCGTGATTGCAGAGTCGACCAACGAGATGCGCAAAGGCCTCTTCGGTAAGCTTGCTCGCTTGACGGTTTCTTTCTTTGACCGCCGACAAGATGGCGATATCTTGTCTCGTTTTACCAGTGATTTGGATAATATCCTCCAAGCCTTTAACGAAAGCTTGATTCAGGTCATGAGCAATATTGTTTTATACATTGGTCTGATTCTTGTCATGTTTTCGAGAAATGTGACGCTGGCTCTCATCGCTATTGCCAGCACACCAGTGGCCTTCCTCATGCTGATTTTTATCGTGAAAATGGCACGCAAATATACCAACCTTCAGCAGAAAGAGGTAGGGAAGCTCAATGCCTATATGGACGAGAGTATTTCAGGCCAAAAAGCCGTGATTGTGCAAGGAATTCAAGAGGATATGATGACAGGATTTCTTGAACAAAATGAGCGCGTGCGCAAGGCAACTTTTAAAGGAAGGATGTTCTCAGGAATTCTTTTCCCTGTCATGAACGGCATGAGTCTGGTTAATACAGCCATCGTCATCTTTGCTGGTTCAGCTTTACTTTTGAATGATAAGACTATTGAAACAAGTACAGCCCTAGGCTTGATTGTTATGTTTGCCCAATTTTCACAGCAGTACTACCAGCCTATTATTCAGGTTGCAGCTAGTTGGGGAAGTCTTCAGTTGGCCTTTACAGGTGCTGAACGGATTCAGGAAATGTTTGACGCAGAGGAAGAAATCCGACCTGAAAAGGCTCCAATCTTCACTCAGTTGCAAGAAGGTGTTGAAATTAGTCATATTGATTTCTCATATTTGCCTGATAAACCTATTTTGAAAGATGTCAGTATTTCTGCCCCTAAAGGCCAGATGACAGCGGTTGTTGGGCCGACAGGGTCAGGGAAAACGACTATTATGAACCTCATCAATCGCTTTTATGATGTTGATGCTGGTGGTATTTATTTTGATGGGAAAGACATTCGTGACTATGATTTAGATAGTCTCAGAAGTAAAGTGGGAATTGTCTTGCAGGATTCGGTCTTGTTTAGCGAAACCATTCGAGACAATATCCGTTTCGGTGTGCCAGATGCTAGTCAAGAAATGGTTGAGGCAGCAGCCAAGGCAACCCACATTCATGACTATATCGAAAGTTTGCCTGATAAATACGATACCCTTATAGATGACGACCAGAGCATCTTCTCGACAGGACAAAAGCAATTGATTTCTATCGCTCGAACCCTGATGACAGATCCAGAAGTTCTCATTCTAGATGAAGCAACTTCAAACGTAGATACGGTGACAGAAAGCAAGATTCAGCATGCCATGGAGGCGGTGGTAGCAGGTAGAACTAGTTTCGTCATTGCCCACCGCTTGAAAACCATTCTCAATGCAGACCAGATTATTGTCCTTAAAGATGGAGAAGTCATTGAACGTGGTAACCACCATGAACTTTTGAAACTAGGTGGATTCTATTCAGAACTCTATCACAATCAATTTGTCTTTGAATAAGAAAAAAGTTGTCCTATGTGGGCAGCTTTTTCTTGTCCATAAAAAATTTTTATCACGACCTTTAAAAAAACATATTAGACGAAAGTCATTTTGAGTGATATGATAGGACTATCGTTAACATTCGAAAGGAGAGACATCATGGCTAGAACGGTTGTAGGAGTTGCTGCAAATCTATGTCCCGTAGACGCAGAAGGCAAAAACATTCATTCATCTGTATCTTGTAGATTCGCAGAGAGCATTCGTCAAGTCGGTGGTCTCCCTTTAGTCATTCCTGTTGGTGATGAGTCAGTTGTACGCGATTATGTAGAAATGATTGACAAACTTATCTTGACAGGCGGTCAAAATGTCCATCCTCAGTTTTATGGAGAGAAAAAGACCATCGAGAGCGATGATTACAATCTAGTACGTGATGAGTTTGAACTGGCTCTCCTGAAAGAAGCGCTTCGTCAGAATAAACCAATTATGGCAATCTGTCGCGGTGTCCAACTTGTCAATGTTGCCTTTGGTGGAACCCTCAATCAAGAAATCGAAGGTCACTGGCAAGGCCTACCTTTCGGAACATCTCACTCTATTGAGACAGTGGAAGGAAGCGTGGTGGCCAAGCTATTTGGGAAAGAAAGTCAGGTCAACTCTGTCCATCGTCAAAGCATTAAAGATTTGGCACCTAATTTCCGTGTAACTGCTATTGATCCAAGAGACCAGACCATCGAAGCGATTGAGTCTATCGATGAGCACCGCATTATCGGTTTGCAGTGGCATCCAGAGTTTCTGGTTAATGAAGAAGATGGTAATTTAGAATTATTTGAGTATTTATTGAATGAACTGTAACGACTGGAACATCTAGTCGTTCTTTCTTTTATTTTTTCAAAATTTTTGGAATGTGGGATTTTTACGCAAACGTTTGAATTCTGATAAAAATTGGAGAAATTTGACAAAAAAACTTGAAAAAAACGAAGGTAAGCGTTATGATAGAAAAGAAGAAATATTGGAGGAATAACATGTCACATATTAAATTTGATTATTCAAAAGTTTTAGACAAATTTGTTGCACCACATGAAGTGGAATACATGCAATCACAAGTAACAGCAGCAGATGAATTGATCCGTAAAGGAACTGGTGCTGGTAGCGACTTCTTGGGATGGTTGGACCTTCCTGAAAACTACGACCGCGAAGAATTTAACCGTATCTTGAAAGCTGCTGAGCAAATCAAATCAGACAGCGATGTCTTGGTTGTAATTGGTATCGGTGGATCTTACCTTGGTGCTAAAGCAGCAATCGACTTCTTGAACCACCACTTTGCTAACTTGCAAACAAAAGAAGAACGCAAGGCTCCACAAATCCTTTACGCAGGAAACTCAATCTCATCTACTTACCTTGCTGACTTGGTAGAGTATGTTGCAGACAAAGACTTCTCAGTAAACGTGATTTCTAAATCAGGTACAACAACTGAACCAGCGATTGCTTTCCGTGTCTTCAAAGAACTCTTGGTTAAGAAATATGGTCAAGAAGAGGCTAACAAACGTATCTATGCAACAACTGACCGCCAAAAAGGTGCTGTTAAGGTTGAAGCAGATGCTAACGGCTGGGAAACATTTGTTGTTCCAGATGACATCGGTGGACGCTTCTCAGTATTGACAGCAGTTGGTTTGCTTCCAATCGCTGCATCAGGAGCTGACATTAAAGCCCTCATGGAAGGTGCTAACGCAGCTCGCAAAGACTACACTTCAGACAAAATCTCTGAAAACGAAGCTTACCAATATGCAGCTGTTCGTAATATCCTTTACCGTAAAGGCTATGCAACTGAAATCTTGGTAAACTATGAGCCATCACTTCAGTACTTCTCAGAGTGGTGGAAACAATTGGCTGGTGAATCAGAAGGAAAAGACCAAAAAGGTATCTATCCAACTTCAGCCAACTTCTCAACTGACTTGCACTCATTGGGTCAATTTATTCAAGAAGGAACTCGTATCATGTTTGAAACAGTTGTCCGTGTTGACAAACCTCGTAAAAACGTGATTATCCCTAGCTTGGAAGAAGACCTTGATGGACTTGGTTACCTTCAAGGAAAAGACGTTGACTTTGTAAACAAAAAAGCGACTGATGGTGTTCTTCTTGCCCACACAGATGGTGATGTACCAAACATGTACGTGACTCTTCCAGAGCAAGACGCTTTCACTCTTGGATACACTATCTACTTCTTCGAATTGGCTATCGCTCTTTCAGGTTATTTGAATGCTATCAACCCATTTGACCAACCAGGTGTTGAAGCTTACAAACGTAACATGTTTGCCCTTCTTGGAAAACCAGGATTTGAAGAATTGAGCAAAGAGCTTAACGCACGTCTATAATAGAAGAAAAGAGTGGTTTGTCCACTCTTTTTACTCTCTTTATCCATAGAAATTGGACTCAGCCAAGACTTGTGATATAATATAGAGAGCAAAAAGGCAGACGCCTAGAGACTTTATAGGAGAAACTATGTCAAAAGATATCCGCGTACGTTACGCACCAAGTCCAACAGGACTACTACACATCGGGAATGCCCGTACAGCATTGTTCAACTACCTTTACGCACGTCATCATGGTGGAACTTTTATCATTCGTATCGAAGATACTGACCGTAAACGTCATGTCGAGGATGGTGAACGTTCACAACTTGAAAACCTTCGCTGGTTAGGTATGGATTGGGATGAAAGCCCAGAAACACATGAAAATTACCGCCAGTCTGAGCGTTTGGACTTGTATCAAAAATACATCGACCAACTGTTAGCTGAAGGAAAAGCCTACAAATCTTACGTTACAGAAGAAGAGTTGGCAGCTGAACGCGAACGCCAAGAAGCAGCTGGTGAAACTCCTCGCTACGTAAATGAATACCTTGGTATGAATGAGGAAGAAAAAGTCGCTTACATCTCAGAACGTGAAGCAGCAGGAATTATTCCCACTGTTCGCTTGGCTGTCAATGAGTCAGGTATCTACAAGTGGCATGATATGGTCAAAGGCGATATCGAATTTGAAGGTGGCAATATCGGTGGTGACTGGGTTATCCAAAAGAAAGACGGTTACCCAACATACAACTTTGCCGTTGTCATCGATGACCATGATATGCAAATTTCTCACGTAATCCGTGGAGACGACCACATTGCTAATACACCAAAACAGCTCATGGTTTATGAAGCACTTGGTTGGGAAGCTCCAGAGTTTGGTCACATGACTTTGATTATCAACTCTGAAACTGGGAAAAAATTGTCTAAACGCGATACCAACACCCTTCAGTTTATTGAAGACTACCGCAAAAAAGGTTATTTAGCAGAAGCAGTCTTTAACTTTATTGCTCTTCTTGGTTGGAACCCAGGTGGCGAAGATGAAATCTTCTCTCGTGAAGAACTGATTAAACTTTTCGATGAAAACCGCCTCAGCAAGTCTCCAGCAGCCTTTGACCAGAAAAAACTAGACTGGATGAGCAATGATTATATCAAGAATGCAGACCTAGAAACTATCTTTGAAATGGCAAAACCATTCCTAGAAGAAGCAGGTCGATTGACTGACAAAGCTGAAAAACTAGTTGAGCTCTATAAACCACAAATGAAATCAGTGGATGAGATTATCCCATTGACAGATCTCTTCTTCTCAGATTTCCCAGAATTGACCGAAGCAGAGCGCGAAGTCATGGTGGGGGAAACAGTCCCAACAGTTCTTGAAGCCTTCAAAGCAAAACTTGAAGCGATGACAGACGATGAATTTGTAACAGAAAATATTTTCCCACAAATTAAAGCAGTCCAAAAAGAAACAGGTATTAAAGGGAAAAATCTTTTCATGCCTATTCGTATAGCAGTTTCAGGTGAAATGCATGGACCAGAATTGCCAGATACTATCTTCTTGTTAGGTCGTGAAAAATCAATCCAGCATATCGAAAACATGCTAAAAGAAATCTCTAAATAAGAAGGATGTAATAATGGACATCTGGGAAAAGATGTACGAAGAAGCACAGAAACTATACAATCCACATGAAGTATCAGACTTTGTTTATGCCAATCATGTTGTAGCTGCAGTAGAAGCAGAAGATGGACAAATATTTACAGGATTCTGTATGGAGGGAACCTGTGGTGTTTTCCATCTCTGCGCAGAACGGGCGGCACTCTTCAATATGTACCAATTTTCAGGACAAACTAAGGTTAAAAAAGTATTAGCCTTTCGAGACAAACCACCTTATGGTGGAAGTTCAGGAATGCCCTGTGGAGCTTGCAGAGAATTCCTTTTAGAGTTGAACGCTGAAAATAAAGATGCAGAAGTCATGATGGACTATGATACAAGAAAAACAGTTAAAGTCGCAGAACTAATCCCCTATTGGTGGGGAGAAGAACGTGCTTCTAAGTTTAATGAACAATAGAAGAGTCAGTATAATTCTGGCTCTTTTTACTATAATTTGAAAAAGTTGATTTGAAAAAAAGGTAAATTCCCAAACTAAGTTCTACTGCTAATCCAAGTGGAAGTTGGTCTGATAAAAATCGTAAAAACCAGTGGAAATTCGTGTCAGGGTAAGTTCTACTGGTTTTACTAATGCTTGATTTCATTGCTTTTGTAGCCAAAATGAATCGAAAAAAAGAGCACACAAAATCCCCTCATCTGAAAGCGTTTCAGATTAAGTTCCGCTATGGTGGAAGTTACTTTGAGAAGTTACGGTCATGTAAAAAAGTAAAAAAGTTTAAAAAAGGTGTTGACAAAGTTTGAAAAGTCGGTATAATAGTAAGAGTTGAAAATACCAACTCTGGTCCGTTGGTCAAGGGGTTAAGACACCGCCTTTTCACGGCGGTAACACGGGTTCGAATCCCGTACGGACTATAGTATGTTGCAGATGGAACACTTGATGAAAAAAGTTTT